>NZ_JBJDOA010000010.1:121536-221131 GCF_044900785.1 Pseudomonas sp. NPDC087358
ACGGACACCGCCCCGCTTCTGCCCGGAGGGCGTGGGAGTTGGCTTGCCGACGATCTGGCGCGAAGCGGCAGTAGACCCTGGAAACGTGCTGTACCTGACACGGCCAAGCTGTCTGGATTTACTGCCGGTGCCCGGCAGATCGCGGGCAAGCACCGCTCCCACGGCCTGCGGCCAGAATCAAAAACGCTCGGCGTATCGGTTGTAGAGGTTGGGGCTCTGGGAGTGCAGCATCTAAGGTGCGATGCCGGATGCCCCGCTTCTGCCCGGAGGGCGTGGGAGTTGGCTTGCCAACGATCTGGCGCGAAGCGGCAGTGGACCCTGGAAACGTGCTGTACCTGACACAGCGAGCTGTCTGGATTTACTGCCGGTGCCCGGCAGCTCGCGGGACGAGCCCGCTCCTACAGGCCTGCGGCCAGAATCAAAAACGCTTGGTGCATTGGTCGGTCATCATGTCATCTCGATCGCGTGGGGTTGTTCGGCATGCTCGCCACAGGCGACGGCAGCGCCAGCACGCCGACCGGAAAACACACAGTCGGCGAGGGAAAGACCGCTGATGTACAGATGCGAAGGAATGCCCAGGGCCGTGCGCCCGGCGGCGTACAGGCCGGCGATCGGCTGACCGTGTTCGTCCAGCACCGCGCCGCTGAGTTCATCGACCCGCAGGCCACCCAAGGTCAGCGCCCCCAGTGGAAAAACCGGATTGGTCACGGAAATGTCGCAGGCATAGAACGGCCCCTGATCCAGTGCTTGCCGCCCGGCCTCGGACTTGCCGAAGGGATCGGCAGCCTCGCCACGTGCAGCGGCGTTGGCCGCCAGCAACGAGGCACTGAGCACGGCCGGATTCATACCCGTGGCAGTGGCCAACTCGCTTGCACTGTTGCCCTTGCGAACCTTGAACAGCATCAGGGCCAAGGCCGGAAAACTCTGAAACCACCAGTAGCCGCCGAACAACGCCTCGCCAATGGCCTTTTTGCGCAACGGCGCATCGAGCACCAGCCATGCCTTGCCACCCTGCTCTTCCATCAAAGGCTGACCCAGGGTGGCGCCGTAGACCTCTTCGTTGCAAAACCGCAGCCCTTCCCGATTGACCACGATCCCCTTGTGCCAGCTGTAGGGCGGGTTGAGAAAGCGCCATGCCGAAACACGCTCCAGGCCGCTGCCCTGGCCCCCGACACTGGCGCCCAGGCGCAATCCGCTGCCATCGCAGCCGGTGGCACCGACCTTGAAGTTGCGCCGGAACCTGGGCGCGAACTGCTCGATCATCTGCCGATTGAAGATGAAGCCACCGGTGCTCAGGATCACCCCTTTGCGAGCCAGCACCCGTCGTGGCCGGGCAAAATCGCGTTCAAGCTGGCAGACCTTGCGCCGCAGCGTGTCGCAATACCTGGGAACGAAATTCTGCAAGCGCTCGGCGCGTGCCGCCAGGCGGGCATGCAACCGCGCCTCCTTGCTGCCTTCAGGCATGCACCAGAACTCGACACCGAGCACCCGCCCCTGCGGATCCGTCAGCAAGCGCCGCGCAGCCGCCTGCAGCAGCGGTCGAACTCCGTTCCTCAGGCACGCAGCCTTGAGGTGGGCGTAAAGCACCGCGCCGCCCTGGCCTTTCCCCACCGTACGATGACCGCGCGGCGCCGGTGGCAAGGGACCGCTGTGATCGGGCACCAACTCGTTACCCGAGTAATAGAGGAAGTAGCCATCGGGCGGGTACGAGGTCTTGCCCCCCGGCGGCATCTGATGCGCGTAAGGCGCGCCATGACCCTCAAGCCATTGGAGATTGTCCACACTCCGGGCACAAAAACGCCGCAGCGTGTCGTCGCTGATCACGCCTTGGGTTTCGTGCTTGAGGTAGTCGAACATGGCTTCGGGGCTATCGCTGAAACCGGCTGCCTGCTGGTGGCGGGTACCACCCCCGGCGTACACCACCCCGCCACTCTTGGCGCTGGCGCCACCACCGTTGAAGCGGTCGGCGATCAGCACATCAGCGCCCTGAGCGCGAGCTTCCAGGGCAGCACAGGCCCCGGCCGCTCCCCAGCCGACCACCAGTACGTCGCAGTGTTGGTCCCAGGACACGCTGGCGCTGTCGGGCACCTGCAAAGGCGGCAGTACCTCTGTGCAGGGAAGGTTGTTGGACATTGACATCACGGACTCCTAGCGTTGGCTGGCAAGGTGCTTGGCGGCGACATAGCCGAAGGTCATTGCTGGCCCCAGGGTGCCACCGGCGCCCGGATAGCTGGTGCCCATAACCGATGCAGAACAGTTGCCGATGGCGTACAGCCCGGCGATGGTGGAGCCGTCATCGCGCACCACCTGAGCGTGCTCATTGGTCAGCAGGCCGCCTTTGGTGCCGATGTCTCCGGCGTCCAGGCGCATGGCGTAATACGGGCCCTTGCGCAGCGGCGCCAGGCAAGGGTTGGGCTTGACGTTGCAGTCGCCGTAATAACGGTCGAAGACGTTACCGCCACGGTCGAAGTCCAGGTCCACGCCGGATTGCGCGTAGCCGTTGATGGTGCTCACGGTGTCTTGCAGCCCGGCGCTGTCGATGCCAATCTGCGCCGCCAGACCGTCCAGGGTGTCGGCCTTCCAGTACAGGTTACCCAGCCACTCCTTGCGCAGGCGGCCATCGGGCATGACCTGGCCCGGCATCATCGGACCCATGGCGTAGTTGAAGCGGAAATGCGCGTCGAAGATCACCCAGGCCGGCACCGATTGACCGCCGGTTTTCTGGTTGTCCTTGTGCATCGCATCGACGAACTCCAGATACGGCGCGGCTTCGTTGACAAAGCGCTGCCCCTGGCCGTTGACCACGATAGCGCCGGGGAAAGCGCGCTCGGCGAAGATACCCCTGGGCTTGTCTTCTCCCGGCACGGCAATGGTCGGTGCCCACCAGCCCCAATCCAGTAACGCGGTGGCCGCGCCATGGGACATCCCGGCTTGCAGTGCCGCACCGGTGTTATTGCCCGGCGGCGTCGCACTCCATGCCACCCGGGTCGGCTTGGGCAGGTACTGATCGCGCAAAGCCTGGTTCTGCTCGAACCCACCGCTGGCCAGGATGACCCCGTGCCGCGCATACAGGTGTCGCTCGGTCCCGCCCTGCTGCACGGTAATGCCGGCGATCCGTCCGTTATCGTTGATCAGACCGGAGAAATCGGTGTTGAGCCACAGCGGCACATTGCGATCCATCAGCGAGCGGCGCAGCGAAGCGACCAGGGAACTGCCCAGAGAAGCACGGCGATCCATCTTGCTCTTGCGGCGCCATTTGAAATCCAGCTTGTAGCGCAGCATCAATTTCATGATCAGCAGACGCCAGCCGAAACTGCGGGCCATGGCTTTGTGCGCATCGCGCGCGGTCCAGGCAATGCGCCCCATGAGCAGGGTCGAAGGCGACGGCTTGCGCAGATTGACCAGTTCCTCGCCCAGCAGACTGGTGTCGAATAACTCCGGATCAAGGGTACGCCCACCGGCAAGTGCCCCCGGCAAGTGCGGGTAATAATCCGGGTATTGAGCCGCCACCGCATAGCGCACCCGGCTGATGCGGGTCAGTTGTTCGATCATCTTCGGCGCGTTGTCCAGATACGCGCGCAGGCGCGCGTCATCGACATGCTCGCCCGCTGCCGCCCTGAGGTAGGTCAGCGCCGCTGCGTAGCTGTCCTTGCCGCGCAGGCGAGCGAAATAGTGGTTGTTGGGGATCCAGATGCCGCCGCCGGAGATGGCCGAGGTGCCGCCATACTGGTCGCTTTTTTCCACCACCAGGACACTCAGACCCTGGTCGCAGAGGAACACCGCCGAAGTCATCGCGCCTGCGCCCGAACCGACGACAATCACGTCGTAATGGTCCTGTGACTGAACTTGAGCCGTCATTATTGTTATGCCATTAGCTGAGGTCAGAAAGAAAACCGCCGGCGACGCAGCGGGCCCGCTGGCGGAGTGCAGCCCATGATCAGCGCTGCGGGGGATGGGCTCATCGTCAAAGTGGACTAGGACCTGCCCTCCCTCGGAACGCATCCAAGGGCGGGCGCAGGCCAGGGAGGCTTACAGGGCGGGTTTACACCACAGCGCGTCTCGCTGCCCACGGATGGACCTGTTCCAGCTGGCTGGCCAGGCGCAGCAAGACGTCTTCTGCTCCCATGCTCGCCGTGAACATCATGCCCACCGGCAAGCCGTCGTCGCTCTGGCCCAGAGGCAGTGAGATGGCTGGCTGTCCACTGACATTGGCCAGCACGGTATACCCGGCGCTGCCCATGGCATGTTGCACGTAGCTGTCCCAGGGCTGATCCAGGGACAGCAGGCCCAGCTTGGGCGTCACGCTGCCGGTCACGGGCGACAAGATAACGTCGTAGCGCTCGAAGTGCCGCTCCATCTCGGCGCCGATGCTCTCGAACGACTGGCGGGCGCGATACAAGTCCGCCCCACTGGTGCCCTTCCAGCGTTCGAGGTTGACCAGGGTGATGCGCTCCAGGTCTTGCGTGGTAGCAGCCCGTCCAAGCATCTGTTCACGGTCCTGGATCAGGCTCCGCAGCGCGGTACCAATGACCGTGCCATGGGCGCCGAACAGCTGACGCGGGTCAATCGTCAGCGTCAACTCCTCGACTTCGTGCCCCAGCGCCAGCAGCTGCTTGATGGTCTGTTCCAGGGTTGCGGCAATCGCCGGCTCCAGAGGGGCGCCGGTCAGCGACTGGCGCACCACCGCCACGCGCAGCTTGCCCGGCTCACGCTGCAGCTCTTGTGCATAGGGTCGGACCAGCGGTGGGCACCAATAGGCGCTGCCCGCCTCATGGCCTTGCCCGGCGTCCAGGAACAGCGCGGTATCGCGTACCGTGCGTGAGACCACATTGGCCACACTGGCGCCAAACCAGCCTTCGTAATGCAGCGGCCCGCTGGGCGTGCGATAACGGCTGGGCTTGAGCCCCACCAGACCGCAATACGAAGCCGGGATGCGGATCGAACCGCCGCCATCGGTGGCATGGGCCACCGGCACAATCCCGGCCGCCACCGCCGCTGCCGCGCCCCCGGAGGAACCGCCCGCGCTCATGGCGAGGTTCCACGGATTACGGGTCTGACCCCAGGCCAGGGATTCGGTGGTGGTGGTCAAGCCGAACTCGGGACAGGTGGTCTTGCCGAATGGCACCGCACCCGCCTGCTCGTAGCGGCTGATCAGGGTGCTGGTGCGAGTCGCCGGCGGCGAGTCCTTGAACAGCCGCGAACCGTTGCTGGTGATGGTGCCCTGCAGGGGCGTATTGAGGTCCTTGATCAACAATGGCACGCCTGCCAGCGCGCCTTGATTGTGAGTCCCCGCCGCGCGACGTCGGTCGAGCAAGCTGCGCGCATAGGCTTCATGCAGCATGTTCACCGCGTTGACCTTGGGATTGACTGCGCTGCAGCGCGCCAGCGCCGCCGCCAGCAGGTCCTCGGCGCTCAGCTCGCCGCTGCGGATCGCCTGACCCATGGCCCAGGCGTCCATCGCCTGATAATCGCTGGCCGAAAGACCTGCTGCGCGGGCATCGGCGAAACGCCCCAGCAGGCCGACGCCAACGGCCAGCGCGCCGGCCTTGAGCACGCTGCGACGCGGCCAGCCTGTTTCGGGAGCAGTAGCTGCGTTGAGTGGGGGATGTCCGTAATTGTCCATGGTAGTGGTCGCGACCTGATTGATTATTGTTGTCATATGTCTGAATAACGGAGTATCGCGGATGGCAGGGCCTGCCGTCAGTCGGCAGTGACCCCTGCCAGCATGGCCGCCAGGAAGTGTTCACCGTAGGGCGGCAACAGGCCCCACTCGCGACGTGGATCGTGGGCCGGCGCCTTGAACACCGCACGCAGGTGACTGAACTGCAGAAAACCTTCGCGGCCATGATAGTGGCCCATGCCCGAGGCACCGACACCGCCAAACGGCGCATCGTGCAGCGCCGCATGCATCATTACGTCGTTGATGGTGACCCCGCCGGACAAGGTGTGACCCAGCACCCGACGTTGCTCCTGTTCATCTTCACCGAAGTAGTAGAGCGCCAGGGGACGCGGCCCGGCGTTGATCTGGGCGATGACCTGATCGACGTCGTCGTAACCGAGCACGACCATGGCCGGGCCGAAAATTTCCTCATGCATGATCAGGCTGTCCGGGGCGGGATCGACCACCACCCGCAACGGTCGGCGACGGTCACCGACATCCACCGCCAGCGGTTCGGGCAGGCTTTCGATGCGCGCACCCCGCACATCGGCATCCTCGATCAAACCCTCGACCCGCTGCAGATGACGTTCGTTGACCACTGCCACCACATCCGGATTGCCAGCCACTGTCGGATGAAGATCGCGGTAAGCGCCGCGCAACGCATCAAGAAAAGGTTCCAGTTGCGCCTTGGGCACGTAGACCAGATCCGGATTGATGCAAATCTGCCCGCCGTTACTGGCCTTGCCTGCGGCCAGGCTCAAAGCGGCTTTATTCAGGTCGGCGGTGCGGGAAATGATGACCGGCGACTTGCCGCCCAGCTCCAGGGTCACCGGCACCAGGTTTTTTGCGGCATTGGCCATCACCTTTTTGCCCACCGCAGTACTGCCGGTGAACACCAGGTGATCGAAGGCGTGGCTGCTGAAGGCCTCGCCCAGCTCCGGCCCGCCGTTGACCACCGCCACCACTAACGGGTCAAGGTGTTCGGCGCACAGGCGCGCCACCAGCTCCGCCGTACGCGGCACGACTTCCGATGGTTTGAGAATGGCCCGGTTGCCAGCCGCCAGCACCGACGCCAACGGGCTGAACAAGGTGTACAACGGCGCGTTCCAGGTGCCGAGGATACCCACCACACCTTTGGGCTGGTGCATGACCCAGGCCGTGGCGCCCAGTTGGTCATAGGGGCTGAACACCTCGCGCGGTTGGTCCTGCATCCATTCCTGCAAATGGTCACGGGCATATTTGAGCGAGGCCAGCGCACCCAGTACGTCATTCATCAGGGAGAAGCCAGCGGGCCGCCCGCCAAAGTCCTCGTCCATGGCCCGGGTCAATGCCCCGTGATGACCCACCAACAGGTCGATCACTTGCTGGAGGCGCTGACGACGCGTGTCGGCACTGACACTCCCTGCGCTGACAAAGGCGCTTTTCTGTCGCGCCAGCAGACTGGAAAGGTTTTCGACGCAAGACGTGGCTGAACTCATTGTTATCCCCTTGCAGGCTGGCTCGATGGCCGTTAAGCGCCCGATGCGCTGGGCGCCACACTAGCCGGGGGATACCCGCAATGCCTCGTCCAATCGGACCAGACAGCGCAATAGTGTTAGTCCGTTGAGACGATGTTCAACACCTGCAAACGCCCAACAATGGCCATACGAAAACCTCTGATCAATGAGGCCAGCCATGGCAATGCAAGACATCAGCTTCGATCCCCAGGCCTTTCGTGCCGCGCTGGGTACGTTCACCACCGGGGTTACGATTATCACTACCCAGACCGAGGACGGTTTGCCGGTGGGCATCACCGCCAACAGTTTCAACTCGGTTTCGCTCAACCCCCCGCTGGTGCTCTGGAGTCTGTCCAAGCAGGCGCGCAGCCTGCCGGTCTTCAGCAGTGGCAAGCACTGGAATGTGCACGTGCTGTCCACCGAGCAAGAGACGCTGTCGGGACGCTTCGCCACCCAGGGCGAAGACAAGTTCGCCGAGATCAGTCTGGATAACGGGGTCAGCGAGGCGCCGCTGCTGCAGGACTGCACGGCACGCTTTCAGTGTCGCACCGCGTTCCAGTACGAAGGCGGCGACCATGTAATCTTTGTCGGCGAAGTACTGGCCTTCGACCACAGCGACCGGGCGCCTCTGGCCTTCCAGAGTGGTCAATACGCCCTGGCCACGCGCAAGCCCCGCAGCGAGCTGCGCCTGGCGACCACGCCGCCACCCCCGGAGTGCAGTTATACCGAGGACTTGCTCGGTTATCTGCTGGGGCGTGCGCATTACCAGGTCCTCAACGCCCTGCGCGAGCTCCTGAACAGTCAGCAACTCGACGAACAGACTTTTTTCGTGCTGTCGATTCTGTGCATCCGCGACAACATTACCCTTGAAGAAATCAATACGTTCGTCAGCTACACCGGCCGCCTGGTGACGCTGGCAGGCATGCGGTTTCTTGAACACCAGCGTCTGGTGGCGTTCGAGGGCCCGGCCCATGCGCTGCGTTTTGTCCTCACCGCTCAGGGCCGCGAAGTGTCACTGCATCAGCTTGCGCTGGCCAAGGCAGTCGAAGAAGACCTTTCGGTCAGGCTCGGGGCCGCAGATGCGCAGGCCTTGAAGGTATTGCTCAAGCGTTTGATCGTGGTCAGTGACCCCGGCCTGCCTGATTTATGGGCACCGCGATGACTGCTCGCGCAGGCCTGCTGCCACCGGCCAGGCTCGATTGGGGCCGTCATGGTTTGTTGGGGTTGCTGGCCATGGTATTTGCCGGCAACTTCGTCGGCCGCCAGATACTGGCGGTGATGGTCGAGCCGATCAAGTCCGAGTTCGCCGTGAGCGACACCGCCATCGGCCTGATCTCGGGCCTGGCATTCGCCGCGGTGTATGCGCTCATGGGGCTGCCTGCGGGGCGGTTGGTAGACCGCCTGCCGCGAATCCGCCTGCTGGCAATTGCCTGCTTGCTGTGGGCGATGGCGACCATGTTCTGCGGCCTGGCTGGAAGCTTCGTTGCCTTGGCCGTTGCGCGAATGCTGGTGGCTGTCAGCGAATCACCGACGACTTCGGCTTCACTGTCGCTGATCGCCGATCTGTATCCGCCCCAACGCCGCTCATTTGCCATCAGCTGCTTCACAGCCGCACCTACGTTTTCCTCGATCATCGGCTTGAGTGTCGGTGCCTGGGTCGTGGAGCACTACGGCTGGCGCAGCGCATTCATTGCCCTTGGTATGCCTGCGCTGGTGTTCAGCACGATCCTGGCCTTTTTCGTGCGCGATCCGCAGCGCGGTCGATGGGATGTCACGCCGCACGCCGCGGCGCAGCCCGCGCTACTGGGCATCGGCGCCGAATCACGCAATCTGCTGGCGCTGCCGGCCTACCGCTGTCTGATCCTCGCTGGCGGCCTGGCCACGCTCAGTTCATACGCCGTGGGCATGTGGAACACCAGCTTTCTGGTGCGCTCGCACGGCTTGTCACTGCAACATGCCGGCTTGCTGGTTGGGCTGACCTGCGGCATTTGCGCCGGAATCGGCGGCCTGTTCAGTGGCTGGTTGAGTGATCGTCTGTGCAGCCGTGACCCCCACTGGCAAGTTTCCATTCCGGTGCTGGGCCACCTGGCGGCCGTCTGTGCACTGGTCCCCTATCTGCTCTGGTCTGACTCCATTTTGCTGCGCCTGGGGGATGTCCCGATTCCGGGTGCAATGCTCTGGTGTGCGCTGTATTCCTTCTTTGCCGTGTGGTGGGTCGCTCCGTCCTACAATCTTGTCAGCCAACTGGTGCCACCCGGGCGCCGCGGAACGGCCATGGCGTTGCAAACCATCGTCAGCACCCTGCTCGGGGTCGGCGTCGGGCCATTGGTCACTGGACTGTTCAGTGACTTGTTGCTGCCGCTGTTTGGGCAAGAGTCGCTGCGCTATTCATTGCTGCTGGTGAATCTGCCGGTGATTTGCGCGGTGCTTTTACTGGTGCGCACGGCAAGGCATGCATCAGCAACCGGTTATCGCCACCCGGGATAAGGGAACGCCGCTCGCGTCCAGGAAAAGTACACGTGCCCTCACTGTCCAACTGACGGATGCACTTGCAAATGACCATCGCTTTGGCCAATCCAAAACCCAGCGCACGCGATCGAGTACTCAGCGGGGCCATTGAACTCTTTGCCACTCGTGGCTTTCAGGCCGTCGGCTTGCGTGACCTGGCGAGCTATCTGGGTTTGCAGGCAGGATCGCTCTACCACCATATCGAGAACAAGCAGTCCCTGTTGTTCGAACTTATGGAGGCCGCGCTCGCGCAGTTACTGTTGAACACGACATGCCGCGTGAAAGCCATCCGCAGCCCTCGCAAACGCGTGGATCTGTTTATTCAGACCTTTGTCGACTTCAGCATCACTGAAAAGTACAAATTAACCCTGATCACCCATGAATTCTGCAATCTGGACGAGTCACAAAAGCAACGGATCATCCAGTTGAAAAATACTTATGCGTCGCTTCTGAACGCCATCATCACGGACCAATACCGACCCGATGCAACCCTAGGCACTCACCTCTGCCCGGTCGCCAATACGGTGATCGCCATTCTCTTCGGACAGGCCCAGTGGTACACCCTGGATACCACTGAGCCTGCCTTGGGA
This sequence comes from Pseudomonas sp. NPDC087358, assembly GCF_044900785.1. NCBI lineage: Bacteria > Pseudomonadati > Pseudomonadota > Gammaproteobacteria > Pseudomonadales > Pseudomonadaceae > Pseudomonas > Pseudomonas sp. NPDC087358. The sequence goes on from NZ_JBJDOA010000010.1 coordinate 131,790, forward strand.
GAGACGCTGAAAAATGTCGTGCTGTGCCTGGTCTCGAATCAGCCGTGCTCTGGTGCAAATGCGCAACAGCGAGCGACCATCAGGTGATCGCCAGTGAGTTGAACCAGGGCTCGCATGCTGCGGGTGGCATTGGGGGAGTGACCGCGATATCGCTTCAAATGCCGCCACTGGTGACCGGCAGGTATCAGCCACTGGCCGCCGGTCGCGGATGTTGCGCGAAGGCGACCTCTTGACGCACCGAGTGGCGGTTGAGGTCTATGCTCATAGCGATTTAGAGACCCTTCACAACCAAAGCGAGCTGACGTCGAGTCCGTTGGGAGCAAAGATGAGCACTCAACCCGCAATCGGTTTCTGGCAGGTAATGCCAATCATCACATCGCTATTGGCACTGGTTTTCATCTATACCAATGCGCGCTTCAGCATTCGAAACAAGCAAGCGGACCTCATCATCCACTTTCACAAGCAATTTGACGAAATGCAGAAAAAACGCTGTGAGCTATTGGTCGCACAGGCAGAGTTGGCCAGCGGGTCGGCAGGAGCCTGGACCCCGGAGCGCATCAACGTTGAGGCTGAGATGTTCTTCGATAGATTCTGGAGCCTTCAGTTCGACCAGTTCCTGGCGTGGTATGAGGGCCATCTGCCGACGTCGATCTACATTTACTGGGTATTCTCGCGCTGGCGCGAGCTGCACCAACCGTCTGCGGGTTGGACCGTCTGCGCAAGTACGCTGGCATCTACCCTCGACACCTTGAACATCAGGTGGCAGAAGAATCAGGATAAATCCTCCAGACTGTCAGCTCATCTGACCAGTTTTTTCGGCTTGATGTTCGCACTCAAGCAGAATGCCGCGTCCGCCGAGGTTGAAGAGCAACTGGGGCATTTTGGACCCTCGGCTGCACGCCGATTCGGTCGATGGCTATTCGGCGCGTATTGACGAGCACGCGTAAAGGCATGGGGTTTCCCCTTCGCCCGGAATAGCGCTGACACGCCCCCTTGATGACCGCGCTGTGCCCGTCGACCTCGACCCCGTGGAAAGCAGATCCGAGCGTGGACACTCGAACGCTCGAACTGATCGTTTGCCATGTCGTTATGCAGCGGAAAACGGGCAGCATCGAGCACAAGCCTCATTGAGTCTGCGTGCAGGAACGGTCAAGATCCGCATGGTAGCTTAAGTACGCCCTGCCCCGTCTGAACTTGGACGGGTGTGACCGCATGTTTGGCCACGGCTTATACTGGCTCAATTCACTCATCCAAGGACAGGCAATGCTCATTGTATTCAGCGGCGTTCCTGGCACCGGAAAGACCACGATCGCCAAGGATCTCGTCGCCACGACCGGCGCCGTTTACCTTCGGATCGATACGATAGAGCAAGCCATTCGAAACTCAGGTGCTCTTGCACACGACGTTGGACGTAGCGGTTATCTGGTCGCCAACGAGCTTGCGCTGAGTAATCTATGCCTCGGCCGCACGGTGATCGTTGATTGTGTCAATCCGGTGATCGAAAGCCGTAAGGCGTGGAGCGAAGTCGCCACAAAGGCGGGGGTCCGGCTAGTCAATATTCAAGTGGTTTGCTCGGATAAGCACGAGCATCGGCGTCGGGTGGAATCAAGGCTGACAGATATTCCGGGGCTGACCCCACCCTCCTGGCAGTCGGTGCTGGAGCATGAGTATGAGGCGTGGATCGACGCTCCGTTTTGCATAGACACGGCGCTGACTTCGCCGGCGCAAGCGGTGTCGATGGTCACGAAACGACTGGCGCAACGCTATAACCCCCGCCATCATTGCAGTGATTGAGGTTGATGCCACCGCCCAATAGCCAACCTCGCCAGAACCGCTGCCCTGCCCCAACGTTCACTCACCTAGATGGCCCGCAATGTTCGATACCGAGTCATACAAGTTGCAGAGCCTGGAGGCCAAACTGAACCTGCGGTATGCACATGAACGGCTGAATGAAATGTTCAATGCCGGCTGCATCACCGGCCCTCTGTTTCGCAAGCGCCAGCTCGAGCTGGCTTCCTGCATTCAGGCCTGGTGCGACCTTTCTCAAACAAGGGAAGTCGAGATCAAACGCCTTCGCAAATCTGGTTTACCCGCCGCCAGTTGAACCGGAGCGTTTGCGCCTCGACGTGAGCGACGCCAAGTCTCACCCCGCCTGGAAAGCATCAGCACAAGTAGTCGTGCGTATCTGCTGGTGCACAGCGTCCGCAATCGGCTGATCGAACCGTACTACTGGCCACGTCTCTAACGGCACGGGTGCGTTCGATTCAAATCACCGAACCAAATTCGACCGCCGTAGGTCTAGAAACCAAGTCCAGTCGATGAAAGAGAGTAAAACATGTTTAAATTTCTAGGCGGCACCATAGGCGTCATTTTCCTGATCGGCCTGATCGTAGTGATTGCCCTCTTCAAGTTCATCTTCTGATCGGGACGGTCAATGGATGACTTATCGGTGCAGGCGTCAGCCCGCACCGACACCCCGAACTTCGCTGTCGCGCTTATGGCTTCCACCGTCCCCATCGCCCATCGCCCGTCGGCCCTTGTGATGGGCCCAAACCCTGAAAAAAGTTACACCACCCCTCCCACTTGACTCTTGTGGCTTCTGAGCAAAAACGGATCGCAATGTCTGCGCACAAGCCCGTTGCGCTCAGGCTCCAAGGCTCAAGGACGGTGCTCATAAGGGATTTATGACGCTGTGGCGCGTGTGTAGTTTCGCCGCAAAATTTTTTTTCTGATGCTCTTGAAATCCTTTTTCCCTGATCCTAGATTTGCGTCACGCGATGCCGAAAACGGGTCGCGTCTTAAATCACTTGGAGAAACCTCAGGAGATTTTGCTATGGCTACTACACTTTCGTTGGCACCACTGTTCCGTCAATCCGTGGGCTTTGATCGTTTCAACGACCTTTTCGAATCGGCGCTCCGTAGTGAGGCCCCTAACGCCTATCCGCCTCATAACATCGAGAAGCGCAGTGACAACGAATATCGCATCGTCATTGCTGCAGCCGGGTTGTCTGAAGAGGATATGGAGATTCAGGTTGAAAGGGGTGTTTTGACCATCGCTGGTGGTAAACGCGAGAACGAAAAAGAAGTGACTTATCTGCATCAGGGCATTGCCCAACGGGCGTTCAGACTGTCGTTCCGCCTGGCGGATCACATCGAAGTCCAAGGAGCCTCGCTGACCAATGGCTTGCTGAGCATTGATCTGCTCCGGGTGGTACCTGAGGAAGCCAAGCCACGCCGTATTGATATTGGAAGCGCCAAGAAGCCCGATCTCAAAACGGTTAGTCTGCAGTAAGCAGTAGTCAGAGGCGCTCTACGGAGCGCCTCTCTCTTTTAATCGACCGGTTGGTCTGCTCTATGTGACGAGGTTGCAACGCTCCGCACCGCGATTGCGAGTGGCTTGCGCATTGATGACTTCTCACACCGATAGCTTAAGGATTTGCTCATACTGATCTGTGCAACGCCCTCTCACCGGGAAGACCAAGACGGGTGCCCAGGCCAATCACTTTCGCTGTAAACGGTTGAATGCGTTTCAGAGAAACTTCTCGAACATGCCGACCCTCGTATCCGCCCCAATCTCCATGAAGCGCCAGGGTGACGGCAGATTCATGTATGTCGAGTCCTCGAGTGTTGATCATCAATCTGCCACACCGTGACACAGCAGCGTCTCTCCCATTGGGTGAAATGGTTGAGAATTGCCCGCTCGAGCAACGCAGGCCCGCCTAATGTACGGGCCAAGGGGACGAGTTTTCCAAAGGGCTACGCTCGTCCACGAACCGACGTTAAACCGCGCTTGAATCATTGAAAGGTTAATGCGGTCGAAACCAGACTGCTCCAGCCCAAGGACAACAGATGACTTTCTATATCTTCCTCATAGCCTGCTGCGCTGCCGCCGCTACCGGCATCATCTTCAAGCCAGGTGCATGGTACCAATCGCTTCAGAAACCCAGATTCACGCCGCCCAACTGGCTCTTTCCAGTCGCTTGGACGACGATCTATCTGCTGCTTGCCTGGGCGGGATATCGCCTGACCCTGCTGCCAGGAAGCGAGACTGTTTTGGCGTTGTGGGCGGCTCAGATTGCGCTTAATACCTTATGGACACCGGTCTTTTTTGGCGCGAATCGTATCGTTGCGGGCATGGTGATACTGGTCGTGCTTTGGCTTGTTGTCGCCGCGATGGTGGTATTGGCGTTGCAACTTGACGTCATCACCGGATTGATCCTGTTTCCCTACCTGGTATGGCTCTGCGTCGCAGCTGCGCTGAACTTTTCAATCATGCGCGACAATCGATAGGGGTAAAAAACCAGACGTCGATCCGCTTGAACGGCTGCAACGCGCTGCGGTTTTATGCAGCAAGCCTTCATTCTGTGTCTATGCTCCATCGCACGGACGCACTCTGCCGTCCACCCTGCAGCTCTAGACACGGAATGTTGCCCATGAAGCCGAAAGCTTTCGCTACAACCATCGCGCTGACCGTCGCGCTGTCCACTGCCAGCTTTGCGCTATTAGCAGCGGATATACCGCTGTCCGCGGTCGTGGAAGAAGATCAGGTAGTGACTAAGGTATTGGCCGTCGACGCTGCCAGACATCAAGTTGTGCTCGAGGGGCCACAAGGCCACCAGGTGCACGTGCAACTCACGGACAAAGCCAAGGACCTCGGGCATCTCAAGGTTGGCGACAAGGTGAACGTGCAAGTGCTGCATTCAGTGGCGGCCTACCTGGACACCGACGTTGAGAAAGGACTGCCGGGTGCAAGAGAGAGCGTCGGTGATATGCGCGCCACCAAGGATAATCCCAATCCGGGTGGTGAAGCGTTTCGGCAAGTACAGGTGCAGTTGAAGATCACCCACATCGATTTGAAGAACAACCAGGTCACCTTTGAGGGGCCCGCAGGCAAATCAAAAGTTGTCGATGTCCAGCGGCCTGAAGTTCAGCAGAAACTCAAGGCGCTAAAAGAGGGGCAAAGTGTGGTGGTGACCTATACCGACGTTCTTGAAGTAACTACCCAACACTAGGATCAAGGGCCGGTATAGCGGCTGTTCAATTCTCTGCCATGGCTTGATCTGCCAGTCATGACAGTGCCTGTTATACAAAACGAGAGTACGCATCCATTACACGGCAGGGGTTCGATGCAGTCCCAACTCATCCAGGAGGGTCAATCTCAGAGTTGTGGCTTCGACCACGCCCTTGCTGTTGCTTAATGAGCCGTGACCCCAGTAGACGGCGCTCTGGCACCTGGGTTAGGTTTCGTATCCGTTTATACGTTGAGCTCCACGACCATGACTGATCGTCAAATCATCGTTCCAGACGCCATGAGATTGCTTTGCGATCAAGCGGGTTATGCGCCAGCGGTAAAGGTAGGAAAAACGCTTTACTGCGCCGGCCAAGTAGGCCGGACGCCGGAATTATCAGTTATCGAAGACCCTGAACAGCAGTTTTTCGCCGCGTGGGAGAATCTCCGGCTCGTGTTGGCTACCGGTGGCTGCGACTTTGAGGATGTCGTCGAAATGACGACTTATCACGTTGATATGCAACGCCACATGCCCATCTTTAGACGAGTGAAGGATGAGATTTTTCCCAGGAGCACTTGCGCATGGACCTGTATAGGTGTCGCGGAACTGGCTCGGCCGGGCCTGCTCGTGGAGATCAAATGCATTGCCGTGCAGCGCTAGTTTTTCAGACAGGCAGGTGAATGTTTAAACCTTGATGCTCCGGGTTTGATCAAGGCGGTACAACGCTCCCGGCGTCTGCCGAGCATACGACGCCGGTCGAGGATTCGAAAAACCAGTCATTTGATGCGCTGCATGTTCTGGGGAAATGCAGCATCAAACACTCGCCTTCGTTCAAGAACCCCCTTCACGTCCATCGACGCCTAGCCTTCGGCGCCCACGCGAGCAAACTGCCCAGCAGCCAATACTGCACTCGACCCAGTTGGGGCAAGCGGAAAGCTACCCGGCGTTGCTGGAGATGGTCCGCGCTGCGCTCGACTGGGCGACGTTGCCCCGTCAACGCCTACAGCGTGAGCTGGCCAACGGCGAACGGGTAGAACTACAACTCTCGGCCTACCCGCATACGGACTGGCAAGTGGGTGTCGACCTTTTATGGGCGCGTCAACGGCCCTTGGGCAAGGCGCAACGCTGGCTCAAAGAGACATTGCAGGGCAACAAGGTGTTCGAACTCGATCGCAATGGGCAGATCACCACGCGCTGACTACAGGGGCCTCGAACAACCCTGCCGCCCACATCCCGCCGCCCGCGCCTCTACCGCGGATGGGAAAGGCCGCATCGACATCCACATTCGCGACCTGGACCAGATCGAGCCGACACCGTGAAAGACTCGATCGTCTGCAGCGGTTGCGCACGGATGCTCGGTGCTCAGTTGTGCCGTTTGCCCGAAATTGAAGAGGCCGTCGAGATCACCAGGTCCGCGTATCGACGCATGTCGCGTTTTTCATCCCAGCGCGAGCGGGACACCGCGATGTTGACAGCCCCAATCCCGCGACCATTGCTGTCGACGATCGCCGCTGCGGTGGATATATCGCCGTAGAAGTATTGATCCTCGACGTGGGCAAAGCGCTCTTCGCGCACCCGTTCGATGTGCGCGCGGATTTGCCCGACATCCGTCACCGTGGCCGGTGTGTACTGCTGAAACTGGCTGCGCTCGAAGATATCGTCCACTTCGTCGTCCGGATACGTCGCCAGCAAGGCCAGGCCCGGCGCCGTGCACCATGCTGGCAGCCGGGTGCCGACGATGACATTGGCGTTGAACACGTGACGGCTGACGATACGCAGCACGAAGACGATGTCCGTATCGTTCATCACCGTCAGGTTGGTGGCTTCTTCGGTTTCACCGCTGAGTTGTTGCAGGTACGGCGCTGCCCGGTTGACCAGGTCGCTGGAGACCAGGTACTGGAATGTGAAATCCAGCAGCTTGGCGGACAGCTCATATTTCCTGCCCGGGTCTTTGTTGAGGTAGCCCAGGGTCGACAGGGTATGGGTGAAACGCTGGGTGGCGCTCAGGTCCATGCCCGTGAGGCTGGCGATGTCCGAGAGGGACAACTGGCGCTGGCTGCCATTGAAAGCCATCAACACCTTCATGGCTTTTTCCACCGACTGAACATAAAGCGAGGATGCCCTGGGATCAGTGACGGCTGATTTTCGTGGAGCTTTTGGATTCGCCATAAAATACGCAGCATCGGGTTGAAACCGCGATTATCCGTATACAGGCCGATATATTCTATTGCTATTCACTAAATTACTTCAGCAATGGGCTGCCGCGCGCAGGGCAAGTGATCGCAACCTGATCACTTGCCTTGGCCGCCGGCGCTCTAGCCACGCCGATCCCAGGCCCCTTCCAGGTTCCGGTCCAGCAGGTGTTTCTTGATCCGCTCGCTGGGGGTTAGCTCGAAGTGGTCGATGGCTTTGTAGTAACGGGGTTGCTGATAGGTCGCCAGTCGCTCGTCCGCCCAGCCCGCCAGGCTCGCCATGTCAGCCGCCGCGCCTTGCTCTTGCTGCACATAGAGCAGGATTTCCTGCTCGCCGACCGCTGAGTTCACGCCGACGGCCGCACAAGCCCTGATGGACGGGTGCGCGCTGAACACGCGCTCCACCTCCCAGGCCGATACGTTTTCTCCGCGCACGCGCATGCTGTCAGTCCGGCGCCCGACGAAAAACAGGTCGCCATCGGCATCGAAGCGGGCCATGTCGCCGGTGTACAGACGTCCATCACGCAGTGCGCTGGCGGTGGCTTGCGGGTTATCCAGATAGCCGGGAAGAAAGACCCCTTCAATCGGGCTCGACAACACCATCTCGCCCAATGACCCGACCGGTACGGGCTGCCCTTCTGCATCCAGCAATTCAACGCTCAACCAGGGCAGCGCCTTGCCGACCGAGCCCGGTTTGTTGGTGGCATTGAGCGTGGCGAAACTCGAGCATTCGGTCATTCCGTAGCACTCGCGAAGCGGGCAATTGAAGCGCTCGGCGATGGCTGCCCAGCTCCCCTGGCTGATACCCGCACCCCACAAGGTCCGCAGGCTGTGCCTGGCGGGCCATTGGCTGGCATCCTGTTGCATGAGGATGTCGAGCATGCCCCCCAGATAATGCAATTGCGTGGCCTGCGCCTCCATGCATTGCGCCCAGAAACGGCTGGCGGAAAAACGCTTGACCACGCTCAGCCGGACGTCGGCCAGAAACGGCAGGAGCAACATCTGCGCCCCGCCAATGTGGCAGAGCGGCTCCCACAACAACAGGCGATCACCGTCCTGCACATCGGCAACCTTCAACACCGCTTCGCTGGCGATACGCATCATCCGGTGAGTGAATAAAACGCCCTTCGGCGCTCCGGTAGTGCCCGAGGTGTAGATAAGGCAGAGCGGTGCATCGGTAGCGCTGGGAACCAACGTCAGTGATGCCGAGGGCCAGCTTTGCGCCGCTTCATGCAAGGTGTCGATCGAGCGATACAGCAGCGACCCGAGGGCGCCTTTGCGCAACAACGGTTCAAATTCGGCGTCCCCCACGACCAGATCCGGCCGGGCGTGTTCGAAGGGATAATCCAGGCCGGGCCCTCGCAGCTTGGTGTTGATCGGAATCCACACCAGCCCCGACAGAATCAGCGCATAAATCAGCACAATCTGCTCGTCGCTGTTGGTCAGCATCACCGCCACCCGCTGACCGGGCTCAAGGCCCATGTCGGCCAACACGGCCTGCAGCGAGGCAACGCGTTGACGCAACGAGGCAGTGGTCAGTGAGCGGCCCTCGAATGCCAGGCGCACACCTTCATCGTCCGCCAGCAGCCCGGCATGAATCAAAGGGGCGGTATCCAGCTGATCACCGGCAATTCGATGGGGGAAAAAATCGGCATATGGATGCATCGTCAAAGCCCTTTGCGTTTCGAGATGGAGCGTCGCGATACCCATTGGGCGACCACGGCGAAAAATACGATAAACACCAGCAAGGTCGTCGAAGCGGCCGCCAACGTGGGCGTCAGCGCCAGCTGGATGCTGTCCCACATCTGCTTGGGAAGCGTCGTGTTGATCCCGCCGCTGACAAAAATGGCCACGGTGAGGTCGTCGAACGAGGTGATGAACGCCAACAGGAACGCCGACACCAGGCTGGCCGACATCAAGGGCAAGGTCACAGTGCGCAGGCGAGTGAAGGTGCCGGCACCCAGCACCCGCGCGGCATCGTCAAGACGCCAGTCGTACTGCTTGAAGGCCGCAGACAAAGTCACGACCACATACGGCAGCGCCAGCACCGTATGCCCCAGCACCAGCCCCAGATCCTTGCCCGCCAGGCCCATGCGCGAAAACAGGTACAGCAAGCCCAGAGCGATCACGATGCGCGGCACGATCAGGGGCGCGATGAACAGCACGAACAGCCCCTTGCGCCAGCCCGGCGACAGCCTTGTGAGGGCCATGGTTGCACCGAAACCCAGGGCCAACGCGAGCAGCGCCGTGGCAATCCCGACACCGAACGAGCGCAACAGCGCCGCCTGCCAGACAGGTGAAGTGAAGAATTCCACGAACCATTTGAAGCTGTACATCTTGGGTGGGAAGGCAATGAACGGGCTGCTGGTGAAGGCCAGCGGCACCACGACCAGCACCGGGAGCACCAGCAGCATAACCAGCAAGATGCTGTAGCCGGTCAGTAGCTTGCTATCACCGCCCCGCGCACGCTCATCGCCGAACCGCGCGCTGAAATGCCCGAGCCAGATCAGCAGCTGCAGGCCGCGCCCCGAACGCTTGCCTTCTGGCGCCTCGCCACCGAGCGAAGACAGCCCGGCGACCCGGTCGTAGACTAGGAAAACCACTAGCGATGACGCCAGCAATACCACTGAAAGTGCGCCCGCAAACCGCATGTCGAATAGGTCCAGCACCGAGGAGATAACCAGTTGCGCGACCATCATTTCCCGGGGTGAGCCCAACAAGGCCGGCACGATGAAAAAGCCAAGGCTGGTGATGAACACCAACAACGCAGCGGCGGCGATGCCTGGCGCTGACAACGGCAGGAAGATGCTGAAGAAACCCATGGCGCGACTGGCGCCCAGCGTCTGCGCAGCGGGTGTCAAACGCTGATCGATGCTGCGCATGATCGGCAGCAGGGTGATCACCGCCAGCGGCAGCATGGAATGCACCATGCCGATCAACACCCCGGACAGCGCGGGGACCAGCCCCGAGGGATTGTCAATCACCGAAGCGGCAAGCGTGGTGACCAATCCCTTGCGAGACAACAACAGCATCCAGGCGTAGGTCTTGACCAGGTAGCTGGTCCAGAACGGCAGCATGATCCAGAGCATCCATCGTTCGCGTCCGTAGGGCGAGAGGCGGGTCAGCAGGTACGCGATGGGGTACGCCATCAGCACCGAAACCAGCGCCGTCAACGCAGAGATCCAGAACGTGATCCCCAACACCCGGCCATACACCGGTGTGGAGGCGATACGCTGGAAATTACCCAGGCTCAAGCCGCCATTGGCGTCCTGAAAACTGCCCATGAGCATTTCGCCAACGGGTAGCAGGAAAAACAGACACAAGAATAAAAGCGCTGGAATGGCGGGTAACAAGCCGCGCCGCAGGTTCATGGTCGTGCCTCGTCAGCCAGCAACGTCGCCCGATGCGCGTCCCAGGTGATCCCCACCTGGTCGCCCACCCGCGGATTGACCTGGCGCGCACAACGCACGCTGAATCGTGCTCCGGACGGCAGCCGGATCAAGGCCCGCGTGTCGCTGCCCAGGAACACGCATTCATCCACGTGGCCCACCAGCAAGCCCTGGCCGGGCTCGGTCAGACGCGCAGCTTCAGGCCTGACCAGCACGAACGCGTCGTCGGCAACCGACTGCGCAACCTCTTGTCCCACGCAACCACAGAGGTCGACCAGGCGGCCCTCAATGGCAAATTGTCCGGTGTTTTCGCGACGAACCTTGAGTACGTTGGAGTGGCCGATGAACTCCGCGGCGAAACGGGTCGCCGGGCGATCGTAAAGCTCCTGGGGCGTGGCCAGTTGCTCGATGCGTGCGCGATTCATCAGGCAGATGCGATCAGAAAGCGTGAGCGCCTCTTCCTGATCGTGGGTGACATAAATGAAGGTCGCGCCCAGCTCTTTATGCATGTGGCGGATTTCAAGCTGCATGTGTTCGCGCAGGTTTTTGTCCAGTGCGCCCAAGGGTTCGTCGAGCAGGATCACCGAAGGCCGATAGGCGAAACAGCGCGCCAGGGCAATCCGTTGCTGCTGCCCGCCCGACAATTCATTGGGGTATCGATGGGCGAAATCCTGCATGCGCACCATGGCCAGCGCATCGTCCACCGAGGTCTTGATCTGGGCCTTGCCCAGTCGCCGCATGCGCAGTCCATAGGCCACGTTGTCCCATACGCTCATGTGCGGAAACAGCGCATAGCTCTGGAACACCAGGCCCATACCGCGTTTGCCTGGCGCGGTATGGGTGGCGTCCTTACCATCGATCAGCAGTTGACCGCTAGTGGGCAAGACCAGCCCGGAAATCATCTGCAGCAAGGTGGTTTTACCAGAGCCGGATGGCCCCAGCAGAGTCAGGAATTCACCTTCCTTGACCTGGATATCGGTGGGTTGCAGCGCCACGAACTGGCCGTACGTTTTGCCCAGACTGCGCGCTTCTAGTTTGACGGTCATGCAGCCACTCCTACGACAAGATCCAGGCATTGAAACGCTCAGTCACCTGAGTGCGATTCTCAGCCCACCAGCTCGGGCTGGGCAGGCGCATGTTCTTCAGGTTTTGCGGGGCGGTTGGCAGAAACGCGGCCCGCTCGGGCGCAATTGAATCGAAGGCTTTGCGGTTGGTGGGGCCATAGGCCAGAGCGTCGGTGAAAGCAGCCTGTCGCTTGGCATCGGCACAGAAACGCACGAACTGTTTGGCCATCTCCGCCCGCGGTGTGCCTTTGGGGATCGCCCAGCCTTCAATGGAATACAAGCCCTGATTCCAGACCACTTGAACAGGCGCACCATTTTCAATCGCGGCCTGGGCGCGACCGTTCCAGGTTGAAATCATGTCGACTTCCCCGCTCTGGATGGCTTGCATCGCCTGGGCGCCGGACGTCCACCACAGGTCAATGTGGGGCTTGATCTTGTCCAGGCTTTTGAAGGCGCGATCCACGTCCAGCGGATACAGCTCGTCCAGCCCTACTCCGTCGGCCATCAACGCCTGCTCCAGGGTGTCCAGGGGGCTGCGACGCAAACAGCGGCGGCCAGGGAATTTCTCCACATTCCAGAAATCGGCCCAGGACTGCGGCCGCTTGCCTTCCTCCAGCGTGTCGGTGCGAAAGGCCAATACCGTGGAATACACATCCAGACCCAGGAAATTCGGGGTGATGGCCTCGGGAATGATGTCCGGATAGTCCTTGGCGTCCAGCCCGATGGGTTCGAGGAAACCTTCGGTCTCCAGGTACGGGATGTCAGCCGAAATCGTCAGGATGGTGGCGTCCCACACGTAGTTGCGGGTTTTGACCATGGCTGCAAACTGCGCGACAGGCTGCGACTCGCGCGCCACGCTGACGACCTTGATGCCAGTGGCGTTTTCGAAGGGATCGTAAAACGCCTTGCGGTAGGCAATGGTGTAGGGACCACCGGGATCGGAGACCACGATCTGTTTGTCCTGCGCGCGAACGACACTCGGTAGACCCAACGCCAACGCGAGGGTGGCGCCGGCTTTGAGAACCTGACGACGATTGGGGGTAACTGGACTGCTCATGACTGACTCCTACGGCACGAATAGATCGTTTGTGTAGATGGACGTCGGCAGGGGGAAAAGGTCAAGCAGCTGGCTAGAGAGGTACATTGCCCCTGTCATCCATGGTGCGATGAAGCCCGGCGCCAACCAGTCGGTCGGCTACCGGTCAAGCAGTTGTCACTTCTTGGCGCGCTTGCGGAAAAACTCTTCCATCATGCGGGCAGGCTCGCCGGAATCGTAGGCTTCTTTCTGCAGACGCCGGCCCGCTTCGATGCAGCTCTTGAAACCTTCCTCGCTCATTTCACGGAAACGCTGCTTGTCCAGACGCATCGCAACCGGGGGCTTGGCCGCCAGTTCCTGAGCGATCTCCATGGCTTTCTCGAACACTTGTTCAGCCGGCACCAGATGATGAACCAGACCGATGCGGTGACACTCTTCAGCGTCCATCAGGCGCCCGGTCAACACCAGCTCGATGGTGCGTGACATACCCAGCATGCTGTTCATGATCCACGGACCGGTGGTGCTCGGTATGCCGGAATTGATCTCAGGCTGGCCCATTCGTACAGCCGGGTGCCCGACCCGGATATCGCCGAGCAGCGCGACCTGGAATGCCGATCCTGCGGCCGTGCCGTTAAGCGCAATCACCAGCGGCTTCGAGAGCCCGCGCAGCGTCGCATAGTAATGCTCCCACTCGCCGACCCACTCCACCGCGCGATCACCGCTGAAGTCATGGGCTTCGGACAGATCCTGGCCAGCCGAAAACGCCCGGTCCCCTGCCCCGGTCATGATGAAAGCCTTGATCGCAGGGTCCGCTTCGTACTGTTTCAATGCCGCGATGATTTCGTTACGCATAGGCGTGGTCCAGGCGTTGAGCACGGCGGGCCGGTTGAGTGTGATGACCGCGACAGCACCTTGGATCTCAAGCAGAATGTCTGACATGTTTATCTCAATGCGATAGTTGGTGTTTCCATACAATAGTTAACTATTGAGGATTGCGCAACGGCCTGGATTTTTTCGTTGACCGAGCGCCGGGAAAGGGCGACCTCCAACCTCCCGCGTGATGAATCCCAGGATGACCCTGCAGGGGATGTGATATTGATCGGACGGCGGACGGATCAGACATCCACGCGTGCGCTTTGGATAAGCAGTTGACGGCGTAACGGAGTAACGGCGGACGGCGGCAAACCGGTGGGGATGATCGGCGCCGCAGTGAGTGGTGCAAGCCGCTATAACTTGATCGGAATGTGGATTGACGGCTGCGCACGAGGCTTGGGTATAGCAACTCGATTGGTCGAGGCAGTGAAAGCTCGCGCTTTGGCTAAAGGCTTTGATGGTGTGTACCTGGATCTATCTCCAGACAATGCATTGGTCAGGAGACTGACTTAGCCGTCTGCGCTATCGGTACCGATGAGCCGCTAGCTGAACCCCACCAAGGTCTGCTTTGTGTCGATTGCAGCCCCTCACGGACAAGCCCAGCTGCGCTCTGTCCCTGCGCACAGGCCAACAGGCTACAACGAGGAAGAAAAAGACCGGCCTGAGACAGGCGAAGCCCCAAGCCGCTGGAATCTCTCGCCTGGGTCTTTATGGCGACGGCGTCCGACCGGACCCCGTCATATCCAATCCAAGGCTGAGCGTCTGTCAGCGATTCTTCTGCAACGGGCGAACCCGAAAACCCCGCTACTTTGCGAAGTACCCGGTCTGTCCCGTTACGCGGACTACCGAGGCGTCCGGATGGTCATCGAACCAGTTTTCATTGGGGTATCGGTACATCATGTCTACCATCAGGCGACGCTCCGCGATGGGTCAAACACCATTGCGACACTCGAATCCATCGAAATAGCGCGCCCATGACTTCAGTGTATCGCCCTGCCAGTGATGCCGCTCTGAAGCTGCGTGATCAGCCTGTAAACAGGTTTCGACATACGCAATCTCCGGGCCGTCGAATTCGATCAGGCTGTTGCCCGGGAAATGCCATCAGCGGGCGAATCATGGTGCGTCTTTCCAACAGACGTCGAAAGTTGCAATCGTCCTGCGTGATCAGCTGAGCAGTGAGAGCGACTTCAGCAGCGCGGATAGGCCCTCCGGCACCAGTGTTCCCTCATGGCTAAAACTGGAACTGTCGCACCACACGGCCTTGAATCGTTCACCGTCACTCTCCTGCCCTTCCAGCCAGGGTTTATCGTAAAGCGCAGGATCTTCAAATCGGGCGTCGTAGACCTGCACGACTTCGTGGCCCGGCTTGCCCAGGTAGGTAAAAATGCTCTCCAGCGTGCCGAGCAGCCGCACGTCGCGCATCGGCAGGTCCAGCTCCTCACGAATTTCCCTGACGATTGCATCAATGCTCCTTTCGCCAAACTCGACGCCGCCCCCCAGCGGACGAAACAAAGACTGCTGCTTCACGGGATCGTGGAACCGGTTGACTAGAATCTTTCCCTGATGATGAAAAATGCAGATGGCCAAGTGGCGGATACGGGGCTCTGACATACATTAATTCCGTTATGAATGACTGATGCCTGGAGCGGACATTTAGCGCCTGGCGAGCAAAGGTAACGTTCCTGCACAAGGTCATGGCGTGAATCGCTGCAAGTTCGGCCTCGCCGAGAGGGGCGTAGAGCTCGCCGGTGTCCAGATGCAGACCAATGCCCAAAGCTATCAGGAGCGATGGGACTGCTGAGTACACCTGACGCAGATCTAGCTTAATGAACGAATACGCAAGGCGAAAGTGTCGGCAAACAAAACGTAGAGCATGGAGCGTGCCAGCATATCTAGTTGTTATGACCCACGACGGGACTGTTACAAGGCAAGCGACTGAACTTCGACAAACACTTACTGTTGGGTTGCTGTTTGAATCGAGACAGTTGTACTGCACGCTTGAGTGTTCGGTCGAAGTTGCCAGTGGTGTCTTGAGCCCGTCTGAAAGTGTCGTTAACCAGTAGGAAAAACGAACTTAAGCCGCTCTTGGGTCGGTAAGCCGCTGCGTTGAGACTTCCAGATGATCCTAAAAACTGACGCGATATGCCTGAATTAACGTCTGTTATTCCATAAAACAGGTTGCACTCGATTTTTTACTGCGTTTCAATCTAAGCGCGTTCTGGGTATGTTTCTGACATTCGGAATAAAAATGTAGCCACTCTTTCCAGGGACTGACGTCTTCCGCGCACTGCTCGTTATTACTTTAATGACAGCAGTACGCAAGGGCGTTGGATGCGGCACCGCTATTAACTGTGACGTTTGCCAGTCGTGAGCAATAACGTTCGAATCACCAATGACATAACACCAACAAACGCACGTCTGCAACGTCAGACGATGGATCGGCGCGCCGCATGCGCGGTAGTTAGATATTAAATATCAAGATTTCTGGTGAATAAGATGGCGAAACAGATTCAAATTCTGGACGGCGGCATGGGCAGGGAGCTTTCGCGTAATGGTGCGCCGTTCCGTCAGCCGGAGTGGTCTGCGCTGGCGCTGATCGAAGCCCCGGAGTATGTGCGGCAGGCGCATGACGCGTTTGTTAACGCTGGTGCCCAAATCATTACCACCAACAGCTATGCAGTGGTGCCGTTTCACATCGGAGAAGCCCGCTTTCAAGAAAACGGGCCGTCATTGGCACGCCTCGCCGGTTCCATTGCCCGGGCTGCGGCTGACGCCAGCGCCCATCCCGTCCGCGTTGCAGGCTCGCTACCTCCCCCACTCGGTTCATACCGTCCGGATCTGTTCGAGCCAGTGGAGGCGGCCAGGATTTTACAGGTGTTGATAGACGCTTTGAGTGACGATGTCGATCTCTGGTTAGCCGAGACGCAAAGCTCCATCGCTGAAGTGCGTCTGGTAGCTAAATTGTTGAACGATGACCCGCGACCGCGATGGTTCTCCTTCACGCTCGACGATGCCCTTAATGCGCAGGGTCATGCCCAGTTGCGATCGGGCGAAAGCATCAAAGACGCCGTAGCAGCAGCGACCGAACTAAGCGCGGCAGCTGTGCTGTTCAATTGCAGCCCACCAGAGGTCATGAGTGCGGCCCTGCTTGAAGCACAGAGCCATAGCGCCCTGCCGCTGGGGGTTTATGCCAATGCCTTCGAGCCGTCAGATAACAAGCGTGGCGCCAACGTGGGCATCAGCGAACTGCGCCGCGACACGCAGCCACCCAATTACTTGCGTTGGGCAAAAGAATGGGTGGATCAAGGCGCTGGAATCGTAGGCGGTTGCTGCGGCATCGGACCTGAACACATTGCCGCTCTGGCGGCTGCCTTTCCTCTCGGTGACTCCTCAACCGATCCACTGGATAGCCCGGCATGATTGATCGTCGCTCGTTTATCAAAGGTACTGGGGGCATCGCCATCACCGCCGCCATGACCTCTTCGTGGTCATTGTCCAGGGCCTTCGCTGAGGAGCCTTCGCACCCTAAAAAAGGCGGGCATCTGGTTATCGGGCTGGACAACGCGTCCACCACCGATCGGCTCGACCCTGCATTCTGGTTCGAGAGCTGGATGTATTTCACCGGGAGCCAACTGTTCAACGCTCTGGTTGAAATAGACGACAAGGGAGAAATCGTACCTTCCCTGGTCGAGTCGTGGTCAAGTAGCGATGGCGGCCGTAAATGGGTGCTGAACATCCGTAAAGGCGTGCAGTTCCATGACGGCCGCTCCTTGAGCGCGAAAGATGTGATCTGGTCGCTGAATCATCACCGTGGCGAGAAAACGTCCTCACCGGTCAAGGGATACCTGGAGCCTGTCACGGGCCTGGCGGCCACCGGGGAGCATGAGGTCACCATCATCCTGGATGAGCCGAACGTGGAGTTTATTTCTCTGCTGTCGGCGGTTCATTTCGTGGTCACCGCCGAGAACGAAGCGTTTGAAAAGGGCATCGGCACCGGTGCTTTTATCCTCGAAAGCTTCCAGCCCGGCGTGCGCATGCTGGTCAAGCGCAATCCCAACCACTGGAACCCTGGGCGGGGCCATGTGGATTCGGTTGAAACCCTGGCCATGAATGACTCGACCGCCAGGGTAGCGGCGCTGATCAGCGGTTCGGTGCAGATCATCAACCGAGTCAATCCCCGCATCGTCGGGCGAATTGACAAAATTTCTTCGATTCAATTGGTGCGGGACAAGGATAGTCAGATATTCACGTTGCCCGGGCTGGCCAACCTTGCGCCATTCACGTCCCTGGACGGGCGTCTGGCGTTGAAATACGCCGTTGATCGTCAGCAGATGATCGACACGGTGCTGGGCGGCTATGCCTCGTTAGGCAACGACAATCCGATCTTTCCATCCAACAAGTATTTCTCACGGGATATCCCGCAGCGGCCTTACGACCCTGACCGAGCACGGTTTCACTGGCAAAAAGCGGGCTTCGACAGCCCGCTGGTGCTCTCTGCCGCAGACGCCGGTTTCCCAGGCGCGGTGGACGCTGCACAGCTGTATCAGCAATCGGCCCAAAAAGCGGGCATCGTGCTTAACGTCGAGCGGGTGCCGGACGATGCTTTCTGGACCGACACCTGGTTGAAAAAACCGTTTTGCACCTCTAACTGGGGTGCCCGCCCTACCGCAGATGCGCTGCTGTCTCTGGTGTTTACCAGTAACGCCCCGTGGAACGAATCTGCCTGGCGGGTCCCAGCCTTCGACCAGTTGGTGAAAGCTGCGCGAGGGGAAACCGTGGAAAACAAACGCCGCCAGATTTACCACGACATCCAGGTGATGCTGGTCGATCAAGGCAGCGAAATCATTCCGCTGTATGCCGACGCTCTTTCAGCGACCCGCAAAAATGTACGGGGCTTCACCTCGGTGCCGGGCGTGCCCCTCAGCGGAAATCGCGCCGCCGAGAAAGTCTGGCTGGAAGGATAATTTTCATGGCTTTGACACTGCCGGTTTTCGCTCGGGCAACCGGGCGAAACCTTCTGGCCAGCATGATTACCCGTCGGCTGATCATCGGGCTGCTGATGCTTCTGGCGATTTCGCTGTTGATCTTCGCGGGGCTGAACCTGCTACCCGGCGACACCGCCACCGCAATTCTTGGCCAGTCGACCACGCCTGCTGCGGTCCAGGCGCTCAAATTGCAACTGGGCCTGGATCAGCCCGCAGGATGGCGTTATCTGAATTGGCTCGGCGGTGTGTTGCGGGGAGATTTCGGCATTAGTCTCACCTCCCGGGAAAACATATCTGTCGCCCTGTGGGACCGACTGAAAAACACCCTGTTCCTCGCCGGGAGTACCGCGTTGGTGGCGGTGCCTCTTGCGCTGGCAATTGGTTTCGTCTCGGTGCGTTTTCACGGCGGCTGGGTCGATAGCCTGCTAAATCTGTTGACCCGCGCGGCGGTGGCCCTACCGGAGTTTTTCTCGGCCTATCTGCTGATTTTCATTTTCTCGATAACCCTTGCCTGGCTTCCCAGCAACAGCAGTGTGCAGGTGGATATGCCGCTGTCAGCCCGGCTGATGGCGATTTTCCTGCCTGGAGTAACGCTGGTGCTGGCGGTGCTGGGCCACATGAGCAACATGACACGGGCAGCGCTGTTAAGTGCCCAGCGCAGCAGTTATGTCGATACTGCCATCCTGAAGGGCCTGTCGCCCATGCGCGTTCTGTGGCGCCACGTATTGCCCAATGCCTGGGGTCCGATCATCAACGTCATCGTGCTCAACATGGCATATCTGATGGTGGGCGTAGTGATCGTGGAGAACGTTTTTGTGTATCCCGGCCTGGGCCAATACATGGTCGACAGCATCAGCAAGCGTGATGTCCCTGTTGTGCAGGGCTGCGCGCTGGTGCTGTCAGCCGTTTACATCCTGCTGAATCTTTTCGCCGATGTAGTCGCCCTTTTGACGAATCCGCGCATACACCACGGAAAATAGTCCATGCCCCCGTCCAAGCTTTCTCACCTGCCAGGCGTTGTCGGTTTGATTCTGTTCATGGCCGTCGCGCTTTTCGCGCCGTGGCTTTCTCCTCATGCCCCTGACCAAGTGGTGGGGAGGGCTTGGGATGTACCGTCGAGCCTCGCACCGTTGGGGACCGACAATCTAGGCCGAGACCTTCTTTCCCGTTTGATCTGGGGCACCCGCACCTCGCTGTCGGTGACCACTGTCGCGGCGCTGATCGCATTCGTGGCTGGCACCACGCTGGGCTTTATCGCAGGCATATGCGGCGGCTGGATCGATCAACTGATCTCGCGTGTCAACGATGTCCTGATGGCGATACCGACGCTGATACTGGCGCTGGTCATTCTGGCGACGCTACCCAGGACGCTCGGCGTGATTATTCTTGTGCTAGGCCTGCTGGAAGCCACCCGTATTCTGCGGGTCGCGCGCGCACTGGCGGCCGATATCGCCGCCATGGAATTCATCGATGTGGCGCGCATGCGTGGCGAAGGTCTGGGCTGGATGCTGCTGCGGGAGATTTTGCCTAATGCATTACCGATATTGATTGCTGAATTTGCCTTGCGGTTTGTCTTCATTCTGCTGTTTCTTTCTGCGTTGTCTTTCCTGGGGCTGGGCATCCAACCGCCTACCGCCGACTGGGGTGGGCTGGCTCGGGATAACAAGGACGGCATCTTGTTCGGGGTCTGGGCTGCGCTCATACCGGGAGCCGCTATCGCAACGCTGGCGCTGTGCATCAATACGCTGGCCGACTGGCTGCTCGGCGCTAACACGCGTGCGTGGGGAGCCCGCAATCATGCTTGATTTTCCACAATCTGTTGCCGGTCCACTGCTGAGTGTCGAGCGGCTACAGATCGTCGCCAAGGGCAAACCACAACGGACACTGGTCGATGATATTTCCTTCACGCTCAACCCAGGTGAAGTGCTCGGTTTGATTGGCGAGTCTGGAGCAGGAAAGTCCACCATCGGGCAGGCAATATTGGGTCATCTACGCGAAGGCATGACACTCACCGGCGGACGCATTCTGTTCGCTAGCCAGGATCTGCTGCGTTTGTCTGAACCTCAAATGCGCCAGATCCGGGGCAAGCGTATTGCCTACGTAGCACAGTCTGCCGCCGCAGCCTTCAACCCGGCGCTGACCATCGGCGAACAGGTAGTCGAAGCCGCCCAAGCGCATGGACTGATGGATGCTCAGGTGGCCAGGGAGCGAGCGCTGGAGTTGTTCCGCCGGTTCTCCCTACCGCAACCGGACCAGTTTTTTCTGCGCTATCCGCACCAGGTGTCGGGCGGTCAATTGCAGCGCGCGATGATCGCCATGGCACTTTGCAGCGCGCCTGATCTGATTGTGTTCGATGAGCCGACGACCGCGCTGGACGTCATCACGCAGCTAGGGATTCTTCAGGCCATCGCCGGTTTAATCCGCCAGGCCGGAGTTGCAGCGATCTACATCAGTCACGATCTGGCGGTGGTCGCTCAGTTGGCTGACCACATCATGGTACTGCGCCATGGACGGCGGGTGGAGTACGGCACGACGCGGCAGATTCTGCACGCCCCGGTTAACGAGTACACCCGCGACTTGCTCAACGCCGAGCGTGCAGGCGATCGCCCCGGGACAGTGAGATCCGAGAGCACGCAGCTGTTGGCGATCCAATCGCTCAGTGCCAAGTATCATCATCAACCGGTTTTGCACGACATCTCTCTACGTATTGCCCAGGGGCGTACGTTGGCGATCATCGGCGAATCGGGCTCTGGCAAGTCGACGTTGGGCAAAGTGATTTGCGGGCTGTTGGCGGCCGATGCAGGCACGCTGACGCTTAACGGCCAAGTGTTGCCGTCGACCCTTCGCCAGCGCACCGCTCGGCACCTGCAGCGGATACAAATGATTCACCAGATACCCGATAACGCACTCAACCCCAAACTGGTGATTGGCAGACAACTGGAACGCGCGCTGCAAAAATTCACCAGGCTGGACCGGGATCAGCGTCAAGGACGTGTCATTGAGTTGCTGCGTCAGGTAGGGCTGGACGCGACCATCGCGCAGCGTTATCCGCAGACGCTTTCCGGGGGCCAGAAACAGCGGGTATGCATAGCGCGAGCTCTCGCAGCGGGGCCGCAGCTGATCGTTTGTGATGAGCCCACCTCGGCGCTGGATCCTCTGGTTGCGCGGGGGGTATTGGCTTTACTGCGTCAGCTACAACAGGATACGGGCGTGTCGTATTTGTTCATTACTCACGATCTTCATGTCGTGAAAGAGATTGCCCATGATGTGGCGGTGCTCTGCGACGGGCGTATCGTCCGTCAAGGTTGCGTTGATGAAGCACTCGCTGCCCCGCTTGATGCCTACACCCGTCGCCTGATCGACGCGGTACCGCAAATGAGGGAGGACTGGTTAGCACAGGGATTATTATTTACCGCCGCTATCAGTCCAAGGGCAGAGAGCATCTGAGAGTCTTTCATTCAGAATGCTTGCGGTTTGTACGGCCCTGAGGCGTGGAGAAACGACAAGTACATCGATATTTTCAGGCAATTGCTCGCAAAGCGTCTGAGCCTGTTGCCGGCCCAGCGCCGTAAGCTCTGGATCAAGTGATGCAAGGTATCGATGTTCAGCATTAGCCCAGGTTTCGCCATGGCGCACGACGTATAAATGCATGAATCGCCTCAGAGAATAAACGAAAGTTGTACCTTGGTTCGTGTTCACCCACCACTCGCATCTGGAACGGATCATTCACCTCGCCGCCCGCTGATAAATCAAGGTATCGCACACCCCATGCCGTCCTGAAACCCGCGCGCCAGGGAGGATGCCGACACGCTCGAATCCAGCCGCTTCGGCCAGTTTCTGACCAGGGATGTTGGCCGACGATGCCGTCAATCGCAGCGTGTGCCCAGAAAGCTTCGACACCAGTGCGGTCAACGCCTCTTTCATCAATCCGCGGTTGGTGTGGTCCTGGCCTACCCAGTAACCGATCTCGAAACCGTGATCCTGGTCTGCGCTTGGTCTTACCCCGATACACCCCACCAGTGGCTGATCATCGTGGCGCAGCAGCAGGTAATACCGTTTCTCCGCATCAGCGGTGTAGAAGTCCTCAGCCGCGCGTTTGAGACTTTCCTCGGTGTCTTCCAGCGTCCAGTGAAGCTTGCTCCACATCAGAAAATCACGATGCAGTTCGTAACTGGCGTTCAGCGCAGTTGCCAGCTTTTCAGCGAGTCCGACATCGGGTATCACCAGCCTAAGCCGCGCGGTGTGTAGCGTCTTGGGCAAGTTCGCTTGTTGTTCGATGGTCTGCACCCAGATAAATCCGTCATCTTGCGTGGGTGGTTCAAGCAGCTGGTACACACTGTTCAGCGCGTCTTCGGGTACGCGTTTGTCAGGGCGGCGGCGCGCATTGCGTGATCGGGCAAGATCGAGAGAAGCCTTCACAAAAATAGCGATGACCGGGACCTGATGCTCGCGGGCAATGGCGAGCAGCTTTTCCCGATGCCGTTGCGCAGGCAATGCCGCATCGAACACGATCGCACGGTGACCCAATCGGCCCAGGTTCTCCGATATCCAGCGAGATTTGCCTGCACCCTGCACGCCCATCACCAGGTAAACGTGCGCACCACGCCTGGCTCTCGACAACTCGTCACTCAAACGGGCATACGCCGACTCCCACGCATGGCGATTGCGTTCAGGCGTAAACTCCCTGCCGAATGCGGTTTCCAGGTAGTCGTCCGGGTTGATCAGCAGCGGCGAACCGGCGGCATCATCGTCGCCGTTCTTGTGCAGCAGGTGGACATCCGGCACATCCTCGCGCGGCCCCAGATCCCGCCAACCGCCATGCTTGTAAAAGGTCCAGGCGGGCTGATTGTTCGGGCTCGCAGAAAGACGCAGGGATTGACAACCCAGCCCGCTCAGGAAGCACCAGGCATAGGCTTCAAGCAACGTGCCCAGCCCCTGCCCTCGCCGTTCGGGAATCAGATAGAACAGATTTACGTAGCCCATCGATGGGTCGCTGGCCAGCACGCCCATTTCGATCTGGCCGATGATCTCTTCATCGCACCAGACATGCACCAGACACCCCGGCAGTTTTATCGCCTTGCGCCGTAACCACTCGGCATAACCCTTTGCCCCGCCGTGGAGACTGTGAAAACGCTCCGCCGAGCCGAAAGCGCAGGTATGCGCATCGATTCTGAACCGCTGACAAACGTCGAGGTGGGCGTCCAGATCGACAGGCTTGAACGACAAGATCGTAATGGAGGGGGTTTGTGTCATTGAAAAATGCGGTCCTTCAATAGCGCAGCGGTGTTGTCGAAGCCGAAACGGCTTGAGGCTGCTGTACGCAGGACTCTGGCCCGACCGTCGAGAGAAAAAGCCTGGCCTGACGGTTGGATCGCAGGCAGACGACGCGGCATGTCGAGGGTGCGGCTGCCACCAGCTGCTTGAGCTTGGCACGCGCCGTTTTACGAGTCGTCCACATGAAGCTGAAAAACTCCGGGAGGTTGCGCAACTGCTCTGGACAGTCCTCTGGAAGATCGGGTCGAGGGCTGCCTCGGTGAATCAACGTTCGCACAAGCACCCGCCAGAAGCGCAGCGCCGAGGAGCGATCAATCCAGATCAACAAATCAGCCCGGGCGATACGGTGGTCCCAGGTGGCGGAATGACCGCCTTCGAATATCCACTGATCGCCAGCCTCCACCTCGAGACACAGCCGCGTCTTCTCGTCGATGCTTCGCTCGATCCAGCCGGGCTGCCAATGGATAGTGTCGATGTGGATAACCGGCAGACCTGTGCGATCACCCATCTCCCGGGCCAGCGTACTTTTCCCCGAACCAGGTTGGCCTACGATCATGACACGCTGCATCAGAACTCCTACTTATCGCAAACAGAATGCAAACACCTTTAAGTATGGGCCCACGCCCCTTACTGGATGCCAGCTCACTGCCTGAGCTTTGCATCGAGGCCAGGCACCTTGCCAATGACATCAACTAACGATGGCTGAACAGGCTGACATGCGCTTTGTCCGTGGCGTGCTGGTTGCCGTTTAGAGCAATGGAAAAACCCACGGCACTAACAATGGAACGTCCTACACAGAATCCCAACGCGACAAACTTCCGATTTGTCGATGCCCCTAGCTGCGCACAACTTACGGACGAAACGGGGTTTGTGGTGTTCGGTAAAATCGGACTCGACCGGTCCCGTAAACACCCCGCAGCCATCGGCCCTCAACACCGCGCCGCTGGAGCTCAGGAACCTATACCGTTTTGCAAGAACCTTGCCGACGCGGCTTTAGGCCAAAGTGGGCCGTGCGCGTCGCTGAAGCCAGTCGACGGTTTTTTTATATCGCCAATAACCGGAATGTCCTTCCGGCAAAGCGTGCCTGCCTTGTGCAAGCGCCGAGCGCATGAGCTGCGCGGCTGTGAATGATTGAGAGATGTTCACGTCGTCTCTCTGTTTTGAGGGCTATAAGAAGCAGGCTGTCTTAACCTTCGATATGTCCCAACACCCCTATAAAGCATGCCGTGTTGGTGCCTCCATGTTTAGCGCAGCTGTTGTTTGATGCCACACACACAACAGCTGAACAACACTTTGCTCGGGCAACCACAGCAAGCTGCTTTCAGAACACTTCGATCTGAGCTTGCAACAGATGCGTGTGGCTGCCGGCTATCGGCCAGTACCGGTCATTGATTTACTGAAAGCCGTGAACCCATGAGTCCCCAGTAATTTCCAATCACCGACTCAAGTTCCGCTTTGCATTGAAGCAGTGCCGCTTTCAGCTTTTTCAAGTCGTCATGGAAGCGAAGCGCAGGCACGGCCAGCGAGATTGCGTAGTGCCCAGTTGGCTGGTCACAGTCCCATCATTGGGAGTGACCGTGTTTGGAGCCATTGCCGCAAAGCTCATCGAGCGCCTGAGCCTATACAAGGCGCTATGCCTCGGGTTGTTCAGCTATGAATTACTGGGTGCCGTGGGTTTGATGCTTCATGGCCCGATCGCGGTGTTTAGCGATCGCCTCCTGCTCGGCGGATCGACAGCCCTCGTCATGGCGGCAGGTACGGGGCTGATCTCTGAGTTTTACGAGAGCAAAGCTTGCATGACTATGATCGCCAGCCAAGGCATGGCCATCGAGCTGGGCGGCGTGATTTTTCTGTTCATTGGGGGGCTGTTGGCCAGCGCAGGATGGCGATGGCCGTTTGCGCTTTACCTCACCGCCTGGATATTTCTTGCTCTTATCCTGATTTTCGTCCCGCGGCCTGAGCGTCATCATCGGGCAGGACACGTCAGCTGCGGGTGTTCGGGTGTGCTTGCGTCATCGCTTAAGGGGTGGCACTGATGCTTTTGTTTGCTCATAAACATCGCTGAATAAGGTTCACTGCTCAAGCCGACTGCTGAGCCGGCAGCGAGTGGAGGAAAGCCGCTTTGGGTCGAAACAATCTACCTCTGGGCCAGTTCTTTATCTGGCGGGAGCATTTACTGAACGCCAGCGCGGCATCGTCAGCAGGCTAAACCGTCACAAAGCCCTCACCCGAACCCCGCCTGCCTTTCAATCACTCACAACTAGAACAGGTTTATCTGCTGATGCCGTTCGCCTCGAATAACCCGTCCAACGCGTATTGCACGGTCGGCGTGACTGATCGGCGAGGCTCGAACTGATCGGCTCGGCTGCGCGTTCAAACAGATCCTGACCTCGGTCCCCCCGCTACCCGCAGATCGGCGTCGCGCATCCGGTGTTCTGCCTGTTCAATCGCTCTGAAGCATCAGCGCCACCGTCCATTAGATCTGGCCTCAGAAAAAATAGCCGAACTTACTAGACGACTGGTCTACTTGCTGATACTTTTGCCTCACTCTCACCCAACAAAGGAATCCGCCATGAAGACCCGCCTCAAGCTGTTGGCCTTTGCATCATCGTTAGCGCTGTCGATCCACGTCGGTCTGTCTGCTGCTCAGGAAACTGCAGCGAGCACGCCTGCCAAAACGGTTGTTCTGGTCCACGGCGCTTTTGCCGACGGCTCGTCCTGGAACAAGGTGATTCCTCTTTTGGAGAAGGCTGGGTTGAAGGTCGTCGCCGTGCAGAACCCGCTCGACTCGCTTGAAGGGGATGTGGCGTTTACTGACCGGGCTATCGCCGACGCAAACGGACAGGTGGTATTGGTGGGGCATTCATGGGGCGGCGCAGTCATCACCGAGGCCGGCGTCAACGATAAGGTCCACTCGCTCGTCTACGTCGCCGCCTATGCGCCAGACGATGGCCAGTCGGTGCTCGATACCGCCAAAGGCTACCCACAGATGCCCGGCCGGTCTTCGCTGGTCAAGGACGCAGCTGGCTATATCAAGGTCAGCGACGAGGGCGTCGCCCAATACTTTGCTGCAGACCTTCCCCGCTCCGAACAGGCAATAGTTGCCGCCACTCAGGGCGCATTGAACAGTGTTGCACTGAGCCAACCCGTCACTCGTGCAGCGTGGCACGACACGCCGTCTTACGTTGTGGTCGCCAGCAACGACACCATCATTTCCCCGCAGCAGCAAAGGGACCAGGCCAAACGCATGCATGCGACGTCCGTTGAAGTGCCGTCGAGTCACGTTGCGATGCTTGCCTACCCCAAGGCCGTTGCTGATTTGATTATCAAGGCAGCACGCTAAAAAATTTGCCGACTCACTAGACGACCGGTCTACTTAAATGTGCCGTCACGTGATCTGCCCTTCACCGTCACCTCTCTTCAACAAGGAATCAAAATGAAAATCCTCATGGTATTGACCTCTCACGACACACTTGGCAACACCGGCCGCAAGACCGGCTTTTGGCTGGAAGAACTGGCAGCGCCCTACTACGAATTCCTTGCAGCCGGAGCGCAAATCACGCTGGCTTCGCCCAAAGGCGGTCAGCCGCCCCTCGATCCGAAAAGCAACGAAGTCTCGTTCCAGACCGATCTGACTCGCCGCTTCGAGGCTGATGCGCAGGCGAACGCCCAATTGGCAGCCACGGTGCGCCTGGACAGCGTGTCCCAAGCGGATTACGACGCAGTCTTCTACCCAGGCGGTCATGGTCCGCTATGGGACCTGGCCGAAGACATGAACTCGATCCAGCTGATCCAGGCATTTCTGGCTGCCGGCAAGCCTGCAGCCCTCGTCTGCCATGCGCCTGGCGTGCTGCGCCATGTAAAGAACGCTGACGGCACACCGCTTGTGCAAGGCAAACACGTCACTGGCTTCACCAACACCGAGGAAGAGGCTGTCGGCCTGACCAATGTGGTGCCATTCCTGGTGGAAGACGAACTTAAAGCTAAAGGCGGGCTGTATTCCAAGGGCGAGGATTGGGGCTCATATGTGGTCAGCGATGGCCTGCTGATCACGGGTCAGAACCCAGGCTCGTCAACCGAAGCCGCGAAAGTTCTGCTCGAAAAGCTGAGCCATTCAGCTGGCTGAACCTCCCATTGTCGGAGGCGCTTGGCACCTCCTTCACTACCCGTTGAACAGTGTGGATCGCAGCGGTCTGCCCCGGCCGCTGCGATCAAAGCACGCTCTGAAGGAATCGAATCATGCAGCACAGCTCACTCTTTGAAGCAGTAACACTGGGTTCCCGTGTCCTGAAAAACCGGATTGTCATGCCTGCGCTCACTCGCCAACGCAGCGGCCAGCCCGACGATATCCCCACGCCCCAAATGGCCACTTATTATCGGCAACGTGCTGGCGCAGGCTTCATCGTTACCGAAGGCACCCAGATCGAGCCGCGCGGCAAAGGGTACGCCTGGACGCCGGGTATCTACAGCCAGGCGCAGATTGAGGGATGGAGCAAAGTGACGGACGCGGTACATGCCGAAGGCGGCGTGATTTTCGCGCAGCTCTGGCACGTTGGCCGGGTTTCCCATACCCAGTTGCAGCCAGGGCATGCAGCGCCTCTCGCTCCTTCAGCGATCCAGGCACTGAATGCCAAATCCTTCATTGAAACCTCGCCGGGCGCTGGCAGGCTGGTCGAACCATCGATGCCCCGCGAACTGACCGTCACAGAAATAAAGGAGTTGGTTGAGCTTTATGCCCAGGCCGCACGCAATGCGCTGAACGCCGGTTTCGATGGCGTCGAGATTCATTCGGCCAACGGCTACCTGGTCAATCAGTTCATCTCCACACATGCGAACCAGCGCACGGATGAGTATGGCGGCTCGCTGCATAACCGTCTGCGCTTACTGCGTGAAGTGGTTGAGGCGGTCAGCGCAGTGACAGGGCCGGACCGGGTTGGGGTGAGATTCACACCGCTGTTTACCAGCACCAACGAAGACCGCGTCTACATCGGTTTCGTCGAGCAAGATCCACATCAAACCTACATAGAAGCCATCAAGGTACTCGAGCAGGCCGGTATTGCTTACCTGTCTATTGCCGAAGCCGATTGGGCCAACGCCCCGGACCTGCCCGAGACTTTTCGCCGTGAAGCGAGGCGCACATTCAGCGGCCGCATCATTTACGCAGGGCTCTATGACGCGGCCCGCGCGGCGCGCATGGTCGAGGCCGGTTACGCCGATTTCATCGCGTTTGGACGGCCATTCATCGCCAACCCTGATCTGCCCCAGCGGATTGCCAACGGCTGGCCCCTGAACAAGGTCGATCCGGCCACGCTGTATGGCGGCGGCGAGCAAGGCTTCACAGACTACCCGGTGTATTCCAGGGCCGAACTCACTGCCAATGAAGAGGCGTTGTCATGAGCATGCACAGTATCTGCAGCGCCCGGTCGGCCCCCTTTTATCGCATCCCGATGCCCGACCCGACATCGCCTGTCCAGTGGACTCCGGTCCACCCGACCGGGGTAACCGCAAAGCCTGAGACCATCCCGGCAACCCTTGCCGTTCTCTGCATCGTCCTGGTTGCGCTCACCTTGCGCCCGGCCATCGTGTCCGTTGGCCCGTTGCTGCCTGACATGCTTCAGACCTTCGGTTTGTCGCACACACAGGCCTCGTTGCTGACGGCGATTCCCACGCTGCTGATGGGTTTGCTGGCGATTCCGGCGCCCTGGCTCGCCCGTCGCTTGGGCCGCGACCGCGTCATTCTGGCTGCGCTGGCGGTGTTGTGTGCTTCCACCGTCCTGCGCCCTTTCGTTGGCTCGATCGCCCTGCTGTTCCTAAGCACCGCAGGCGTGGGGGCCGGTATTGCAGTAGCCGGCGCCCTGATAACCGGCTTTATCAAAGCCAGCTACCCAAGGCAGGCGGCGCTACTGGTAGGGGTTTACGCGACCGCCCTGGCACTAGGCAGCACGCTGGCTGCTGCCCTCACGGGCCCCTTGGCCTCGGTCGCCGCCAGTTGGCGTATCAGTGCAGCCTTCTGGGCGCTGCCAGTGATCGTCGCGCTCGTCGCCTGGTTGTATGTAGAACGTCGGGGGCGGGTTGGCGAACAGACCAAAGTACCCAGAGCCGCCCATCCAATGCCGTTACGTAATCGGACTGCCTGGTTGATTGCCGTGTTCTTCGCCTGCAACAACTTCATCTTTTATGCCTACATCTCATGGATTGCGCCGATCTATGTAGACCTCGGACAGACGAACACCGCCGCAGGGCTCATTCTGGCCAGCTTTACCCTGGCCTTCATGATTGCCAACCCTCTGTTTGGGTTTCTCAGTAGAAATGAAGACCGACGCCTGGCCCTGGCCGTCAGTTCCGCAATCGCGTTCACGGGAATTCTCGCCACGGCACTGGCGCCACAGGCCATGCCGTTTGTGATGGTTTCGGTGATTGCCTTCGGCACCGGCGGGGCGTTCACATTGGGTATGACCTTGCCACTGGACAACACCAGGACGTCAGAGGAGGCGAATGCGTGGAACGCCATGGTGCTGCTGTTCAGCTACATCGTTGCTGCGGCGGGGCCGCTGGTCATGGGATACCTGCGAGACGTCACCGGCAATTTCCAGCTTTCACTTTGGCTCCTGGTCGCTGCGAGTTTCATTATGCTGGCGTTGACACCCTTTCTTCAGCCGTACCGAAAAGAGGCCGCATCAGAGCCTGCGCCGCAAGGCCGCTGAGCTTCAGGGCCAGCAGGATCCCGACGCACTCGCAGCGACAGTCACCCGCGACTTCGGGCTATAGACGACCGGTCTAGTTAGCACTAGAGTGTCATCCGACGCCAATGCAAGTGAGTGAATCAACCCCAACCGTGCGCAGGTGAGCTATGCATGGGTGATCCGAGGCTTTGTCCTGCGGCCCTGAATCAGCAAGCGTGCCGCAGGTCTTTCCCGTTACGTTGTCTGCCAACTGCAACAATCTGCACAATCCACCGTTTATCACTGTGAAATAACCAACATGACAGCATCCGCGAAATTCAAGACGTCCGATGTGCGTGCGGACATCCTCAGTGCTGGCCAACGCATCATGGCCGCCAAGGGCTATTCTGCGGTCGGCTTGAACGAAATACTGGCGACCGTAGGCGTACCGAAGGGGTCGTTCTATCACTACTTCGGCTCCAAGGACGCTTTTGGCGAAGCCCTGTTGGAAAGCTACTTCGAAGACTACCTGGCGGAACTGGATCGAACGCTCAGCCAATCAGACATGAGCATGGCTGAGCGCCTGATGGACTACTGGCGCATATGGCAGGAATCACAATCTTTCGAGGACTGCCAAGGCAAATGCCTGGCCGTGAAACTCGGGGTGGAAGTAGCCGATCTGTCTGAAGCCATGCGTGCGGTGCTCAAGCGCGGCACTTCGGGGATCATCAGCCGAATCGAGCATGCTGTCGAAGCTGGCGTCGCAGAAGGCTCGTTTGCCATCAGCGAAAATCCACAGACCGTGGCTCAGAGCCTGTATCAGTTGTGGGTCGGGGCAAGTGTGATGGTCAAGATCACCCGCAGCATGCAGCCTTTCGAGACTGCAATGCTTACGACCCGAAGATTACTCAACGTCGCCTGATGCTGCCAAAGAGTGTCCGCAGTGTTGGTTACGGATACGCCGCAGACCTTCATGTGGCAAGCCCATGGGTTACGGCGATGGGACAGTTGCTGCTGCCAATCCTTCGTGCAGATGATGGCCGCTCCCTGCCTCGGACCTTGGAAGGCGCATGAACTCCGGTCAAAGGACATCACTGATCAGTCGCTCTGGTGTGGCGACACCAGACAAAAGACGAGCACAAAAAAAGGCCAGCTATGCGCTGGCCTTTTCGGTACTTCGTTTGGCTCCACGACCTGGACTCGAACCAGGGACCCAGTGATTAACAGTCACTTGCTCTACCAACTGAGCTATCGCGGAATGCGAGCTATCTTACTGATTAAAAAAGAGAAGTCAAGCGACCCCGGTAAAAATTTCAAAGCAACCGCTCATCCCTCTGTCTGGCTGCAAGACCAACTGTGCCAGATAGCCTCAGGCCCACCCAAGGCTTGCCTGTCTGCAGCGCGCAAACGTGCATCACGGAGTAATCACGCGTCAGGCTGGTGCCCCGGGCAGCACGCAGTGCATTGGCGTCGCAATGCCCCGAGCCGAGTTCCACCCGGAGCACGTTTGAGCGGATCAAAACGGCTTAACGGCGATCCAGCCACACGGTCTGTGCATTGCAGAACTCGCGGATGCCGAAGTGCGAAAGCTCACGGCCGAAGCCGCTTTTCTTCACACCACCGATGGGCACGCGGGCGTCGGATGCGGTGTAGCCGTTAATGAACACGCCGCCGGTTTCCAGGCGCGCGGCGATGTCGCGGGCTTTTTGCACGTCGGCAGTCCAGACGCTGCCCGCCAGGCCGAACTCGCTGTCGTTGGCCAGTTCCACCGCATGGTCGGCGTTTTGCGCGACGATGAGCGAGGCCACCGGGCCGAACAGCTCTTCCTTGAACGAGGTCATGTCAGAACGGACGTTGGAGAGGATGGTCGGGACATAAAAATTGCCCTCGCCCGCCAGTTTGTCGCCGCCCAACAACAGCGTGGCGCCTTCGGATACGGTCTTTTGCACCTGGGCGTGCAGCTCATCACGCAGGTCATATCGCGCCATCGGGCCGATGTAGTTTTCCTCGATCAGCGGATCGCCGATCTTCAGCGCCTTGACCGCCGCCACGAACTTCTCGGTGAATGCAGGCAACACACTCTCCTCGACAATGATGCGCTTGGCGGCCACACAGATCTGACCGCTGTTCTGATAGCGCCCGGCGGTCGCGGCCTTGACCGCTTCGTCCAGATCAGCATCGGCCAGTACGATGAACGGATCCGAGCCACCCAGCTCCAGCACGCATTTCTTCAGCGCTGCCCCCGCCTGCGCGGCAATCGCCGACCCGGCACGCACACTGCCGGTGACGGCGACCGCGGCAATGCGCGGGTCGGCAATGGCGGTGGAAACGCCTTCGTTGGTGACGTTGATCACTTCAAAGACACCCTCCGGCAGACCGGCCTGGGCCCAGGCATCGCGCAGCAGATAGGCGCAGCCCATGACGTTCGGGGCGTGTTTGAGGACGTAGGTGTTGCCAGCCAGGATCATCGGAATCGCGCCGCGCATCACTTGCCAGATCGGGAAGTTCCACGGCATGACGGTCAGAATCGGCCCCAGCGGCAAATAGTCGATGTACGCCTTGTCGTTTTCCACCGGGGTTTTTTCCGGAGTCAGCATGGCTGGGCCGTTCTCGGCGTACCACTCGCAAGTGACCGCACACTTTTCGACTTCGCCCCGGGACTGAGCGATCGGCTTGCCCATTTCAGCGGTGATCATCTGCGCCATCGCTTCGGCATTGTTGCGCAGGGCCTGGGCCATCTTGCGCAGCTGCTCGGCGCGCACGCTGACCGGTTGTTTGCGCCAGCTCTTGAACCCTGCGGCGGTGCGAGCCAATGAGCGCTCGAGATCGGCCGCCTGCTCAAACGGGTATTGGGCGAAGACCTCGCCGGTGGCGGGGTTCAGCGAGATGGCGTGCGATGCA
This sequence comes from Pseudomonas sp. NPDC087358, assembly GCF_044900785.1. NCBI lineage: Bacteria > Pseudomonadati > Pseudomonadota > Gammaproteobacteria > Pseudomonadales > Pseudomonadaceae > Pseudomonas > Pseudomonas sp. NPDC087358. Next base: position 165,175 of record NZ_JBJDOA010000010.1, read on the forward strand.
GATGCGTGTTTCGACATGACGGAAAGCCTCCTGTAGGGGTTGATCTTCACCGCTTGGCTGACGCCTGTTGATGAAGTCTTGGGACCACGATAGGCTCTCGGCTGAATTTCCGATAATGAATAATTATCAAAAATACATTCACTTTCCGAGAAAGATGCGAGTTCACTCATGGACCTGACCCAACTTGAACTGTTCCGGGCAATTGCCGAAGAAGGCAGTATCACCGCCGCCGCCCAGCGCCTGCATCGCGTGCCCTCCAACCTGACCACGCGCATCAAGCAGCTGGAGCAGGAACTGGGCGTTGACCTGTTCATCCGCGAGAAACTGCGCTTGCGCCTGTCAGCCACCGGCTGGACGTTCCTGGACTACACCCGGCGCATCCTGGAACTGGTGGAGGAAGCCAGACAGGCGACCTCTGGCTCCGAGCCCCAGGGCGTGTTCTCGCTCGGTTCCATGGAGAGCACCGCCGCAGTGCGCATCCCGTCGCTGCTGGCTGCGTTTCATCAGCGTTACCCCAAAGTCGAACTGGATCTGTCCACCGGTCCTTCCGGCGACATGATCGACGGCGTCCTGTCAGGTCGTCTCAGTGCCGCCTTCGTCGACGGACCTCTGCGCCATCCCGAGCTTGAGGGCATCGAACTGTTCGAAGAGGAAATGCTACTCATCACCGCAGCCAGCCATGATCCGGTGGCCAGGGCGCAAGACGTGACCAGCAAGACGGTGTACGCGTTTCGCCAGAACTGCTCGTACAGGCGGCATTTCGAAGCCTGGTTCAAGGCCGATATGGCGACCCCCGGCAAGATCTTTGAAATGGAGTCTTATCACGGCATGCTCGCCTGCGTGACCGCCGGTGCCGGGGTGGCCATGGTGCCGCGCAGCATGCTCGAAAGCATGCCGGGCAGTCGCAACGTCAATGCCTATCCATTGAGTGAAGAATTTCGCTACCTCAACATCTGGCTCACCTGGCGTCGGGGTGTGCGCTCACCGGCGCTGAGCGCATTCATCGATCTGGTACAGACCACCGTGGGCCACGAGGGGATACCGTCCGCCGGCTGAGCGCTGCCGATCATGACGAGGCTTGGCTGGTGTACCGCAGCCAAACCGCCCCACCGTCCTGTACCTCGGCCGACGAGAGGGTCAGATCAGCAGGCCGTTGCCAAGCATCCGGCGATACCTCGAACGATGCCGGGTGCTCTCCCCGGCCATCCACCAGCGGCAAAATCAGCACACTCACCTCATCCACCAGCCCGGCGTTGACGAACGAGCCGCTGACATGCGGGCCGCCTTCGACAATCAGGCGTTTGCAACCCAGCTCATTGCCCAGAATCTCGACGACCTGCCGCAGGTCGATATCGGTCTTGCCGGCAAAAATGTACGACACACCCACAGACTGCAAATAGGCCAGGTAATCGTCGGCCACAGCCTCCGTAAGCACTTCGACGACATGGGAATCAAGTGCCTGATTGGTCTTCCAGGCGACCTTGCCGTGCGGGTCGATGGACACCGCGTACGTTTTGGCGTCGCGGTCGGCGAAGTGATGGGTACGGGGAATGGGGGCTTTGGCCAGCCCTTTGGGATAGCCGTCGTCGTGGGCAATTTCCTGCATCGTCACGCGGCCGCAGATCCAGGCGTCGAACTCGAATGTCTGGGCCAGTTTCTCGTAAAGATCCCCGGCGTTTTTCTTCAACGTGCGATCCCAACCGTCCGTCAGGGCGTGGCCGTCAAGCGACGACATCATGTGGCAGATAACGTAAGGCTGCATGGTGAACTCCATGAGTGGTTGAACGATCTAGAGCCGACCCGGATCAGCCGCCAATAGTTCAGCCCGAAACACTCATCGCTGGCCGCCCGCGCGGCTTATCCACCGGCCGGGCGGCCCGCCATGCACCTGCTCTTGGGTAAACGCCAGCCGCTCCGTTCGCCTGGCAGGGACATCAAAAGCGATCATCGCGCGTTGAATCGGGATGATCGCTCGCAGCGCTTACCTGGTCAGGCACTCGTAGCAGAGTTCGCCCGCCAGCTCCCGGACTTTCATTCGGTCCCACTTGTCCGCCGCCACGCGAGAGGCGCCGGTCTTGTCCGACCCATCGGATGCCAGCCCACGCTCAGGCTGACCATTGGCCGCGACCGAGTTGGCGCCCACGTGATCGGCACCGTCGGCTGCTACTGCGTTGGCACCGACGTGATCAGCACCGTCAGCGGCAACACGGTTGGCACCCACACGATCTGCACCGTCGGCTGCCACGGCGTTGGCGCCGACATGATCAGCACCATCAGCCGCAACACGGTTGGCACCCACGCGATCGGCACCGTCCGCTGCTACTGCGTTGGCACCGACATGATCAGCACCATCGGCTGCAACACGGTTGGCACCCACACGATCGGCACCGTCGGCTGCTACTGCATTGGCACCGACGTGATCAGCACCGTCAGCGGCAACACGGTTGGCACCCACGCGATCGGCACCGTCGGCTGCTACCGAGTTGGCGCCGACATGATCCGCGCCATCAGCCGCAACACGGTTGGCACCCACGCGATCGGCACCGTCGGCTGCTACTGCGTTGGCACCCACATGATCCGCGCCATCAGCGGCAACACGGTTCGCACCCACGCGATCGGCACCGTCGGCTGCTACTGCGTTGGCGCCGACGTGATCGGCACCATCAGCGGCAACACGGTTGGCACCGACACGATCGGCACCGTCAGCGGCAACACGGTTGGCACCAACACGATCGGCACCGTCGGCTGCTACCGCGTTTGCGCCGACATGATCAGCACCATCAGCGGCAACACGGTTGGCCCCGACACGATCGGCACCATCAGCGGCAACACGATTGGCCCCAACGCGATCGGCACCATCAGCGGCAACACGGTTGGCACCTACGCGATCAGCGCCATCAGCCGCAACTCGATTGGCCCCAACGCGATCCGCACCATCAGCCGCTACTGCGTTGGCACCCACATGATCGGCGCCATCGGAGGCAGTGGCATTGGCGCCCACATGGTCCGCGCCATCGGACGCCGTCGCGTTGGCGCCGACGTGATCACTGCCATCGGATGCGGTTCGGTTCGGGCCTACTTTGTCGGAGCCGTATTCGGCGACGGTCTTGCCCTGATTCACATCGCTGGCCGCATACGCGGCCGACACACCCAAAGCCAGTACGGAAACCGTCAGGCCCCAAATCAATTGTCTCTTCATTACCGATTGCTCCAAGTGTCATGTCGGTTGATGCGAGCAAGATGCTCAGGTGACTGCCTTCCTCGACATATAGAAGTCGTACTTATAACAAGAACGACCATCAGATCCTGACGTGCACATATGGCCTAATTATCAGCGGGCCGGAAACGTTTTAACCGGACAGTTAATCGCAACGGCCAACACTCGCGCACGGTCAGGATAGACCCTGACCACGCCGAGTGCCCGTCTATCCGGGGCCGATCCGCCAAGTGGCGCTTTTACAAAAGCACTCAGGTTCGATAAAGCGCTTTGCTATTAGTTCGCCAACCTTGGAATAAAAGCACGATCAGGCAATGGAGGCGCAAGCAACCTGCCCAACTCATTAATTGGATTTTGGTAATAATGAGCAACCAGACTAACGCCCCTATTAAGTGCAGCAGATAATCAACTAACTAAATAGCGTTGCGCACTTCAGGCAAGTCATTGATTTCATGAACGTCACTTTCGGGCATCGGCGATTGCATCCGAACGCCCCGCGTGTGCGCAAACGCCGATTGCAACCTCATCTGTAGCAGTCCGGCATGCTGGCGGTGGCGATTTCCTGCATCAATATCGACGCCATTGCCCATGGCCGCAGGGGAAAAACCACACGTCGGCCGCTGAAAAAGCCGATCCGAGTGTGCCCAACGCCCGTCCCAGAGCCGCCGCAGCTTTCTATTAATGCGGTCGATGTTCAACATAAAGGTGATTGTCTTCAGGTCTTCCGGTGCTCGCGTAACATCGCCTCCATCGCAAGTCAGCCAACATTTACCTTCAAGGACTCACGACCATGACTATCCATCTGATCAACGCCGCCGCGCTCGCCGCCGTCACCGTCTTCCTGGTCAACCGTGCCTTTGCGTTCTACGACCTGGTCAATGCAGCCACCGTTTCCGAGCACATCTGAAGCCGCGTTCAGACCCTCGGGCTGGTCCACGGGCGCGAATGCCTCAAGGCATCGGCCGGGTCTCCTGGGACATGAACTCGGTGATCCGCGAGCGCAACCAGCGTTCGGCCGGATCGTTGTCATGCACCCCGCTCCAGACCATCGACAACTCCGCCGGCTCGATCGGGAATGGCGGATCTTCGGCCCGCAGGGCACAACCTTCCACCAACGCGCAAGCAGCGTAGTCAGGCACGGTTGCGATCAGCTCGGTGCCGGCCAGCAAGGCGCGCAGGCCGCTGAATTGCGGCACGGCCACCACCACCCTGCGCGCGCGCCCGACCTTGGCCAGGTCAATGTCGATGTTGCCGCTCAAGTCCCCGGAAAACGAGACCATGGTGTGCGGACGCTCGCAGTAATCGTCCAGCGTCAAGGCGCCAGGGCGCTTGTCGCCGCGCAGCACCTTGCAGCCGATGTCGCGCAATTTCTTGCGCTTGGCGTTGGCCGGCAACTCGGTGGTGTAGCTGATGCCCACCGAGATTTCGCCGGAAGCCAGCAACGCCGGCATCAACAGGAAGTTGGCTCGGCGCACGACGACGATGATCCCCGGCGCCTCCTCGCGCAGCTGGCTGAGCAATGGCGGAAACAGACCGAACTCGGCATCATCGGACAGCCCGATGCGAAACACGTCGCAACTGGTGCTGGGATCGAACTCCTTGGCCCGGCTCACCGCCCCGGAAATGGTATCCAGCGCCGGCTGCAGCTCTTTGAGAATGTCCAGCGCACGAGCCGTGGGTTCCATGGCCCGGCCGTTGCGCAACAACAGCGGGTCATCGAACAGGTCGCGCAGTCGCGCCAGCGCCGCGCTGATCGCAGGTTGGCCCATGAACAGCTTCTCGGCCACGCGAGTCAGGTTTCGCTCGAACATCAGGGCTTCGAAGATCACCAGCAGGTTCATGTCGACACGGCGCAAGTCGTTGCGATTCATTGATCGTTTCCGGGGTAAACGTGGGGAATTGGCCGAGACGGCCAGAAACCGTGCAACAGGCCTGTGCAGATATACACGCAGCGCCGCCGTGCGGATTGAACAAATGTGCTCCGGGCACAACTGCCCTGTCCAGCGTCGTTGCCACCTCGGTGGGCAGAACAGCGCACCGCCCGGGCATCCACAGCGCGGGCGGCTGTCAGATCAGCCCCTCACCGCCCCCCCCGCTCGAGCATCAAGCATCAAGCATCAAGCATCGAGCATCAGCCTTGTCCGCCGCGCGACAGAGGCCCATGCCCATCAATCCGCGCAGCAGACCAGCGCTTGCGCCATCGAGCGACGCCAGTTGAACGGCGTGACGCCCACCACACGGGTAAAGACCCGGGTGAAATGCGATTGATCGGCAAAGCCGCAATCCAGGCTGATCTGCGAGATGGTCAACGCCGATTCGCCGAGCAGGCCCTTGGCCCGGTCCAGACGCAATTGCAGATACCAGTCGCGTGGCGAAAGACCGGTGTTCTTCTTGAAGGCTCTGGAAAAATGGCTGCGCGACAGGGAGCACTCGCTGGCGATTCCGGCAATCGACAGACCTTTGTCCATCTGGCTGGACATCAGCTCCTTGGCTCGCCGCTCCTGCCAGGGCGACAGCGCAACCCGCTCCACCGGCGCCGGGGCGACCTTGGGTGCAACGGCTGGCCCCAGATGCAGCGACAGCTCATGCATGACCTGTTCGAGCAACGCTCGCTCGCTGCCCGGCAGTGAGCGCAGGGACGTCAGCAACGAACGAAACGGTGAAGGGTTGATTGCATTCATTGCGAAAACTCCAGCTCACAAGCGGTCACAGGAGTCTGGTTCGATGGCGCCTTAAAGTCCTTCTCGGGGTATTAAATGTTCTGAATGGTTACTAATCAATGCGCTTGATAACGCTGTTGCAGACGCTTTCAGAACATTTCAGTCGCGCCACAAGGACGCCTTGCCCGCACCCGCCTATGGTGGTTGTTCCAAGAGACACGGTTCGCTGCGAGGGATGCAAGTGACCACCCGATACGTTGCTGGAATCCCGGTCCCCGACAGCGCGATGGCCCGCGCGGCGACCGAGTTGATGAGCCAGACCCAGTCCGGGCTGATGTTCGACTCAGCCCGGCGTACGTTTGTGTTCGCAAGCCTGCTGGGCGGCAGTCGAGAGCTGCGCTACGACCCCGATCTGCTGTACATCGGCGCGCTGTTCCTGCGCATTGGCGTCACTGCGTTGTATCGTCATTCACAGCAGCGGTTCGAGATCGACAGTGCCGACGCTGCGGCGCAGTTTCTACGAGGCTACGGCCGCTCACGCGACGACATCGCCGAGGTCTGGGATGCCATTGCCCTGCACACCACCCCAGGCATTCCCGAGCACAAACCGGCGTTGACCGCACTGCTGTCAGCTGCCGTGCAGACCGATCTGCTCGGCACGCATTGCCAGGCACTGTGCCCCGGTGTGCTGGCGCGGGTGCTCAGCGCGTACCCCCGCGAGTCTGGCTTCAAGTTCAAATTCCTGCACATTCTGGCCCAGGGCCAACTGCACCGACCTCAGAGCACGTTTGGGACCATCAATGCCGATGTGTTGTCGTTTCATGATCGGCGCCTGAAGGTAGGCGGCTTTTGCGAGCAGTTGCTGGCGTCCAGCTGGCCCTATTGAGCACGCGCGGCGGGATGCCGAACTGCGCTGTAAAGAGCTACGCCAGCGCCGGCAAGGTAAACACGAACGTCGTACCGCCATAGCGTGCCGGCATGACATACAACTGTCCGCCATGGGCATGAATGATCGAACGACAGATCGCAAGTCCCATGCCCATACCTTTGTCCTTGGTGGTGAAGAAGGCGTTGAACACCTTGTCCTGATGCTCTGCCTCGATCCCCGGGCCGCTGTCCTCGACACTGACCACCAGGTAATCGCCGCCGACCGCTTCACTGGTGATCGAAAGCCGGCGCAGCACCTGATCGCCTGCGCTCATGGCATCCAGTGCATTGAGGATCAGGTTCAACACGACCTGCTGCAACTGCACGCTCGAACCGTGGATCTGCAGCGGTGAACGGGTCAGATCGGTGGTCATCAGCACACGTTGTTGCTCGACTTCGACCAGCGTCAACGTCACCACGTGGCGGATCACATCATTGATCAACAGCGGCCGACGATGCTGGGTGCCCTGTCGTGCCAGGGACTGCAATGCGTTGACGATGGCGCCGGCGCGCTTGCCGTCCTGAACGATGTCACGCAACCCGCACAGTGCCTCGTCGATCTGTGGCGTCTGGCGATCGAGCCAGCGCAGGCTGGCGGCGGCATTGGAGACCATGGACGCCAACGGCTGGTTGATTTCATGGGCGATCGAGGCCGCCAACTCGCCCATCACAGTCACTTGAGCCACCTGCGCCAGCTTGGCGCGGGCGTTGTGCAAAGCCATTTCAATGTCCTGGCGTCGGGCATTTTCTTCCATCAACTGATTCTGCAGGCGCGCAGCCTCCAGCGAGACGGCCGCCTGCCCGGCGAGCAGTTCCAGGACGCCGGTGCGACTGGCCGTGAACACCCCGCTCGCCAGGTTGTTTTCCAGGTACAGCACACCGATCAACTGGCCTTGCTTGATCAAGGGCAGGCACAGTGCCGAGCGCACGCGCTGACGATTGAGGTACTCGTCGGCACCGAAATAGTCGTCGGCGTCGACGTCGTCGATCACCAGTTTTTGCCGGGTGCGCATGACCCGATACAGAATCGACAGTGGCAGATGCAGTTTGCTGGGCGTTTGCTCGACGAGCTCGATCTGCAAGCCGTTATCGTCGGCCTGGCCGATGGCGCAGATCATCGGCGCCTCCTGCTTGACCAGCACCAGCAGCGCCCGTTGCGCGCCCGCATGGATGATGGTGGTGCTCATGAGCATTTCCAGCAGACGATCCTGTCCGGTTTCCTCACACATCGCCTGGACCGCTTTCATCACCGAGGCCAGGTCCAGCGAGTCCTGACCGCCGGGGATGGTCACCGACGCCCGGGACGCCAGCATTGCATCGCGATAGTGCGCCACAGCTTCCAGCGTCTGGCGGCCCGATGCACCAAGACCTGATTGCTGCCCCATGGCCAGGTCCGGGATGTCCTGGAACTGCTGCCACTGACAGCGACAGGAGCGCAGGTCGGCCAGCAGGCTGGCAGCGCTCTGGTAACGGTCGTCCGGATTTTTCGCGATCAGCCTGAGCACCAGCTGCGACAACGCAGCCGGAATGTCGCCGCGAAACAGCTTGAGTTCGGGCGGCTGACGGGCGACGTGGCAATACACCCACTCCACGGCATCAACCGCTTCGAAGGGCAAGCGACCGGCCAGCCATTCGTAGAACGTCATCCCCAGTGAATACAGATCGCTGCGCGAGTCGGCGTGCCGGCCGACCCTGCGCGACTGTTCCGGCGACATGTACGCGAGCGTGCCGCAGATCGCGTCCGACACCGGCAGATAACCCGGCGGGTGGGCCTGCACGCTGAGGCCAAAACCGCTAAGACGCACCAACCCGTCGCTGCCCTCCACCAGATGGCACGGCTTGACGTCGCGGTGCAGCAGCCCGCTGGCATGCACCTCTGCCAACGCCGCAGCGGCACCTGCGGCCAGATGCAGAAAACGCTCGATGGAAAACGGCTGATCAGCCAGCTCATGCAACGGCTGCCCGCCCGGATCGCTGAGCACCAGTAAATGGCCGTCATCGCCCGACAGCAAAGCCAGCGGTTGCAATGCCCACTGCGGCAGGAGCCGATCAGCGAGGGCATATTCATGCTCGAGCCTGCGAGCGATATCGTCGGCCACGCCAGCACTCGCCCTGACCACTCGCCACTGCTGCGTGGGATCCTCGGCAAGCCGGACCCGGTAGTGAGACAACTGGCCCTCTTCGAGCAGCAACTCCCAGACCAGTTGCTCCAGCCACTGCCTACCAAAAGGGCCTGCGTCTGAGCTCATGGCGGCTGGCCAATTGAAGATGCTGCTCATGAAAGCCCCTGATGACGTTCACGGCACCGGCCAGGCGTCAGCATGCAGGCGTGATGCAATAAGGAACAAGCGCGCCGAGCCGCTCGTGCATCTTCAGAAGTTCGATGACGTTGCCGGCATGCATTTTGGTCATGACGTGCTTTTTGTGAACCTTGGCGGTGACTTCGCTGGTCCCCAGTTCGACCGCGATCTGTTTGTTCATCTTGCCGGTGATCAATAGCGCCATGACTTGTTTTTCCCTGGGTGTGAGGCTGGTGAAGCGCGCCACAACGTTGCAGGTCAGTTGTCGCTCGGTCAGATTGAGCGCATCGCTGGCCAGCGCTTCACGCACCAGGTCCAGCAGCTGCTCGGGTTCGAAGGGTTTGGTCAGGAACTCATGGGCGCCGGCCTTGATAGCCTTCACCGACATGGCGATGGTGCCGTAGCCGGTCATGAAGATGATCGGAAAGTGCTGCCCGCGCTTGAGCAACTGCGCCTGCAGGTCAAAGCCGGTGCCATGCGCCAGGTTGACGTCCAGCAACAGGCAGCTGGGCGCCTCCTCCAGCGGATGCGCCAGAAATGCTTCGGCGCTTTCGAACGCCTTGCAGGCGATATCTTCGGAGTTCAGCAGCCGCTGCAGCGCGGTACGAATGGCTGCGTCATCGTCAACCACGTACACCCTGGGTGTCGCTCTCATAAACTCTTCCGTCGATTCAGCGGCCAGCCGCCAAGGCTCTCTGATGCCGGGCATGATACCCGTCCGGACCGATAGGCACAGCCCTGACCACCTGCTGCAGACCGGCATACGGGTCTTTGGGATCAAGCCGGAGCGCCTGGCTGGCGATCTCCTGGGCGCGACCGATGCGCAGACAGGCGCGGGTGGCCGCCAGCATCCGGTAAAAGCGGTAAGGGCCCTGTACCGAGACCATCAGCAGTGACTTGGTGGCCAGCCTGACCATGCAATCCATGATGCTGGCCCGCGCCAGTGTCGCGCATTGCAGCGCGCTGCACGCCTGGTCGAGGGTGAAGCGGCCCTCAAGGTCGGCCAGCAGTTGCAGCACCGTACGCTCGTCACGGTCGAGCAGGCGAAAACTCCAGGCCAGAGAGGCCTCCAGTGTCTGCTGGCGCGGGGGCGCTGTGCGCAAGCTGGCGGACAACAGGTGCACGCTGTCGTCCAGGCTCTGGACCAATTGATACAGCCCAAGGGCGCACGCGCGCGCCGCGGCCATTTCCAGCGCCAACGGAATACCGTCCAGGCGCCGGCAGACCTCACCCACCAACTCGATGCTGTAGTCATCCAGCTCGCCATCGACGGCATTGGCCTGGTGACTGTCCAGAGCGCGCAATTGGCGCAGAAACAGTCGCGCCGAGGCACTGCGCAGAATCGCCTCGCGGCTGGCATCGGGCTCAGGAGAGGTCAACGGCGGCACTTGCAGGCTGCGCTCACCGGCGATACGCAGCGGCTCGCGGCTGGTCGCCAGTATCTGCACGGACGGTGCGCCGGGCAGCAGGGTCGCGACCAGCGCCGCCAGAGGGTCGATCAGGTGCTCGCAGTTGTCGAGAATGATCAACCCCGGGCCCTGCGCCAGGTGGCGCACAAGCAGGTCTGACAGCGAGTCGGCACCGGAGCAATCGATGCCCAGTGCGGCGGCCAGCGCTTCGGGCAACAGTTCGGCACATTGCACTTGGGCCAGCGGCACGAAATACACCGGGGCTGTCCCCTCCTCCAGCCGTTGCCGTGCCAATTCCACCGCCAGGCTGGTCTTGCCCACGCCCCCCGGGCCGATCAGGGTAATCATGGCGTGGCTGGCACTCAAGGCGGCGTTGATCTCATCAAGCAATGACTCACGCCCCACCAGTTCGACGCTTGCCGGCAGCCTGCTGCGTCCCGCCGTCGCCGGGCGCAGGGCCACCGCAAGCAGCGCTTCGTGGGCGCCTTCTTCGGCCCCCTCGCCGCCCAGCAATACATAACCGCGGCCCGGCACGGTACGGATCAGGTCACGGTCACTGCCCAGTGCCTTGCGCAGTGCAGAGATATGCACCTGCAGGTTGTTTTCCTCGACGACGGTGTCCGGCCAGACCCGCTGCAGGATCTGCTCCTTGCTCAGCAGTTGCCCCTGATGACGGATCAGCAATTCGAGGATCTCGAACGCTCGAGTACCGATGCGCAGGGCAACGCCGTCCTTGAAAACATCCCTGAGGTCCAGGGACACGGTAGCCTGACCGAGACTTATCATCTTGTTCGCAGTCCTTAGAGTGGATTCGCACGCCCTGAGATCGCCGAAGGCAGACACGCGGCAAATCGCTCGCGGCCACGAACAACGCAGCAGATCCATTTTTAGTCAGCGCCCATCTAATCAGCAAAAAACATCGAGCGATATTATCCGTAGGGGTAGTGACTTCTGGGTAATTGTTCTAACCGGACACTGTTGCAGCGCCCGGACTTGTATCAGATGACGATGAGGTGCCCATAACAGCCCACCTGTGCGTCGCGCCGCCAGCGTTGTACAGCGCCGAGCGACGCGGCGCTCAAGGCTAGTCGATCAGCGGCACATGGGCAGCCCGTTGATAGGGGCCATATTCCACCGGCACCCACTGGAAATGCTTGCCAGTGCGCTCGATGTGTCCGGTACCGGGAAACGGTAGGTGCGCGGCGGCCACCCAGGCCTTGGTGCCGGCAACTTCGGTAAACACCGCATCGCGGCTGGCGATGGCCTTGGTGCTGTTCTCATCGAAGCTGATGCTGACCTCGGGATGTTCGAACTGCACCGCCAGGTTATGCACCAGGTCGCCGATGAACACGATGCTCTGCCCTTTGGAGGTGAACTGGTAGGTGGTGCTGCCAGGGGTATGGCCAGGCTCGAGTGCGGTGCGCACTTCAGGGACCGGCGCATCGCCCGGATTGAAGGTCTTGAAGCGTCCAGCGGCGACGTAAGGCGCGGTCGAATCCTGAGCAATCCTGAAGTACGCCCTGGCCTGCTCCGGAACCCGTGAAAGCGCGCTCGGGTCCAGCCAGTAATCGGCTTCCGGCCTGGCGGCGTAGACCGTGGCGTTGGCAAATATCGGTTGTTTGTTGGCGTCCACCAGGCCGCATACATGGTCAAGATGCAAATGGGTCAGCAGGATCGTATCGACCTGATCAGGCTGATAACCAGCCGCCTTCATGTTCTGCGACAGCATCCCGGCGGTTTCGCCGATGCACTGCCCGGCGCCGGTGTCGACCAGGATCAGGTGCGTGCCGGTATTGATCAGAAAAGCGTTGAACGCTGTCTGCACGCCCGGTGTTTCAATCGCATGCCGGGCCAGCAGCGCGCGGATCTGTTCGGGCTTCATGCCCTTGAGCAACTTGGGTGACAGATCGTTGTAACCATCGAACAGCGCGGTGACTTCGTAATCGCCCACCGCCAGCCGGAAATACCCGGGCGCCTGGGTTTTCTGCTGGGCCGGTGGCTGGGCGAGTGCCAGGGTCGAGCACAGCGCAAGACCCAGCCCGACAGTGCGAGCCAAAGGAAACAGGGATGAGCGCATCAGAAGCCTCGGAACGAAGAAGAAAGGCCCTCCATAGTGAGGCTGACAAAAGTTGATTGATTGAAACAATGTGCTGGTTTTGGCGATGGCGGCGCAGACATGCATGCACTGCAGGAGGGAGCGTATGCAGCCGATTCGCGCGCCATCGGTTATAGACATCCACCAGCGCCCTGCCTAACATCCGCGCGTGCCACAGCGGCCTACGCCTTTCTAGCGGATATCTCCCAATGTCGACCGTCGTCCCTCACTACTCGCTGGCCTGGAGCCTGCTTCTGCTGTTGGCCGATGTGCTGGCCTGGCACCTGTTGGCCGAGCGCAACCGGCTGCTGCGGATCGCCATCCGCCTGGGGGGCTTTGTTGCCTACAGCCTGGTGATCATCAACGCCGGTGTCAGCCCGCTGGAAGCGCCCGCCTGGCCGGACGACAGTGCGCTGCAATTCGGCGCCACGGCGCTGGCCATCGTCTGGTGGATGTACGCCGCCCGCACCCTGACCGTGCTCCTGGGCCTGTTGCTGACCGGCCGCGTCGGCCACAGCGGGCGCCTGTTGCAGGAGGTCATCGGCGCAGTGATCTTTCTGATCGCCATCGTCGCGGCGGCAGGCTACGTGCTGCAACTGCCGGTCAAGGGCTTGCTGGCCACCTCCGGGGCCATGGCGATCATCGTCGGCCTGGCCTTGCAGAGCACCTTGAGCGACGTGTTCTCCGGGATCATCCTCAACACCACCAAGCCCTATCAGGTGGATGATTCGATCGCCATCGACGGCATGGAAGGCAAGGTCATGGACATCGACTGGCGCGCCACGCACTTGCTGACCGGGGTCGGCACGATGGTGGTGATCCCCAATTCGGTGGCGGCCAAAGCCAAGATCGTCAACCTGAGCCGACCGGTGCATATCCATGGTGTGTCGATCAACATCATGATGTCCCCGCACATCCGCCCGCGGCGGGTACTCGATGCGCTGGAGCGCGCCCTGCAGGGCTGCAGCGCGCTGTTACCGACGCCACGACCGCGCGCCGTGGTCAAGGACACCAGCCCCACGACTATCGAATATTCGGTCACCGGATTCATCAGCGACCTGGGCAACAAGAGCGACGTGCGCAACCTGCTGTTCGACCTGGCGTACCGCCATCTGGAAGCGGCCGGCATCGCCTGGCAGTCGGAGACCACAGCCGAAGCGACCTCGCGACCACGGGCGTTGCTCGATGAAGTCAAAGTCTTTCGCACCAGCACCGTCGATGAGAAAAATCTGCTGGCGCAGACCATGGTCGCGCGCGAATACGCGGTCGGTCAGACCATCATCGAGTTGGGAGAAGTCACCGACGGCCTGCTGGTCATCGCCACAGGGGTGGTCTCGGCCAACGTCCCGGACGGCAACAGCATGATCGAGGCCGGGCGCATGGGTCCGGGCGAAGTCATGGGTGAGCAGAGTGTGTTGGCCGACACCCCTTCCGAGGCACGCTTCAGCGCCCTGACCTCTTGCGTGGTCTACCGGATCGAAAAGGCCGCCACACGCAAGGCCATGGAGCAACGCGCCGACATCACCAGCGCATTGAACAAACTGCAGGCCATACGTCAGCAAAGCGCGCAGCACACGTTGCTGCGCAAGCCGGTGGTGATCAAGAAAAACAACTTTCTGGGATGGTTGCAGAAGCGTTAAGTCTTTGCCCCGACAGACATTCACCGCTCTAACCTATCACCCCACGGGAACCGGCTTGCTGACGGAGCAAAGTGCTCATCGGCAAGCCGTTAAATCCAGTCGCTCTAACCCTCATGCCAGATAACGCTTAAAAACCGTGTTCGCAATAACCGGCCGGTTTTTAAAGCACGATGCGTATAAAAACCAGCTTGAGCACAGCCGCCGATTAACTAGCCTCTAATCATGGCCCTGCTCCAGTGAGCGGAAACGGGCACGCAGCACATACCGTGATCAGGGAAGATATTATGCAATCCGCTCCACTGCCTAATACATGGCTGGTTCAATTCAAGATCGAGCGCACCTCAGCCAGCGACTATCTGTATGCCAACACTCGTCAGCAGGCAGAGATCAGCCTGGTGGTGCAGGCCCGGGAAAACATGGCGCTGTCGGACACGGAGTTCGAGAGTCTGTGTATCGTTGAGCTGGACGACAGTGGCAACTATGTACCTGTTCCGCCCTCGCAACGCGGGGACTGGTGGTATTCGGCGCAGCGCAATGAATACGACTATTACTCGGCCGCCATTCAGCACGCTGATTCACCTGACGGCAATCAGACTTGCACCCGCGAACTGTTGCATAGCATTAGAAGCTGGCTCGAAGCAGTGGGCACTTCACTTCGAATGGGCGCGCCTCAAGCGCAACCGGTGCGGCGTAAAAGACTGTATATGATGACCGCCGCCCCAGGTGGCACCACAAAGAAACTCTTTGCCCGCATCACCCGGGACACCGGCGATATTTATGTGACCGATAACATCTTTGTGTCGGACGTCACCCTGGTAGCGGTGCAAGTGCCCCGTTACTCCGCCGCGCTGGATTATCTGATGGACAGGATTCTGGTCAGCGGCTCGGAAGCATCGGGCATCTTTCTCTACGAACTGCATCTGCAACACCGCCTTGCCAGGTTTCACTCCGCAGGCATGAATCCGATGGGCATGATCCAGTGGGATGACCGCGACCCCGCCGAAACCCATGCTTCCAACGTCGGGCACGCCGGGCCTGGAGAAGCCTCGGTCAAATACAACGAATCCATTGTCCTGGGTTCGGCGTTTCAAAGGGCAGAGTTGATCAGCAACATCAGCCCCGGCAAGCTCACGCTGGTGCTTCAGGGCGATCTCAACATCCCCTATCACAGCGCCAGCGCGCTTACCCACAACGGCCCCTGCACGATCAATGCGATTGACTTCAATGGCAATGAGCATGCGTTGCGGGTCGCATTCATGGGTGAGTCCGGCTTCGAGGAACGTACAACGCTCGTTCTGCTGGATGGCTGAGCGAGCACCACCAGCAGACCGATCATTTCCAAGGAGCGTGGATCGTGAGCAAGCAGAACCCGAATGCAACATCAGCCCAGCCAAGCGCCAACGGGCCACACACGGCCGGACCTGCTCTGCGTGGGAATACCTCCCCGGACGCTCGGCGTCCAGCCGCGATGGACGCAGAGCGCCCAGACCGGCATTTTCCACACGAAGCGTGGCAACGATCAGGCAAAAAAACGCCACGACTGGGCGTGGCGCTTTTTCTGTTGAAGGCTGCGACTCAACGAGTCAGCAGCACTTGGGCCCTGCCTTGCCGCCGTAGCGGGCGTCCTGGCGTTCGCGGAAGAACACCTCGTAGGACATCACCGGCAGGTCCGGGTGGGTCTTTTGCATGTGTTCGACATAGTTGTCGTAATCCGGCATGCCCACCATCAGGCGGGCCGCCTGGCCCAGGTATTTGCCCAGGCGACTCAGGTCATTGAACATCAGCGCGCGTCCGGCATGGCCTGGAACGGTGCTTCCTTGTCGCTGCGCTCCTTCTTGACCCATGCCGCACGGCCGACCTTGACTGCGTAGAACAGGATACTCAGGACCACGAACAGGAACAGCGTGGTCAGCGCGGCGTTGGTGTAGGCGTTGAAGATCACATGCTGCATCTGATCGACAGTCTTGGCCGGCGCCAGGATCTGACCGGCATCAGCGGCAGTGCTGTATTTCTTCGCCAGCGCCAGGAAACCCACCGCAGGGCTCGGGTCGAACAGCTTGATGAAGCCGGCGGTCACGGTGCAGATCAGCAGCCAGGAGGCTGGCAGGATGGTGACCCATACGTACTGCTGACGTTTCATCTTGATCAGCACCACGGTGGCCAGCATCAGTGCGATACCCGCCAGCATCTGGTTGGAGATGCCGAACAACGGCCACAGGGTGTTGATCCCGCCCAGTGGATCGATCACGCCCTGGTACAGCAGGTAACCCCACAGCGCCACGCAGCCACCGGTGCCAATGATGTTGGCGGTCCAGGACTCAGTACGCTTGAGTGCAGGCACAAAACTGCCGAGCAGATCCTGGAGCATGAAGCGACCGGCACGGGTACCGGCATCGACCGCGGTCAGGATGAACAGCGCCTCGAACAGAATCGCGAAGTGGTACCAGAACGCCATGGTGTTCTGGCCCGGCAGCACCTGATGCAGGATCTGCGCGATACCCACTGCCAACGTTGGAGCACCGCCGGCGCGAGCCAGCACGGTGTTCTCGCCGATGTCCTTGGCCACCGCCGTCAGGGTTTCAGGGGTAATCGCAAAACCCCAGCTGGTGATGGTCTGTGCCACGCTGACCACGTCACCGCCGACCACGGCTGCCGGGCTGTTCATGGCGAAGTAGACGCCCGGGTCGATGACCGATGCCGCGACCATGGCCATGATCGCCACGAACGATTCCATCAGCATGCCGCCGTAACCGATGTAACGCGCGTTCTTCTCGTTATCCAGCAGCTTGGGCGTAGTGCCCGAAGAGATCAGCGCGTGGAAACCCGACACCGCACCGCAGGCGATGGTGATGAACAGGAACGGGAACAGTGCGCCCTTCCAGACCGGGCCGGTGCCATCGGTGAACTGGGTCAGGGCCGGCATTTTCAGCTCGGGGGCCAGAATCAGGATGCCGATCGCCAGGGCGACGATGGTGCCGATTTTCAGGAAGGTCGACAGGTAGTCACGCGGTGCCAGCAGCAGCCACACCGGCAGCATGGCGGCAACGAAGCCATAACCGACCAGCATCCAGGTGATCTGCACACCCGTGAACGTGAAGGCGTGCGCCCATTCAGGGCTGGCTGCGACCTGACCACCGGCCCAGATCGACAGCAGCAACAACACCACGCCGACGATCGAGATCTCACCGATACGACCCGGGCGGATGTAGCGCATGTACACGCCCATGAACATCGCAATCGGGATGGTCGCCAGGACCGTGAACATGCCCCATGGGCTCTCGGCCAGGGCCTTGACCACGATCAGCGCCAGCACCGCTAGGATGATGATCATGATCAAGAAACAGCCGAACAGGGCGATGGTCCCGGGCACGCGGCCCATTTCCTCACGCACCATGTCGCCCAGTGAGCGACCATTACGGCGGGTGGACAGGAACAGGATCATGAAGTCCTGGACCGCACCGGCCAGGACCACACCGGCGATCAGCCAGAGGGTGCCGGGCAGGTAGCCCATTTGCGCGGCCAGCACCGGGCCGACCAGCGGGCCTGCCCCGGCGATGGCGGCGAAGTGGTGACCGAAAAGGATGTGTTTGTTGGTCGGAACGTAGTCCAGGCCGTCATTGTTGACCACCGCAGGGGTTGCCCGGGTCGGGTCCAGTTGCATGACGTGATTGGCGATGAACAGGCTGTAGTAGCGGTACGCAACCAGATAGATGGCGACCGCGGCGACCACGATCCAGAGTGCGTTGATGGCTTCACCGCGGCGCAGCGCGACGACACCCAGGGCGCATGCCCCGAGGGCTGCGACGGCGAACCAACCCAGATGTTTGGTCAGTCGGGTCATTGTGGGTCTCCTGCCCAAGCTCATGGCTTGTGGCGTAATTGTTATTGTGTGCGCCGGGGTAACGGAGCGTCGCCACTATCCACGCTGTTGTCAGCAAGAGAAATGGGTACTACTACGGTCACTGCTACGTAGAACTACGTAGCAGCAGGTATTGCCAACCCCTGTAGGAGTGAGCTTGCTCGCGATACGCCAGGCCGGACGCTGCAAACCGGGCAGATGCACCGCTATCGAGAGCAAGCTCGCGCCAACACGACCGATAAGGTTGGCCGGAGCAGCGCAAGACAGATACTGCAGTTAACGTGTCTAATA
The DNA here is from genome assembly GCF_044900785.1 of Pseudomonas sp. NPDC087358. Classification (NCBI taxonomy): domain Bacteria; kingdom Pseudomonadati; phylum Pseudomonadota; class Gammaproteobacteria; order Pseudomonadales; family Pseudomonadaceae; genus Pseudomonas; species Pseudomonas sp. NPDC087358. The sequence goes on from NZ_JBJDOA010000010.1 coordinate 183,573, forward strand.
CCGCCCACAACAGCACCCGCCCGCCGGACGCCACACACCATGCAACTCAAATACAAGATCGTCGCCCTGGGCATCCTGCCGCTGATTCTGGCCGTGTGCGTGATCTGTGCGCTGGTCATCGTGCAGAACCAGCGCCTGGGCGAGCAGCAGGCACAGCTGATCGAAGACAGCATTCTGGCCAGTAAACGCGCGGAGCTGAAAAACTACGTGGAAATGGCCATGAGCGCCCTGACCCCGATCTATGACAGCGGGCGCAACGACGAACAGACCAAGCAGCAGGTGCTCGAAGAACTGTCCAAGCTGAGCTTTGGCATCGATGGCTATTTCTTCGTCTACGACCAGAACGGCCGCAATCTGATGCACCCGCGTCAGGCCGCGCTGGTGGGCAAGGACTTGTGGAACATGACCGATCCCCAGGGCCTGCTGGTGATCCGCGCATTGCTGCAAAGCGCGCAATCGGGCGATGGGTTCCAGCATTACGCCTGGGAAAAACCGTCCACCGGTCAGGTCACCGACAAACTCGCCCATGTGGTCATGCTCAAGCGCTGGGGCTGGATGCTGGGGACCGGGATCTATCTGGAAGATGTGGAACGCGCGACCCAGCAGGCACGCCAGGAAGTTGCCCGGGGCATCTACGCGACCATGCTCGACATCGGCGCCGTGGCCCTGATTGCGGTGCTGCTGGTGTTCGTCTGCGGCCTGACCCTCAACGCCAGCGAACACCGCCTGGCCGATCGCAAGCTGCAGATGCTCAACCAGCGCATCATGAACCTGCAGGAAGAGGAGCGCTCACGCCTTTCCCGCGAACTGCATGACGGCATCAGCCAGGTGCTGGTGTCGATCAAATTCCAGTTCGAGCTGGCCGGGTTGCAACTGGAAGGCAACGACCAGCGCGGCCTGGATACCCTGCGCCAGGGCACCGAGCGCCTGGGAGAGGCCATCGGCGAAATCCGCACCATCTCCCATGATCTGCGCCCTTCGCTGCTCGACACCCTGGGCCTTGCCGCGGCAGTGACCCAGCTGGTGGCCGAGTTCGAACAGCAGACCGGCCTGAACATTCATTACACGCACAACCTGAGCAAGCTGAAACTGGCCGAAGGCGCACCCGTGGCACTGTTTCGCATTCTTCAGGAGGCGCTGACCAACATCGAGCGCCACGCTCACGCGCAGAACGTCTACATCGATCTGCAGGGCAGCAAGAAACAGGTGCAACTGACTGTTCGCGATGACGGTGTCGGCTTTCGGGTCAATATTGAGCGCTTGCAGGAGATACAGGGGGGCATCGGTTTGCGTAACATCCGCGAGCGCGTCGAGCATTTCCATGGTCAGCTCGATCTGTACTCGGCACCGGGGCACAGCGAATTGACCGTGACCATGCCGGTCAGCGTGGCCGCATGAGCACCCTCGCCCACACAGGAAGCTTCTACCGATCATGAGCGCCAGCCAGACTATCCGTATCGCCCTGGTCGACGACCATTCGCTGGTCCGCGACGGCGTGCGCGCCTTGCTCTCCACGCGACCGCTGTTCGAGGTGGTGGGCGAAGCCGAGAACGCCACTCAGGCATTGGCGATGTGCGAGCAGGTCGAGCCGGACATTCTGTTGGTGGACATCGGCCTGCAGGACATGAACGGACTGGAGTTGACCCAGCTGATTCGTCAGCGTTTTCCAGCGATCAAGATCGTCATGTTGAGCATGTACGACAATCAGGAATACGTCGTCACCTCGATCCGCGCTGGCGCCAGCGGCTATGTGCTCAAGAACGCGCCGTCGCGGGAAATCGTCGCCGCCATCGAGGCCATTGCCACTGGCGGTACCTTCTACAGCGCTGAAGTCACGCTCAAGCTGGTGTCGAAGAAGACCGACGAAAACGAACTCACGCCGCGCGAAGTGCAGGTGCTGGTCGGCCTGGCCAAGGGACTGGACAACAAGACCATTGCCCGTGACCTGGCAATCAGCGTCAGGACCGTGGAAACCCACCGTCTGAGCATCCGCCGCAAGCTCAAGGTGGACAAGCCGGCAGGGTTGGTCAAATACGCCATGGAGCACGGGTTGTTGTTGCCGTGAGGCGGATAAACACCACACATTTCTGTAGGTGAGCTGGCGATTTCCTCTGTAGGAGTGAGCGTGCTCGCGATGGCATTTTTTCAGTCACTGTTGAGGTGTCTGACACCACGCAATTGCGAGCAAGCTCACTCCTGCAAAGTCCTTACCCCTGCGGCAACGCCCGCTCCGCCGTCTCCTGATCAATGGGCAAGGCAAACCTGAAGGTCGCGCCCTGCCCTGGCACATCCAGCAGTTCGACCTTGTGCCCGTGTAACTGCAGGATCTGGTGCACGATGCGCAGCCCCAGCCCGCCATCGCGCCGTGCGCCGCCGATGTTGAAGGGGCGCAGGAACAGCCCTTCGCGCAACTCGGCGGCAATCCCCGGACCGCTGTCGCTGACCGTGACCTCGACAAAGTGGCCTCTGGGTGAAAGCGATACCTTGATCTCGCCGCCGCTGGGCGTGTGCCGCAGAGCGTTGTCCAGCAGGTTGGTGAGCACCCGTTCGATCAGTCCCAGGTCGGCGTGAACACCCGGAATCGACGGCGCGAAGCTCGGCGTCAGGCTCACCGCCTTGGCCTCGGCGCTCAACTCGAACTTCTGGAAAATATCCTGCACCAGGTCGGTCAGCGAAAAACGCTCCACCACCGGCACCACGAAGCCATGCTCCAGTCGCACCAGTTCCAGCAGGGACTGCGCCAGCCCGCCGACCTTGCGGCTCTGATCCAGCGCAATGCCCAGATAACGCCGGCGCTCCTCGGGACTGAGGCTGGCGTCCTTGACCGACAGCACTTCCAGATAGCCATGCAACGAGGCCAGCGGCGTACGCAGGTCGTGGGAGATATTGGCCACCAGCTCGCGGCGATCCTGACTCTGTCGAGTGAGGGTCTGCCATTGTTCGCTCAGACGGTTCTGCATCTGTTTGAAGGTCGCATCGAGCACGGCGATTTCGTCATCGCCATGACCTGCACGCTCAAGCCCCGCCGGCGCCAGAGCGACCGGTGCGGCATTGATATCGAACTGCCCGACCGATTCGGTCAAGCGACGCAACGGCCGGGTAATCCAGCCAAACGCAGCGAGTCCCGCCAGCAGGCAGAGCAAGGCGATCAGGCCGATCGACCACAGGGCAGTGTTCAACGCTTCGCTGGTCGCCCCACGTTCGGCAAAACGATCATGGGCTTCACCAAGCAGCACCACATAGAGAAACCCCGCCGGTTTGCCCATGACCATCAAGGGCGCGGCGCTGAACACCTTGCGCGCGTCCATGCTGCGTGGGTCGTCGCCGAGGATCGGCAAGGGTTCGCCCGCCAGCAGCCTGCGTACCGGCGCCAGGTCGATGCGATCACGCAGCACGCGGTCCCTGGGCGCGGCATCACCGACAATCCGCCCATCGCCATCGAGCAGGTACACCTCGACACTGGGATTGACGAGCATCAACTGGCTGAACAGTTCGCGAACCGCATCGGGCTTCAGGCCATTGGCGTCCATCAGTTGGGTGTCGCGGGCAATGTGCTGGGCAAGGTCTCGGGACAGACCCTGGACCACCTCCAGCTCATGCATCTTGTTGGAGCGCACCTGCAGCCATACCGAGGTGCCGCAACAGACCAACAGCAACAGGGCGAAGACCATCGACAAGCGTTGGCTAAGGGTCATTCTCACGACGGATCCCCCAGCGCCGCGCCGGGTTCGGCGAACTTATAACCCCGGCCCCAGACCGTGAGGATGCGCAAAGGCTGCGCGGGGTCTGCCTCGATCTTGGCGCGCAGGCGGTTGATATGGGTATTGACGGTGTGTTCGTAGCCTTCGTGGTTGTAACCCCAGACCGAGTTGAGCAGGTCCAGCCGGGAGAACACCTTGCCGGGCTGACGGGCAAAAAAGTACAGCAGGTCGAACTCCCGCGGCGTCAGGTCCAGCGCGCGCCCCTCAAGCGAGGCCTCGCGGGTCAGCGGGTCGATGAACAGTCCGGCGCTGGACAGGCTGCCGGCGTCCATCTTCAGATTGCGCGCCATGGCATCGACCCGGCGCAGCAACGCCTTGACCCGCGCCACCAACTCCATCATCGAGAACGGCTTGGCCAGGTAATCGTCGGCGCCCAGTTCCAGGCCCAGGATGCGGTGCATCTCGCTGGAACGCGCACTGGTGATGATGATCGGCGTGTAGCGGGTCATGGCCCTGGCCCGGCGGCAGATTTCCAGGCCATCGACGCCGGGCAGCATCAGATCGAGGATCAGCGCATCCCAGCCGCCCTGCTCGAGCAAGCGCAGGCCTTTTTCGCCATCGGCGCTGTGCACCACTTCAAAATGCTCATCGCGCAGGTGCAGGCAAATCAGGTCGGCGATATGGCTATCGTCCTCGACCACCAGAATGCGTTTGGGCTGATCCATTGAAAGCAAACCTTACGGGCGCATCGGTCGCGCAATGTGGCCATTGTGCCGACTTTGACGGCGGGCAGTTATCACGAATTGTTTAACTCTCGGTGAGGATTCGGGGAACAGCGCGCGCCTAGTCTTGCTTCATCGCATCACAGGCCGGCCTCGGCGCTGCCCCAGGAGATCGCTCATGCTTTCAAGAAGACAGTTCATGGTGCTCAGCGGCAGTGCCGGTGTGGCCGTCATCGCGCTCGGGGTTCTACCCAAGTTCGCCGATGGCCAGAGCATGACCCCGCAGGACGCGCCAATCGGCACCTTCGAGGTCAGCCACAGCGAGGCGCAGTGGCACACGCTGCTCAACGACGAGCAGTTTCAGGTGCTGCGCCGCGAAGCCACCGAACGTCCCTACAGCAGCCCGTTGAACGACGAACATCGCAGCGGCACCTTCGCTTGCGCCGGTTGCCAGTTGCAGCTGTTTTCATCGAGCACGAAATTCGACAGCCACACCGGCTGGCCGAGCTTCTGGGTGCCGCTGGACAACGCCACCGCGATCCGCACCGACACCTCGTTCGGTGTGCTGCGCAAGGAAGTCCACTGCCGTCGCTGCGGCGGGCACCTGGGGCACGTGTTCACCGACGGTCCGAAACCCACCGGCCTGCGCTATTGCATGAATGGCGTGGCGATGACCTTTTCAGAAACCACCGGCTGAACACTATAGGAGTGAGCTAGCTTGCGATCGCAATTTTTCCGTCGGCCCAGCTGTATCCGACTCACCGCCATCGCGAGCAAGCTCACGCCTAAAGGGATTGGCTGTCAGGCCTTACGTGCAACGTCCAGATATCTTGATCCATCTGAAGGGAATTAACCCATGCTCCTGATCATCCTCGCCTACCTGGGCGGCGTACTGACCATCGTCAGCCCATGCATCCTGCCGGTACTGCCATTTGTCTTCGCCCGCACCGGCCAGCCGTTCGTGCGCAGTGGCCTGCCGTTGCTGGTGGGTATGGCGCTGACCTTTGCCCTGGTCGCGACCCTCGCTGCGGTCGGTGGCGGCTGGGTGGTCCAGCTCAACCAGTATGGTCGCGGCCTGGCGCTGATCTTCGTCGCGCTGTTCGGCCTGACCCTGCTGCTGCCAAAGCTTGCCGAACGACTGACCCGTCCGCTGGTGGCCGCCGGCAGTCGCCTGTCGCAGAACGCAGGTGTGGACGCCCGCCCAAGCCCTTGGGCGTCCTTCATGATCGGGGTCGCTACAGGGTTGCTCTGGGCGCCTTGCGCAGGGCCGATATTAGGCCTGGTGTTGACCGGCGCCGCGCTGCAAGGCGCAAGCGTCGGCACTACGCTGTTGCTGTTGGCGTATGCCGCCGGTGCGGCGACTTCATTGGCATTGGCGCTGTTGCTGGGCGGCAAGGTGTTCAGCGCGATGAAGCGCTCGCTGGGTGCCGGTGAGTGGATTCGCCGAGGTCTGGGGGCCGCGATGCTGGCGGGTGTGGCCGCCATTGCACTGGGTCTGGACACCGGCATTCTTGCGCGGTTTTCCACAGCTTCCACCGGCGGTCTGGAACAGTCGCTGGTCGGACGGCTGACCGGCAAGGTGCAACCTGACAGCAATGTGATGCAAGGCGGCGCGATGATGGCGCAGAACACTGCCGGGCACGACGAAGCCGGCGCCAGCATGCAGGCATCGGGCGCGATGATGATGGCGGCGAAAAACACGACCTCCAGCCTGCCGGTCGAAGGCCAGTTGCCCTCGCTCAGCGGCGCGGTGCAGTGGCTCAACTCGGCGCCGCTGAGTGCCGAACAGCTCAAGGGCAAGGTGGTGCTGGTGGATTTCTGGACCTACTCGTGCATCAACTGCTTGCGTACCCTGCCCTACGTCAAGGCCTGGGCCGACAAGTACCGCGATCAGGGGCTGGTGGTGATTGGTGTGCATGCGCCGGAATTCGCCTTCGAACGCGACGTCAAGAACGTCAGCAAGGCTATTGGCGATCTGAGCATCAACTACCCGGTCGCCATCGACAACGATTACAAGATCTGGCGCGCCTTCGACAATCAGTACTGGCCCGCCCATTATTTCGCCGACGCCAAGGGCCAGATTCGCTATCACCACTTCGGTGAGGGCGCCTATGACGAATCCGAGCGGGTCATTCAGCAACTGCTGCGCGAGGCAGGCAACAGTCAGATCACCAGCGACCTGATCGATGCCAACGGCCACGGCGTGCAACAGGCGGCGGACATCAATGACGTCAAATCGCCGGAAACCTACCTGGGCTTCGAACGCGCCGAGAACTTCGTCTCCCCTGGCGGCGCCAAGGGTGATCGGGTAGCCAGTTACAGCACGCCGCAGCCCTTGGCGCTGAACAGCTGGGGACTGGACGGGCAATGGAACATCGGCGCCGAACGCGCCAGCCTCAATGCGCCCAACGGCCGGATCGTCTACCGCTTCCATGCCCGTGACCTGCATCTGGTGCTCGGCCCTGGCAGCGACGGCAAACCGGTGCGGTTCAAAGTCATGATCGACGGCCAGGCCCCCGGCGATGCGCACGGCATGGACGTCACAGCGGACGGTAGCGGCACCGTCACCGAACAGCGCCTGTATCAACTGGTGCGCCAGCCCGGTGATGTCGCCGATCACACCTTCAGCATCGAATTCAGCGACCCGGGCGTGTCCGCTTACGCCTTCACTTTTGGTTGATCGAGCCCAGGCTCAGGAGTGTCAGACATGAACATGCTCAGTTTCGGCCGCATCACCTTCGCCCTGCCTCTCTGGAGGCGCCATGGGCTGCGCCTGCTCCTGGGGGCCGCCGTGCTGCAAACCGCGGCCTGCTCGTTTGCCGGTGAGGACGCGGTGAGCATCGCTGCGCCGGTCAAAGACGAGGTGGTCAGCGCATCAGGCAGCGAAACAGCGGTGCTCGCCGGCGGCTGTTTCTGGGGTGTCCAAGGGGTTTTCCAGCATGTGCAGGGAGTGAAAAAGGTGGTATCCGGTTACACCGGTGGCAAGGCCGATACCGCGCAATACGAACGGGTCAGCGACGGCGATACCGGGCATGCCGAGTCGGTGGAGGTCACCTTCGACCCCGCTCAGGTGAGCTACGGCAAACTGCTGCAGATCTTTTTCTCGGTGGCGCATAACCCCACCGAGCTCAACCGTCAGGGCCCCGACCACGGCACCCAGTACCGTTCAGCGATCTTCCCGCGAAGCCATGAGCAACAAGCCGTGGCCCAGGCCTACATTGCTCAGCTGGATGCAGCGAAGTCGTTCAATGCGCCCATCGTGACAAAAATCGAGCAATACAACGGCTTCTATCCGGCCGAGGATTACCACCAGAACTTCCTCACCACCCACCCGACCTACCCGTACATCGTGATCAACGACCTGCCCAAGGTTGGCCAGTTGAAGCAACTGTTCGCCAATCGCTACAGCGAACAGCCGGTGCTGTTGAAGACCGCTCAATAACGGCTCGCTATAGGCCTTCGGCCAGAATCAGAGGCAGTCGGCACCAGCTCCTAGGGCCTTCGGTCAGAATCAGAGGCAGATCTGCAAACGCCTCTGGTTCCGGCGGACCGCCTTTCTGTAGGAGCGGGCTTGCCTCTGGGCCGCACTCGGACGAGCTGCCGGGCACCGACAGTCAAACCAGACGCCCTCGTCCTGTCAGATAGACCGCATCAGCGTCTGCGGGTCTGCCACTGTTCACTTGAAATCCCGGCTGCGCACATCAAGTCCGGTCAGCAGGGGCGTCAGGTCGAACAGCCTTTGCGCGATGATGTGGCGTACGCCCTTCTGGTATTCGAACTTGCCGAACACCTGCATCAATTGCGAGCCCACCAGCACCTTGCGCTGACGTTCGGCCAGGTCGCGCCAGACCACCACGTTGATCATGCCGTGCTCGTCTTCCAGGGTGACGAAGGTCACGCCACTTGCCGTACCGGGTCGCTGTCGCCCCACCACCAGGCCGGCCACGCTGAAGTTGCGCCCGTGCTCTTCGTGCAACAGATCCTTTGAGCTGCGAAAGCGCTTGGCCGCCAGCTTGTTGCGCAGCAACGCCAAGGGGTGCGGGCCCAGTGTGGTGCCGACGGTGTCGTAGTCAGCCATCAGATCCTGGGCCACGCTGGGAAGCGGCAGCGCCACTTGCGCTTCCTCGCCAAAACAATCATCACCAAACAGTGGACGCTGCATTTCGACCCCGGCAACCTCCCAGCGCGCCCGGTGACGATGCCCCACCAGCCCGCGCAAGGCGCCGGAATCGGCCAGCGATGCGCGGGCGCGGTTGTCCAGATCGGCACGCAGGCACAGGTCGGTGACGTCCTTGAACTCACGTTGAGCTCGTGCCTGTTCGATGCGCCGGGCATCCTCTTCACGAAACCCGCGGATCATGCGCAGGCCCATACGAATCGCCAGGTCCTGCGTGTACACCCGCCCTTCAACCGGCTCCAGCGAGCAATCCCAGTCGCTGAAGCGCACGTCCACCGGGTGCACATCGATCTGATGCCGACGGGCATCCTGGAGCAATTGGTCCGGGCTGTAGAAGCCCATGGGCCAGCTGTTGATCAACGCACAGGTGAAGGCCGCAGGCTCGTGGCATTTGAGCCAGCAACTGGCATAGGTCAGCAGCGCGAAACTGGCGGCATGGGATTCGGGAAAGCCATAGCTGCCAAAGCCCTTGATCTGTTCGAAGATGCGGTGAATGAATTCGTCCGGGTAACCCTTTTCCTTCATGCGCTCGCTCAGCCGGATGCGATGCGGCTCCAGCCCGCCATGACGTTTCCAGGCAGCCATGGAGCGGCGTAACTGGTCGGCTTCGCCGGGCGAATAATCAGCCGCGACAATCGCCAGTTGCATTACCTGCTCCTGGAACAGCGGCACCCCCAATGTGCGCTCGAAGACTTCCTTGAGTTCATCGGAGGGATAGGTCACCTCCTCTTCACCATTTCTGCGCCGCAGGTACGGATGCACCATGTCGCCCTGAATCGGCCCCGGTCGCACGATGGCGACCTCGATCACCAGATCGTAAAAGGTCTTGGGCTTGAGCCGCGGCAGCATCGACATCTGCGCGCGCGACTCGATCTGGAACACACCGATGGTGTCGGCGCGGCTGATCATGTCGTAGGTGGGCTTGTCTTCACTGGGAAGGGTGGCGATGGTCAGGTCGTAACCCCGATAGCGCCTGACCAGATCGAAGGTACGACGCAAGGCGCTCAGCATGCCCAGCGCCAGGATGTCGACCTTGAGCAGCCCGACCAGATCCAGATCGTCCTTGTCCCACTGAATGATGGTGCGCTCGGCCATGGCGGCGTTTTCCACCGGCACCAGGGTTTGCAACGGATGCTCGGAAATCACGAAACCGCCCGGGTGTTGCGACAGGTGCCGGGGAAAGCCGATCAATTCGCCGGTCAACGCCAATACCCGGCGCAACACCGGGCTGTCAGGCTCGAAGCCGCATTCGCGCAAGCGCTCGGCGGGCGGAATATTGTCGTTCCAGCGCCCGCAGCAGTCGGCCAGGGCGTTGATCTGGTCGGGCGGCAGACCGAGCACCCGCGCCACATCCCGAATCGCACCGGCGCCGTGATAAGTGCTGGCTACGGCGGTCAATGCCGCCCTGCCCCGACCATAACGGCGAAACACATACTGCAGGACTTCCTCACGCCGCTCGTGCTCGAAATCGACGTCGATGTCCGGCGGCTCGTCGCGCTCCTCGGAGATGAAACGTTCAAACAGCAGATTGCTTTTGGATGGGTCAAGTTCAGTGATGCCCAAGGCAAAGCACACTGACGAATTAGCAGCCGAACCACGGCCCTGACACAAAATACTCTGATCACGGGCGAAGCTGACGATGTCGTGCACGGTGAGGAAGTAACTCTCGTACTTTTTCACCGCGATGATTTTCAGCTCCTTCTCGATATTTGCCCTGGCCATGCCGGGCACACCTTCGGGCCAGCGCCGGCGTGCGCCCAGCTCGGTCAGGTGCCTCAACCAACTGCCGGGGGTGTGGTCGGCAGGCACCAGCTCGTGGGGATACTCGTAGCGCAACTGGCCCAGGTCAAAGGTGCAACGCCGGGCGATGTTCAGGGTTTGGGCCAGCAACGGCGCCGGATAAAGGTCAGCCAGCACAGCTTTTGGACGCAGATGCCGCTCGCCATTGGCAAACAGCCTATGCCCGGCCTCGGCCACGGTGGTGTGATGGCGGATGGCAGTCATGGTGTCCTGCAAGGCGCGGCGGCCTCGGGCATGCATGTGCACATCGCCAGTGGCGACGGCCGGGATGCCCAGAGCGCGGGCCAGGGCCAGCAACATCGTCATGCGCTTCTGGTCGTCCGGCCCGCAATGCAGCTCAACGCTCAGCCAGAGCGTCTGCGCAAAGATGCCGCGTAGCCATTGCCCGTGTTCCAGACGTACCTGGGCAGGTTGATCCAGGTCCGGCACCCATAGCGCCAACAGGCCTGCCACCGGGTGTAGAAAATCTTCACGCAACAACCGGTACTCGCCTTTCTTGCTGCGCCGCCGACCCTCGGTGATCAACCGGCACAAGGCCTGGTAGCCGGCGAGGTTCTCTACCAGCAGCACCACTTTCGGGCCGTTTTCGATGGTCATCTCGCTGCCGATGATCAAGGGCAGCTCAGACTCGCGGGCGGCCTGCCAGGCGCGAACGATGCCTGCCAGTGTGCATTCGTCGGTGATGGCCAAGGCCTGGTAGCCATGCAGCTTGGCCCGATCGAACAGCTCCTTGGCGCTGGACGCCCCGCGCTGAAAACTGAAGTTGGACAGGCAATGCAGTTCGGCATACTCGCAGCTCATGCGAACCAGCCATGCAGCGACAGGCCGCCGTCATCACCCACGCTGCGATAGGCCCAGCCGCGCTGGCCACTGCGGGTTTCGATGAGGTAGTAATCGCGGCGTACGTCACCACCGTCCCACCAGCCGGACTCGATCCGCTCAGGCCCGGCGAGCACCCGTACGCTGGACTGGCTGAGCGATTCGGGCTCAGGCAACAGCCAGCCCGGACGCGGCACAGGCCTGATACCCGACGCCACCTTGCTCACCGTGCCCGGCAGCCAGGCGCATTCGGGGCGATGATCGGCATGAAAGCTCAAGCCACTGACCGCCTCATCACCCAACCGCGCCCGTAGCCGTTCACGCAGTTGCTCCCAGGGCATGCTCTGTTGCGGGCGCTCATCGAACAGCTCGCGATGGGTTGGCACGAATGCCGGCAGGTCCCTGGCCTGCAATCTCAAGGCTCGCACCGGCGAGGGCACGACCACCTGCTCCAGCCGCCCGCGGGCCAGTTCGAACAGCATGTTGGCTTCACGCTCGGCACTGAGCAGACCCACCGGAATCTGCGTGTCCGGCGCCACACCGCCAACCCCGGGCACATGCTCAAGATGAATGATGAAGCGCTGTACGCCGCTGTCCCGCCCGCCCAGAAACAGCGCCAGGTCGGCGATCATGCGTTTGAGCGGGAACAGCAGCGCCTGATGGGATTCGACGTCGAAATTGAGCTCGATGCGCGTCTCGAAATGATCCGGCGGCACATAGCATTCCAGCGGCGCCGGCCTGCGTCCGGTCAAGGTATCCAGATGCGTCAGCACGTGAGCGGGAAAGCGCCGGGCCAGGGTATCGCGGGGCAAGGCCAATACCTGGCGCAGGCGATGCAGGCCCATGCGGGCAAATGCCGTCGACACCTCTTGCGGCAGACCGATGCGATTGACCGGCATCTGCTCCAGCACTTGGTTCAGGTTGTCGTTGCAGGTCAGCGCCATGCTGTCATGAGCATTGGCCAGCATACGCGCCGCCACAGGGTTGGGCGCCACGACGATACGATGGCTGAAACCCAATGCCGTCAGCTCCTGACGCAGGCGCGCCTCGAACACCGGCCACGGCCCGAACAAGCCAAGGCTGGATTCGACTTCCATCAGCAGCACGCGCGGATATTTCAGGCTGACCTGCGAGCTGAAGCGATAGGCCCATGCCGCCAGCAATCGGTGCCAGCGCTCGGTCTCGGCCGGGTCGTATTCAACCGTGGCGAATTCACGGGTCATGGCGTGGGCGGCTGTCAGCGATTGACCGGCACGCAAGCCCAGTTCGCGGGCAGCGGCATTGACCGTTTGCAGGACACGGCGCTGAGCCGTACCACTGATCAGCGCCAGCGGTTCTTCAGGATTGGCGCGACGACGCATGACGCCGTCCAGCGCCAGTTGTGGCAGCAGGACACAGGCCCAGAGCATGCAGACCTCAGGCGTCGGTGGTAAAGGGGATGGGTGAGGAAGGCGCAAGCCCGCCGCGGCATTTGAGCACCCGCAGTTGACTGGGTCGCACATCAATGGCGATGCGCAAGGCGGCCGGAGACGGATTGGCCGCCGCGTATTGCCCACGGCAGGCGAATGCCAGGGTCTCGCCGGTTTCCGCGGCGACCTGCAAGCGGCGCAAGGCGCGGTCGTCGACCTTGTTCGGCCAACACAACACCGCGCCGCAACTGCCGGAACGCAAACACTGCTCCACTGCCCACAGCGCGTCGCGCTCACTCGCCTGGATCACCGACAGTTGCCGCAAGTCGACCCCTGCCGCGTGCCAGGCCTGGGGGTAAGGCACGTAGGGCGGCGCCACCAGGACGATCCGCTCGCCACGCTCGGCCAGCCGCGCCAGGGTCGGCCACATCAGCCGTAGCTCGCCGCTGCCATTGGCGGCAATCAGGATTTCCGTGAGCGCCGCAGGTGGCCAGCCACCAATGGGCAGAGCCGCGTCCAGCAAGGCATGCCCCGTGGGTTGGGTGGCAACCGGCTGGACCTGCGCACGCCCTTTCCAGACCCGGCGCTCGTCCAGCAGCGCGTCGAGGCTGACCACTGCGCCCATCATTCGCGGCGCACCAGCCCGCAGAACACCCCTTCGATGGCGAAATCCTGATCGGGACGCACCACGATGGGCTGATAAGCCGGGTTGCGGGGCAGCAGACGAAGTTGGTTTTCAGCGCGCTCAAGGCGTTTGATGGTCACTTCGCCATCGAGCCGGGCGACGATGATCTGCCCGTCACGGGCCTCGGCACTTTGCAGGATGCCGACCAGGTCGCCGTCGAAAATTCCGTCTTCGATCATCGAGTCGCCCTTGACCCGCAACAGGTAGTCGGGGACGCGCAAGAAGGTGCGGCTGTCCAGGGTGAAGGTGTCATGGAGGTCGATGTCAGGGCCGATCGGGGCACCGGCGGCCACCCGGCCCAGAACCGGGATGTCGAGCATTTCGGCACGGCGTCCGGTCTGCACCAGTCGAATGCCCCGCGCCTGATTGGCAGTGACCTCGATATAGCCGGCCTCGGTCAGCGCCAGGATGTGCTTGCGGGCCACGCTGCGCGAGGCGAATCCGAAGGCTGCGGAAATTTCCGCGAGGCTCGGCGGCTGGTCATTTTGGGCGATGCGGTCACGGATGAAAGTGAGGATGGCAGCGCGTCGGGGGGATAGAGTCGTCATGGAGCACATTTGTACTCTTTTCGGATAATTCTGGCTAGCGCCGTTTATCAAGTGCTTGGAGAACGCTCAAAAGCCCGGGGTGGTGCAAGCGTGTGTAGCCGCACGGCTGGCCGGCGGTAGCGGTTTTCCGGACGCCAACGCCGGTAAGCCGGACTGCTACGCAGAGTTTGGATGATCCACCGCTCGACTGGGCGTCACCCGCAAGTCGTTTTTCGACACGACTTCACACAAACCACTTGCACGAACAATCTTATGGTATACCATCAGACCAAATACAAACCCGCATCAACAATCTGACCAAGAACCCGGGAGCCATTCATGAGTTTCGAAATTCGCAAGATCGTCAGCTACCTCGAAGAAACCCTGATCGAAGGCGGCAAGCCTACTGACACGCCGGTGACCATGGTCGGTCTGGCGGTGGTCATGAAGAATCCGTGGCTGGGTCGCGGTTTCGTCGAAGACCTCAAGCCTGAAATCCGCGCCAGCTGCTCTGACCTGGGCGCCATGATGGTGGAGCGCCTGACTGCCCTGATCGGCGGCGCAGACAAGATCCAGGCCTATGGCAAGGCTGCAGTGGTGGGCGCCGAGGGCGAGATCGAACACGCCTCGGCGGTCATTCACACCCTGCGTTTTGGCAACCACTACCGCGAAGCCGTTAAAGCCAAGAGCTACCTGAGCTTCACCAACAAGCGCGGTGGTCCGGGCACTTCGATCCAGATTCCGATGATGCACAAGGACGACGAAGGCCTGCGTTCGCACTACATCACTCTGGAAATGCAGATCGAAGACTCGCCGCGCGCCGATGAAATCATCGTTGTGCTGGGCGCTGCCAACGGCGGCCGTCTGCACCCGCGCATCGGCAACCGCTACATCGACCTGGAAGAACTGGCTGCTGAAAAAGCCCAGTAATGACACCGGCCAAAGCTGACGCGGTGTGGCACCGATCCAACCTCTGCAGCAGCACGGCTTGCCGGCGGCCGCGGTGGGTCATCCGACAAATGTGTTGCAGACCCACCGCAGCTGCCGGCAAGCCCGACGGCTACGCACGTGCGACGCTGCCAGACAGCGCGGATACTAATAAGGTTTGCAGGAGCGATTCACATGATTCGGCTCAGCGCTGAACGCACCCCGGCCGGCACCAGTTATCTGGCGACCGGCCAAGGCCAGCCCGTGGTATTGATCCACGGGGTTGGTCTGAACAAGGAGATGTGGGGAGGACAGATCGTCGGTCTGTCCCCGCACTATCGAGTCATTGCCTACGACATGCTCGGCCATGGCGCCAGCCCGCGCCCGGACCCCGAGACCGGGCTGCCCGGTTACGCCGAGCAACTGCGTGAGTTGCTGGAGCACTTGAACCTGCCCAGCGCCACGGTCATCGGCTTTTCCATGGGCGGTCTGGTGGCACGCGCGTTCGCCCTGCACTTCCCTGAGCACCTGTCGGGGATGGTGATCCTCAACAGCGTGTTCAACCGCAGCGCCGAGCAACGTGCAGGCGTCATCGCGCGCACCAGCCAGGCCGCCGAGCATGGCCCCGACGCCAACGCCGCCGAGGCGCTGACGCGCTGGTTCAGCCGTGAATACCAGGCGGCCAATCCGGCGCAGATCGCAGCGATCCGGCAGGTGCTGGGCAGCAATGATCCGCAGGGTTATCTGACCACCTACCAACTGTTTGCCACCCAGGACATGTACCGCGCTGACGATCTGGGCCAGATTCGTGCGCCGACACTGATCGCCACCGGTGAGCTGGACCCCGGTTCAACCCCGGACATGGCCCGGCAACTGGCAATGCGCATTCACGGTGCACAGGTGCAGATACTGGCCGAGCAGCGGCATATGATGCCGGTGGAATCGCCACGCCTGGTCAACCAGATGCTCCTGGATTTCCTCAAGCAGGCAGACGCGCAAAACACTTCGGCAAAGGGGATCGTTGCATGAGCCTTACCCGTTTCCAGATGTGCATCGACGGCCAATGGGTCGATGCGTTATCCGGCAAGACCTTCGAAAGCCTCAACCCGGCGCTGGCCCAGCCCTGGGCCGAACTGCCAGACGCCGATGAAGCCGATGTCGAGCGCGCCGTACAAGCGGCTCAAGCGGCTTTCGAGAACCCGGCCTGGCGCAAACTGAGCGCCACCGCGCGTGGCAAACTGCTGCGCCGGCTGGGCGATCTGATTGGCGAAAACAAGGAACACCTGGCGCAGCTGGAAAGCCGCGACAATGGCAAGCTGATTCGCGAGACCCGCGGCCAGGTCAGCTACCTGCCGGAGTTTTTCCATTACACCGCAGGCCTGGCCGACAAGCTCGAAGGCGGTACGCTGCCGCTGGACAAGCCCGATCTGTTTGCCTACACCGTGCACGAACCCATGGGCGTGGTGGCCGGGATCATTCCCTGGAACAGTCCGCTGTACCTGACCGCGATCAAACTGGCGCCTGCCCTGGCGGCCGGCAACACCATCGTCCTCAAGCCCTCCGAACATGCCTCGGCGACCATTCTGGAGCTGGCGCGCCTGGCCCTTGAAGCCGGCATTCCGCCGGGCGTGGTCAACGTGGTGACCGGCTATGGCCCGAGTACCGGCGCCGCCCTCACCCGCCATCCGCTGGTGCGCAAGATCGCCTTCACCGGCGGCGCGGCCACGGCCCGGCATGTGGTGCGCAGCAGCGCCGAGAACTTCGCCAGACTGTCGCTGGAACTGGGCGGCAAGTCACCGAACATCATCTTCGCCGATGCCGATCTGGAGAGCGCGATCAACGGCGCGGTTGCCGGGATCTACGCCGCCTCGGGCCAAAGCTGCGTATCCGGCTCGCGCTTGCTGGTGCAGGACGAAATCTACGACGAGTTCGTCGAACGCCTGGTGGCACGCGCCCAGCGTATTCGCATCGGCAATCCGCAGGATGAAGCCAGCGAAATGGGCCCGATGGCCACCGCCCAGCAACTGGCGGTAGTCGAAGGGCTGGTCGCTGATGCCCTGGCCGAAGGCGCGCGCCTGCGCACTGGCGGCAAACGTGCGCAACTCGATTGTGACGGCTGGTACTACGAGCCGACGCTGTTCGAGTGCGACAGCAATTCGATGAAGATCATGCAGGAAGAAGTCTTCGGCCCGGTCGCCTCGGTGATCCGCTTCAAGGATGAAGCCCAGGCGCTGGCCATCGCCAACGACTCGCAATTCGGCCTGGCCGCCGGGATCTGGACCCGTGATCTGGGGCGTGCCCATCGCCTGGCTCGGGACGTGCGCTCCGGCATCATCTGGGTCAACACCTATCGCGCCGTATCGGCCATGGCGCCTATCGGCGGTTTCAAGAACAGCGGCTATGGTCGCGAGAGCGGTATCGATTCGGTACTGGCCTACACCGAGCTTAAAACGGTGTGGATCAATCTCTCGCAGGAACCGATGCCCGACCCCTTCGTGATGCGTTAAGAGGTTTTCGACATGATCGAACCCGGGATCTACAAAGACGTCATGGCGTCCTTTCCCTCCGGTGTCACGGTGGTCACCACCCTAGGCCCGGATGGCGGCATCGTCGGCATCACCGCCAGTGCGTTCAGCGCCCTGTCGATCGATCCGGCGCTGGTGCTGTTCTGCCCCAACTACGCCTCGGACACCTACCCGATATTGCGTGACAGCAAGCAATTCGCGATTCACTTGCTGTCGGCCGAGCAGACCGCCGAAGCCTACGCCTTTGCCGGCAAAGGCAAGGACAAGGCCAAAGGCATCGAGTGGCATTTGAGCGAACTGGGCAATCCGCTGCTGGCCAAGGCCACGGCGATCATCGAGTGCGAACTGTGGCGCGAGTATGACGGCGGCGATCACGCCATCATCGTCGGCGCGGTCAAGCACCTGATCCTGCCGCAGGAGCCGGTCACGCCGATGGTCTACCACCGCGGCAAACTGGGGCCATTGCCGGTTCTGGCGTGATATTCGCTGATCAAGAGTAGAATTGCGGCCCATCCTGGCGATGGGCTTGCTGGTTGGCGGCACACAGCGTGATAAACTGCGCAACGTTTTGGCCCATTCGGCCACCCCAGTCAACTACATGGCTGCCTGAAATGACTGCGTGCTTGAGCATCGAGCCGCTTTTTTCGCACGGACAGCCATCTTCAGAGCGGACTCCATGAAACGCCTGCCACTCGACGACAGCTTCAAGGTCAATCGCAACCCCGTGACTCTTCGGGAAATCGTGCTGGATAAACTGCGCAGCGCGATCATGAATTTTCAATTGCTGCCCGGTGATCGCCTGGTCGAACGCGATCTGTGCGATCGCCTCGGCGTCAGCCGCACTTCTGTGCGTGAAGCCCTGCGCCATCTCGAATCCGAAGGCCTGGTGGAATTCGCCGATGCCAAGGGCCCACGCGTGGCTATCATCACCCTGGAAGACGCCTGCGACATCTATGAGCTGCGCTGCGTGCTCGAGGGTCTGATCGTCCAGCTGTTCACCCTGCGCGCCAAGGCCAAGGACATCCGTGCCCTGGAAAAAGCCCTCAACGAAAACACCAAGGCGCTGGAAGAAGGCGAGTTGCAACAGGTGCTGGACTCGGTACAGGGCTTCTACGACGTGTTGTTCGAGGGTTCCGGCAACCACGTTGCGGCCACCCAGCTACGCCAGTTGCAGGCCCGTATCAGCTATCTGCGTGCGACCTCGGTGTCTCAGGAAAACCGCCGCGGTGCGAGCAATCAGGAAATGGAAAAAATCGTCGCGGCGATCAAGAGCGGCGACCCGCTGGCAGCGCATCAGGCGTCGGTCGATCACGTGCGCAGCGCGGCCAGGGTGGCCCTCGATTACCTCAAATCCAAACAGGACGACGGCAGCAAAGTGCGCGCCATCGTCGAACCCGTGGTTCTGAAGGAACCGCGCATAGGACGCTGACATGCCCGCCCCGCGCTTTTGTCCGCAATGTGGCAGCTCTGACCTGGTGCAGCGCATTCCTGATGGAGACACACATGCGCGGCTGATGTGCGGGGCGTGTCAGCACATCCACTACGTCAACCCGAAGATCATCGCCGGCTGCATCATCGAGCGCGACGGCAAATACCTGTTGTGTCAGCGCGCGATTCCACCGCGCCCAGGCACCTGGACTTTGCCGGCAGGTTTCATGGAAGCCGGTGAAACCACCGAGCAGGCGGCATTGCGCGAGGTCTGGGAAGAAAGCGGCGTACGTGCCGAGATCATCTCGCCCTATTCGATCTTCAGCGTGCCGCAGATCAGCGAGGTGTACATCGTGTTCCGCGCCATCGCCCTGGACATCACCGGGCAGTTCGGCCCGGAAACCCTGGCCTGCCAGTTCTTCGCCCCCGAAGACATCCCGTGGGACAGCATCTACTACCCGGCCATCCGGCAGATCCTGGAGCGCTACATCACCGAGCGTCAGGCCGGGGTGTACGGGATTTACGTGGGCAATGACGATACCGGAAAGGTGCATTTCATTCGGTAAAAGTTCATCGCATCGCTGATTGATCGTCCCCCGCTCTGCGTGGGAATGCCTCCCCGACGCTGAGCGTGAGAACGATCAAAAGCGCATCGTATGACCACCGCTGCGCTGTTGGTCGTCGGCATTCCAGACTCCGACGCCCTGCGGGCAGAATCAAAAAGCACGGGCTACGCACCCTACCCCGCAAACGCCTCGACAATCACGATCTCGGCTTGGGCCACGTCCTGCCTGTAACTGATTGCTTGCTGATACTCGGGCGAGTGATAACAGGCCAGCGCCTGCTCGTAGGATTCGAACTCGATGACCACTGTGCGCTGCGGGGTCTTGCGGCCCTCCAGGGCTTCGGCGCGGCCCCCTCGTGCCAGAAACTTCCCTCCGTATCTGGCGAATGCCGCAGGCCCGCGCTGGGTGTACTCGGCGTATTGCGTCGGGTCAGTGATGTCTACATGGGCAATCCAGTAAGCCTTCATCGCACTCTCGCTCATTAATCCAGTTTGTGGTTTCAAACCGGTGGAAACTGTGAAATATTCTGTCTTATGGTATACCACTATTTTCCATCTTATAAAACAGAGATCCCGAGTATGGCGTTCGACCGCATCGAAGACATCATCGAAGACTACCGCCTGGGCAAGATGGTCCTGCTGGTCGATGATGAGGACCGGGAAAACGAGGGCGACCTGCTGCTCGCGGCCGACCGCTGCACGCCACAGGCCATCAGCTTCATGGCCAACCAGGCGCGCGGGCTGATCTGCCTGACCCTGACCGACGAGCATTGCCAGCGTCTGGGCCTTGAACAAATGGTGCCCAGCAACGGCAGTGTGTTCTCCACCGCTTTCACCGTATCCATCGAAGCGGCAACCGGAGTCACTACCGGCATTTCCGCCGCCGACCGGGCGCGCACCGTGCAGGCGGCTGTGGCTGCAGATGCCACCGCTGAAGACCTGGTGCAGCCTGGGCACATCTTCCCTTTGCGTGCTCGCGAAGGCGGCGTGCTGACTCGCGCCGGGCACACCGAAGCCGGTTGCGATCTGGCACGCCTGGCCGGTTTCACAGCCGCCTCGGTGATTGTCGAGGTGATGAATGACGATGGCAGCATGGCCCGGCGCCCGGATCTTGAGCGCTTCGCCGCCAGGCATGGGATTCGCATCGGCACCATCGCCGATCTGATCCACTACCGCCTCAGCACCGAGCACACCGTGGTGCGCATCGGCGAGCGCGAACTGCCCACCGTACACGGCACCTTCCGGCTGATCAGCTATGAAGACCGCATCGAAGGTGGCGTGCACATGGCCATGGTCATGGGCGACATTCGCCGTGAAGAATCAACCCTGGTGCGCGTGCATGTGGTCGACCCGCTGCGCGACCTGGTTGGCGCCCAATACCACGGACCGGCCAACTGGACCTTGTGGGCCGCCCTGCAAAAGGTCGCGCAGGAAGGTCGGGGCGTCGTCGTGGTGCTGGCCAATCATGAGTCCTCGCAAGCGTTGCTCGAACGCATACCGCAACTGACCCAGGCACCGCGCCAGTACACCCGTTCGCAGTCCAGAATCTACTCGGAAGTGGGCACCGGGGCGCAAATCCTGCAAGACATCGGCGTCGGCAAACTGCGTCATCTGGGCCCGCCACTGAAATACGCCGGGCTCACTGGCTATGATCTGGAAGTGGTTGAAAGCATTCCCTTTCCTGACCCTGCACAGACGCTCGCCAGCTGATTCGTTTCACCGGTGAATCGGCGTTTGGCCCTGTAAACACAGGGCCTGTGCTTACAAAAAAATCAAAAACAGGACGCTTTAATAACGGCAAAGTGCTTGCGGAAAGTTTGGAATACCATAATATGACATTCCGTAGGCCGCAGCTTTTTTCAGCCAGGGACGCCCGCAAGGGACAGCACAAACAACAGCCTCTGGCCGGCCCCGATTTTCAGATCCAGTGGATCCACTGTCCCGACAAGCGGGCGATGACAGCCCGCTCAAAACACAACAAATGAGGGCGTGAAAATGGTGTTGATTCAACGTGCAACAGCGGTCCTGACAGCAAGTGTGTTGGCGCTCTCGTGTCACGCAGCCATGGCTGCTGATAGCGTCAACTTCGTCAGTTGGGGCGGCTCTACCCAGGATGCGCAGAAACAGGCCTGGGCCAACTCGTTCAGCAAAAGCACCGGCACCGCGGTGGTTCAGGACGGGCCTACCGACTACGGCAAGCTCAAGGCCATGGTCGAAAGCGGCAACGTGCAGTGGGACGTGGTCGATGTCGAGGCCGACTTCGCGCTGCGGGCCGCCAGCGAAGGGTTGCTTGAGCCTCTGGACTTCTCGGTGATCAAAAAGGATCGCATCGATCCACGCTTTGTCTCCGAGCATGGCGTCGGTTCGTTCTACTTCTCCTTCGTACTGGGCTACAACGAAAGCAAACTGGGCAAAGCCAAGCCCGATGACTGGACGGCACTGTTCGACACCAAGACCTACCCCGGCAAACGCGCGCTGTACAAATGGCCAAGCCCGGGTGTGCTGGAACTGGCCCTGCTGGCCGACGGCGTTGCGCCAGACAAGCTCTACCCGCTGGACCTGGATCGCGCCTTCAAGAAACTCGACACCATCAAGAAAGACATCGTCTGGTGGGGCGGCGGTGCGCAGTCGCAACAGTTGCTGGCATCCGGTGAGGCCTCGCTGGGTCAGTTCTGGAACGGGCGCACCTATGCATTGCAACAGGATGGCGCGCCGGTGGGCGTGAGCTGGAAGCAGAACCTGGTCATGGCCGATTTCCTGGTGGTGCCAAAGGGCGCCAAGAACAAGGACGCGGCGATGAAGCTGATTGCCGAGGCCTCCAGCGCCAAGGGTCAGGCGGACTTCTCCAACCTCACCGCCTATGCGCCGGTCAACCTGGACAGCGTGCAGCGCCTGGACTCGACCCTCGCGCCAAACCTGCCGACCGCCTACGCTAAGGATCAAATCACTCTCGACTTCGCGTACTGGGCCAAGAACGGTCCGGCCATCGCGACACGGTGGAACGAATGGCTGGTCAAATAAAAATGACGGCCATCGCGTCCCGTCAATCCAACCCGGCCGGTGGTGCGTCCAGCACCGCCGGCGCGGCACCCGCCCAGGCCGTGACAATGAAACAATCGCAGCGCCTGTCACAACGCTGGAAAGGCAGCCGCAACCTGCTGCCTGCCCTGCTATTCCTCGGCCTGTTCTTCTTCGCGCCACTGATCGGCCTGTTGCTGCGCGGCGTGCTGGAGCCTACCCCCGGCTTTGGCAACTACGAGCAACTGTTCGCCAACTCAGCCTATGCCCGCGTGCTGTTCAACACCTTCTCGGTGGCGGGTCTGGTGACGTTGTTCAGCCTGCTGCTGGGCTTTCCGCTGGCCTGGGCCATTACCCTGGTGCCGCGTGGCTGGGGCCGCTGGATGCTCAACATCGTGCTGCTGTCGATGTGGACCAGCCTGTTGGCGCGCACCTACTCCTGGCTGGTGCTGCTGCAAGCCTCCGGGGTCATCAACAAGGCGCTGATGGCCATGGGCGTCATCGATCAGCCGCTGGAAATGGTGCATAACCTGACCGGTGTGGTGATCGGCATGAGCTACATCATGATCCCGTTCATCGTGCTGCCGTTGCAGGCAACCATGGCCGCCATCGATCCGATGGTGTTGCAGGCCGGTTCCATCTGCGGCGCCAGCCCCTGGACCAACTTCTTCAAGGTCTTCCTGCCACTGTGTCGCTCGGGGCTGTTCTCGGGCGGGCTGATGGTGTTCGTGATGTCCCTGGGGTACTACGTGACCCCCGCGCTGCTCGGTGGCGCCCAGGACATGATGTTGCCGGAGTTCATCGTGCAGCAGGTGCAGTCGTTCCTCAATTGGGGCCTGGCCAGTGCGGCCGCCGCGTTGCTGATCGTGATCACCCTGGTGCTGTTCTATTTCTACCTCAAGCTGCAGCCGGAATCCCCGGTCGGCTCCAATCACGCGAGGTAATCCGCCATGCTCCTGACACCCAATGCCATGGGCCCACGCCTGCGCTGGGGGCTGTATTCGGTCACTGGCCTGATTGCGCTGTTTCTGCTGCTGCCGATCGTGTTCATCGTGCTGCTGTCGTTCGGTTCGTCCCAGTGGCTGGTGTTTCCACCGCCCGGCTGGACCCTGAAGTGGTACCAGCAGTTCTTCAGCAACCCGGAATGGATGGCCGCGGCATTCGCCAGCCTGAAGGTCGCCGTGCTGACCACGATTTTTGCCGTGGCCCTGGGGCTGCCGACCGCGTTCGCCCTGGTGCGCGGGCGCTTTCCCGGCCGCGACATGCTCTACGGCATCTTCACCCTGCCGATGATCGTGCCGCTGGTGATCATCGCGGTGGCGGTCTATGCGCTGTTTCTCAAGCTCGGCTACACCGGCACGCTGTTTTCCTTTGTGGTCAGCCACGTGATCGTCGCCCTGCCGTTTACCATCATCTCGATCATCAACTCGCTCAAGCTGTTCGATCAATCGATCGAGGATGCTGCGGTGATCTGCGGTGCGTCGCGGATCCAGGCAGTGATCAAGGTGACCTTCCCGGCCATCCGCCCGGGCATGGTCGCCGGCGGCCTGTTCGCGTTTCTGGTGTCGTGGGATGAGGTGGTGCTCAGCGTGATGATGGCCAGCCCCAACCTGCAGACCCTGCCCGTCAAGATGTGGACCACCCTGCGCCAGGACCTGACCCCGGTGATCGCCGTCGCCTCGACGCTGCTGATCGCCCTGTCGGTGCTGGTCATGTTTATCGCCGCGACCCTGCGTCGCCGCAACGAAGCGAGGATGCCTTCATGAGTGCCGTGATCAAAGACGCTGCACAACCGCAACAAACCCTGGTCAGCCTGCGCAACCTGAACAAGCACTACGGCGACTTCGCTGCCGTGGACGATATCTCCCTGGACATTCAGGACGGTGAGTTCCTGACCTTCCTGGGCTCCAGCGGCTCGGGCAAGAGCACCACGCTGTCGATGCTGGCGGGCTTTGAAACGCCAAGCTCCGGCGAGATTCTGGTGTCCGGCAAGTCGCTGGTGAACGTGCCGCCACACAAGCGCGACATCGGCATGGTGTTCCAGCGGTACTCGCTGTTTCCGCATCTGTCGGTGCGCGACAACATCGCCTTCCCGCTGGCCATCCGCAAACTGGCCGCGGCCGAACGCAACAAGCGCGTCGATGCCATGCTCAAGCTGGTGCAGCTGGATCAATTCGCCCATCGCCGCCCTTCGCAACTGTCCGGCGGCCAGCAGCAACGGGTGGCCATCGCCCGGGCGCTGGTCTACGAGCCGCGCATTCTGCTGATGGACGAGCCGCTCGGCGCACTGGACAAAAAGCTGCGTGAAGACCTGCAGGACGAACTGCGTCAATTGCATCGGCGCCTGGGCATCACCATCGTCTACGTGACCCACGATCAGGAAGAAGCCATGCGCCTGTCCCAGCGCATCGCGATTTTCAGCCACGGCAAGATCGTCGGGTTGGGCAGTGGTTATGACCTCTATCAGAACCCGCCGAACGCGTTCGTGGCTTCGTTTTTGGGGAATTCCAACTTTCTCAAGCTCAAGGCGCAGGGCAATGGTGTGGCGACGTTCGAAGGCCAGTCGCTGTCGATCCGCCTGACAGCGGGGCTTACCCGCGATCAGGACGTGCTGCTGATGATTCGTCCGGAGAAAGCCCAGGCACTGAGCGTTGATCAGGCCGCTGCGCAACCGCTGCAGAGTGGCTGGAACGAAGTCAGCGCCAGGGTCGGGGAAGTGCTGTTCCTCGGTGAAAGCCAGACCTGCACCGTCGCCACTCAAGGCGGCACCAGCATGACGGTCAAGGCGCTGTCTGCCGCCGGCATGCCGCTCAAGACCGGTGATCAGGTGCGTGTGCGCTGGGCCACGGCGGATGCCTGTGTGTATACGCAATGGGCGGAGAGTGATTTGAACAAGGCGGCCGGGGCGCATTGAGTTTGGGGTGGAGTCGTTACGTCAATAGTATTTGAACTGCTCAATCGGTGGTGCGGGTGGAGGCTCTGGCCGACGCCAGACCTGTTTCGCCTTCGGCGAGTTACTTGAAAAGACACCCAGTAACCCAGTGTCCTGGCTCCTGGTTTGGCCTGCACCCATGTCGCATTTTGTGGTGCATGGACGATCGCGTTAAACCAACAAAAGCCAAATCAGAAGCAAAAACCCCGGATCAGCGCTCTGCTGTTGATACACATGCGCGATCGTTCCCACGCTCTGCGTGGGAATGCCTTACAGGACGCTCCGCGTCCCAATGACGCGGAGCGTCATGCGCTGCGTTACCACGCAGAGCGTGGGAACGATCATGCCGAGATGTGTGAACGACACAAATTGCGACTTTGGGAGGCCGCGCGCAGGTATTGCGCAGGGGGGCAGCGCCGGAGGGAGGGGACTCGACGAAGTCGGGGCCGGACACGCAGCCCGAACCCTGGTTACTTGAGGTCAGCAAGTAACTCACCGGAGGCGAAACAGTCCTGCCGCCAGGCACGATCAGAAACCCAGCGCCTATACGCACACCAGATCGACCCCGTAACCCGGCGCCAACGCACAACGCCCCACCAAACTCACCTATGCTCATACGACTCGCGCCCCGCCCACGTGCAGTCCAGGAGCTCTCCTCATGAAAACACTGCCCGGTCTGTGCGCTGTACTGCTGACTGTTTTTTCTACCTGCTCGATTGCCCGGGACTGGCAGTTGGCCAAGGACGAAGACGGCATCAAGGTTTACCTCAATCGCGTCCCCCACTCGCAATACCAGAGCTTTCGCGGCGTCGCGCTGATCAAGGCTGATGTACCGACCCTGAGCCATCTGCAGGAGAACCTGACCATCGCCTGCAAGTGGCTGTACGCCTGCGCCGACATGCGTCTGCTGAAGATCGAGGGCGACAGTACCTTCGTCTACCTGACCACCGAATTGCCATGGCCGGCCAACACCCGGGACATGGTATTGCGGGTGCGGACCGAACAGACCGACGACGGCGGCGTGGTGCGCCATTTGAGCGCGGTCAACGGCATGCAGCCAGAAGTACCTGGGGTGATTCGCGTCGAGCAGCTCGAAGGCGTCTGGCAGATGGTGCCCAAGGGTGAGCGGGAAACCGAGGTGACCTATCAACTGCAGGCCGAGCCCGCCGGAGATATTCCATCGTGGCTGGCCAACCGTTTCGTGATCGATGCGCCGATGGTAACGCTCAAGACATTACGCGCGGTGGCCGAGCATCAGGGTGGACACTCGGCAGATGTAGAGGGAGGCGGTCGTACACCGTGAAGCCGGACTGGAGGCGCAACCTGTGGGAGTGAGCTTGCTCGCGATACGTTTGGCCAATCAACGTTGAATTGACAGGTCTGACGTTATCGCGAGCAAGCTCACGCCTACAAGTCTTGATATCGGTTCGCAGCCTCACTTATTCAGCAAACCTCAACCGGGCCACCCGGTCCTGCGCTACCCGCCCCCGCGTCGCCAGACAGTAATACAACGGGCAGGTCACCAGCAGCCCCACCAGCCACGACAGATCCACCCCTTCCAGGTAGTTGGCGTACGGTCCGACATACAGCGAGGTATTGGCAAACGGCAGTTGCACGATGATGCCGATGAAGTAGGCGATGATCGCGTGCGGGTTGAAGCGTCCGTAGATCCCGCCGTCGCTGCTGAAGATCGAGGCGATGTCGTAGCTGCCGCGTTTGATCAGGTAAAAGTCGATCAGATTGATCGAAGCCCACGGCACCAGCACGATCAACAGGGTCAGGATCAGCCCGATGAACTGACCGATGAAACCACTGGAGGCGCCCACCGCGGTGATGCAGCAACCGGTCAGAATCACGGTCGCCAACATCACGCGCACCTTGATGCTCGGCGTCCAGTTCCCGGCGAAGGTCTGGATCGAGGTGACGATCGAGAGCACCGCGCCGTACAGGTTCAGGGCGTTGTGGCTGATGATGTTGAGCAGGAACAGCAGCATCAGGATCGGGCCGAGCACGCCGGTCGCCTGCTTGACCGCCACCATTGCCTCGGTGCCTTCAGGCGTCGCCAGTACCGCTACTGCGCCGAAGCTGAACGACAGAATGGTGCCCAGCGTCGCGCCAAAATAAGTCGCCCAGAACGGTTTGGCAAAACCGATATCGCATGGCAGGTACCGCGAATAATCGGAGACGTAGGGCGAGAAACTGATCTGCCAGATGATCCCCAGGCAAATCGTCGCCAGCCAGCCGGAGAGGTTGAAACTGCCCCGGCTGAAGAAGTCCAGCGGCAATTGGCTGCTGAAGATCATGATGAAACCGGCCAACAGGGCTGCGCCCATCACCCAGGTGCCGATGCGGTTGAGGGTGTGGATGAAGCGATAGCCGATCACGCCAATGGCCGTTGCGCTCAAGGCGCCGATGACCACACCGGCCGGCAACGGAACCGACGGCAGCATGCCATGGATCGACTGGCCGGCCAGGACGATGTTGGAGATGAAAAACCCGACGTAGATCAGCGCCGCGAAAAACACGATCAGCAGCGCGCCGAAACGTCCGAACTGACCACGGCTCTGGACCATTTGCGGGATGCCCATGCGCGGCCCCTGAGCCGAGGCAAGGGCAATCACCACCCCGCCAATCATGTGGCCCAGGGCAATGGCGACAAGGCCCCACAACAGGTTCAAGTGGAACACCTGAACCACCATCGCCCCGGTGACGATGGGCAGTGGCGCAATGTTGGTACTGAACCACAGCGTGAACAGATCCCGTGCCTTGCCGTGGCGTTCAGCCAGCGGCACGTAGTCAACGGTGTGGTTTTCAATCAATGGAGCGGCATGGCTGCCGTGGGAATCGGAAGTAGTCATCGTCTCGCCTGAGTGCTTGTCTTTGTTCTTGTGTTCTTGCCGAGCTGAAACCAACAAGCGGCTCGCTGGCCCACAGGCTCTGGCGGCACGCTTGAACATCGTAAACACTTCCCTGCACTCACGAACGACGCCACCATATTATGGTATGCCAACAATTTACAACCGTCAGATGTCGTTTTTCTGATGCGCCGCAAGGCTCAGATAGCGCTTGAAAAAACGGTTCAGCAGCGTCTGGAATGCCCCTCTGCGCCAGTCAAAGTCCCCCCACTGATATTTCAAAAGCACGCCGCTCATGAGAAAAACTGCTTGCACGAAGAGTATTACGGTATACCATCAGACACACAAAACTCATCACCTTCGGCAGTGACCGCAGAGGTAGCAAAATGATCGACGCAAACGCTTATAAGAACGTCATGGGCTCCTTCCCTTCCGGCGTCACGGTGATCACCACCCTCAATGACGACGGTGAAGTGGTCGGCCTGACTGCCAGCGCTTTCAGCTCGCTGTCGATGGACCCGCCGCTGGTGCTGTTCTGCCCCAACTACAGCTCCGATTCATACCCGACGCTGATCAAGAACAAGCGTTTCGCGATTCATCTTCTGTCCGGCACCCAGCAGAGCGAAGCCTACGCTTTCGCCCGCAAAGGCAAGGACAAGGCCGCCGGCATCGAGTGGACCCTGAGCGAGCTGGGCAACCCGCTGCTGGCCAACGCTAGCGCGATCATCGAGTGTGAGCTGTGGCGCGAATACGAAGGTGGCGACCACGCGATCATGGTCGGTGCGGTGAAAAACCTGATCCTGCCCGAGCAACCCTGCAGCCCGCTGGTGTATTGCCGCGGCAAAATGGGCGCCCTGCCCGCCTTCGCTTGAGCGTGGTGTATCTGCACACCGATCGCTTGAACAGCAGCGGCACTAAGTATTACGGTATACCTAAAAAACGCCCGACGGCTCTTCACTGAGCGCTAAGAAAAATCCGAGGTAAGCGTCATGAAATTTTCATTGTTCGTACACATGGAACGCTGGGATGAGTCTGTCAGCCACCGGCAGCTGTTCGAGGACCTCACCGAGCTGACGCTGATGGCCGAACAAGGCGGTTTCAGCACCGTGTGGATTGGCGAACACCACGCCATGGAATACACCATCTCGCCAAGCCCGATGCCGTTGCTCGCGTACCTGGCAGGCAAGACCAGCACCATTCACCTGGGCGCCGGCACCATCATCGCGCCGTTCTGGCACCCTTTGCGCGTGGCCGGTGAATGCGCGCTGCTGGATGTGATCAGCAACGGCCGCATGGAAGTCGGTCTGGCCCGTGGCGCCTATCAGGTCGAGTTCGATCGCATGGCCGGCGGCATGCCAGCCTCCTCAGGTGGCCAGGCATTGCGCGAGATGGTCCCGGTGGTCAAGGCACTCTGGCAAGGCGACTACGCCCACGACGGCGACATCTGGAAATTCCCGACATCGACCAGCGTGCCCAAGCCGGTGAAGACGCCACCGATGTGGATCGCCGCGCGCGACCCGGATTCGCACAACTTCGCCGTAGCCAATGGCTGCAACGTGATGGTCACGCCGCTGATGAAAGGCGATGAGGAAGTCGTCGATCTGAAGAACAAATTCGAAGCCGCGCTGGCCAACAACCCTGAGGTGCCACGCCCGCAATTGATGGTCCTGCGCCACACCCATGTGCATGCCGAAAACGACCCTCAAGGCTGGGAAGTCGGCGCTCGGGCAATTTCCAGGTTCTATCGCACGTTCGATGCCTGGTTCGGCAACAAGACCACGCCGGTCAACGGCTTTCTTGCGCCAAGCCCGGAAGAGAAGTTCGCCGAGCGCCCCGAGTTCGCGCTTGAAAGCATCCACAAGACTGCAATGATCGGCACACCGGAAGAGATCATCCCGCGCATCAAGTACTACCAGGAACTGGGCGTGGACGAATTCAGCTTCTGGTGCGACAACAGCCTGCCCCATGCCGAGAAAAAGAAGTCGCTGGAGTTGTTCATCAAGCACGTGGTGCCAGCGTTTCGATAGATGCGGGTGAGCGCAATCGAGGTAGCATACTGACCCGACGCATCCCCTGTAGCAGCTTAGCCGCACACAGTGCATGACCAGGCACTGATCCTCTGGCAGTCCGGCTTGCCGGCGGTGGCGATTTCAAATAGGCCACCGCCGGCAAGCCGGGCTGCTACAGGGACAAGGCTGTTGCCCGCAAACACCCATCAGTGGTTATAAGCACTCTCATTGTGCTCAGCCAGATCCAGGCCCATTTCCTCGACATGTTCGTCGGCGCGCAAGCCGATGACGGCCTTGATCACTTTGAGAATGATCCAGCTCACCGCAAAGCAATAGACCGTGGTGAACAACACCCCTTTGAGTTGCGCCACCACCTGACCGCCCAGGGTTACGCCTTCGACCAGGCCACCCATGGACGGCACGCAGAACACGCCGGTCAGCACCGCACCGATCATCCCGCCAATGCCATGCAGCCCGAACACATCCAGGGTGTCGTCATAACCAAAGCGCTGCTTGAGCACTGTGACGCTGAGGAAGCAGAACACGCCGCACAGCAGACCGATCGCCAGGGCACCGCCGACACCGACGTAGGCACAGGCAGGCGTGATACCCACCAGCCCCGCCAATGCACCGCTGGCCAGACCCAGCGCACTGGGCTTGCCGACCTTGAACCACTCGGTGAACATCCAGCCCAGGATGCCCGCACAGGCGCCCAGCTGAGTGTTGAGCATGACAATGCCGGACAGGCCGTTCAAACCGCCGCCCGAGCCGATGTTGAAGCCGAACCAGCCGACCCAGAGCATCGCCGCGCCGGCCATGGTCAGGCTCAGGTTATGCGCAGGCATCGGGGCGTTGGCGTAACCCTTGCGTTTGCCCAGCATCAGGCAGGCTGCCAGCGCCGCCACGCCTGCGTTGATGTGCACCGCAGTGCCACCGGCGAAATCCAGCACGCCCCAGTTATGCATCAAGGCACCCGCCCCGCCCCAGACCATGTGCGCCACCGGCGCGTACACCAGGGTGAACCACACCGCCATGAACAGCAGCGCGGCGGAGAACTTCATGCGCTCGGCAAAGGCACCGGCAATCAGTGCCGGAGTAATGATGGCGAAGGTCATCTGGAAGGTCACGAACACCCCTTCCGGGATGTCGCCAACCAGGCTGTCAGGCGTCATGCCTGCCAGAAACGCCCGGCTCAGCCCCCCGACGAAGCTGTTGAAGCTGACCTGGCCTTCGACCATGTTGCTGGTATCGACCACCATGCTGTAGCCATAGACCACCCACAACACCCCCACCACCCCGGCAACGCCGAAGCATTGGGTGAACAGCGACAGCATGTTCTTGGCGCGCACCAGGCCACCATAAAACAGGGCAAGCCCGGGCAGGCACATGAACAGCACCAGCACCGCCGCCGTGATCATCCAGGCGGTACTGCCGGTATTGAGCGTCGGGGCGTCGGCCGCCTGGGCCAGAGGAACGCAAGCGCCAAGCGCCACGAAGGTCAAGAGAGACGCGGGAAGGGATTTGCCGGGTAGACGGTTAACCATTTTCGAAGCTCCTGCAATGAATGGAAAAGTGTCTGGCAGAAAGCGAGGTGATGAAGCGCCGGGCCTTGCTGGCCTCTTTGAATGGTGCAAAAAGCAGATACGCCGTATGAGCTCCCTGCAGACCGCAAAAACCAGTAGGCGTGAGCTTGCTCGCGATCGCCTTGCGTCGGTCAACACACGTGCTGAAGGCAGAATGCAATCGCGAGCAAGCTCACGCCTACCGGGCTGTGATGCCGGTTAGTACTGCAACCCCGGAATCCACGAGGTGCCTGCCAGGGGCACCCGCGCCATGGCCGCCGATTCCACGGTCAAGGCCACCAGATCCTCGGGATCAAGGTTGTGCAGGTGCGACTTGCCGCAGGCGCGGGCCATGGTCTGTGCTTCGAGCACCAGCACACGCAAATAATTGGCCAACCGGCGCCCGCCCTCGACCGGGTCCAGGCGTTTGGACAGCTCCGGGTCCTGGGTGGTGATGCCCGCCGGATCACGGCCGTTCTGCCAGTCGTCATAAAAACCGGCGGCCGAGCCGATTTTCTTCAGCTCTTCATCCAGGCGCGGATGGTTGTCGCCCAGGGCGATCAATGCCGCCGTACCGATGGCCACTGCGTCCGCACCCAGGGCCATGGCCTTGGCCACATCGGCGCCGTTGCGGATGCCGCCGGAAACGATCAACTGCACCTTGCGATGCATGCCCATTTCCTGCAGCGCCTGAACCGCCTGCGGGATGGCCGGCAGAATCGGGATGCCGACGTGCTCGATGAACACCTCCTGCGTCGCTGCCGTGCCGCCTTGCATGCCGTCGAGCACGATGACGTCGGCACCGGCCTTGACCGCCAGCTTGACGTCGTAGTACGGGCGACTGGCGCCGATCTTCACGTAAATCGGTTTTTCCCAATCGGTGATCTCGCGGATCTCGGCGATCTTGATCGCCAGGTCATCCGGCCCGGTCCAGTCCGGGTGACGACACGCCGAGCGCTGATCGACGCCGATTGGCAGCGTGCGCATGCCCGCCACACGCTCGGTGACCTTCATCCCCAGCAGCATGCCGCCACCGCCGGGTTTGGCACCCTGGCCCAGGACGATCTCGATGGCGTCGGCCTTGCGCAGGTCATCGGGGTTCATGCCGTAGCGCGACGGCAGATACTGATAGACCAGATGCTGCGACTGACCGCGTTCTTCCGGGGTCATGCCGCCGTCACCGGTGGTGGTGCTGGTGCCGGCGATGGTTGCGCCACGGCCCAGGGCTTCCTTGGCATTGGCTGACAGCGCGCCGAAGCTCATGCCGGCAATGGTCACGGGAATCTTCAGGTGAATCGGCTTCTTGGCGAAGCGATTGCCAAGGATCACGTCCGTGCCGCACTTCTCGCGATAGCCTTCCAGCGGGTAACGCGAAACGCTGGCGCCGAGCAATAGCAGATCGTCGAAATGCGGCAGCTTGCGCTTGGTGCCACCGCCACGGATGTCATAAATGCCGGTCTCCGCCGCGCGCTGGATTTCCTGGATGGTCAGGCGATCGAAGGTGGCCGATTCGCGCAGCACCGGAGGGGCTTTTGGAGTATTGGAGTCGCTCATGTTCTTGCTCCTGGATCAGTACGCGGAGGCGTTATCGACTTTGAAGTTGTACAGCTGACGGGCCGAGCCATAGCGCTTGAAATCTGCGGCTTTCTCGTTGAAGCCTGCGCGATTGAGCAGCTCTTGCAGCTCTTCGATGTGCTCGGCGCGCATCTCTTTGGCGATGCAGTCGGAGCCCAGCGACTCGACCGTGCCTTTGACATAGATGCGCGTTTCATAGAGCGAATCGCCCAGCGCATCGCCCGCGTCGCCGCAGACCACCAGACGCCCGGCCTGGCCCATGAAGCAGCTCATGTGACCGATGCTGCCGCCGACCACGATGTCGATGCCTTTCATGGAGATCCCGCATCGGGCGCCAGCATCGCCTTCGATGACCAATAGCCCGCCATGTGCCGTGGCACCGGCCGCCTGCGAGGCGCTGCCCTTGACCCGCACATAACCGGACATCATGTTTTCGGCGCAGCCCACGCCGACATTGCCGTGCACGGTGACCGAGGCTTTCTGGTTCATGCCGGCGCAGTAGTAGCCGGCGTGGCCCTGGATATCCACCGACACCGCCTGGTTGACGCCGACGGCCAGGTTATGGGCGCCGTTGGGATGAGTGACCAGCCATTCGCGGTCCTGGAGGTCGTTGACTTGATCGTGCAGGGCCTGATTCAGATCGCGCACAGTGCTGGTGGAAAGATCGATGGTTTTCATGTGCGTGCTCCTTAAGCCGACTCGCGTTCCCAGATGTACATGGTGGCGGGAACGGGTTCCCAGACCTTGGCCTTCTCGATGCCCGGCAGACTCGACAAGGCCTGGTATTCCGAAGCCATGGCGACGTAATCGTCGGTCTCGGCGAGGATCGCCGGCTTGCAGGCGATAGGGTCGCGAATCACTGCAAAGCCATTGCGCGTGCCGATGGCGAAGGTGAAGAAGCCGTCCAGCGCCTCAAGCGAACTGTCCAGTGCGGTCTTCAACGAGTCGCCTTGCTGCAGACGCCAGGCCAGGTATCCGGCAGCGACTTCGGTGTCGTTCTCGGTATCGAAATGGATCCCTTCGCGACGCAGTTCCTGACGCAGACGGAAGTGGTTGGACAGCGATCCGTTGTGCACCAGGCACAAGTCGGCACCGGTGGAAAACGGGTGGCTGCCTTCCATGGTCACCGCGCTTTCGGTGGCCATGCGGGTATGGCCGATAATGTGGCTGCCCTTCATGCTGGCCAGGCCAAAACGCTCGGAGATTTCCCTGGGCAGGCCCATGCCCTTGAGGATTTCAATGCTCTTGCCGGCACTCATGATGCGCACGGAGGGTGCCAGTTCGCCCAGGGCGGCGCGCACGGCGGCCTCTTCGGCCTGGATTTTCAACACAATGGCGCTGGCGTTCTGGAACCAGTCCAGCGCTGCACCGAGCTTGCCTTGCAGCACTGCGATCAACGCCTTGAAGTCATAGCCATCAGTGGTCGCCTGCAGGGTCAGCTTGACCCAGCCATCGGCCACTTCGTCGCCATAGATGGCAAAACCTGCGCTGTCCGGGCCGCGGTCGGTCATGGCTTCGAGCATCGGCTCGAAGAGCTTGCCGAGCTGGGATTCCAGCGCCGGGTTTTTCAGGTAGAGACCCACGATCCCACACATATTTCATACTCCTGGGCAGACGATGCCCAACCCACTGGCTGGGCATCAGAAACGGTTGGTGATGACGAACAGCTAGCTCTGTAGCCGTCCGGCTTGCCGGCGCTCGCACAGTGACTGCAACAAATTCGTCGACTGATCCCGCGCAGCCATCGGCAAGCCGGACGGCTACAGGGGTCAGCGACAGCGCCGGAAAATCAGAAGAATTCGGTGTAGCGTTTGATCTCCCAATCGCTCACATGGCGGCTGTATTCCACCCACTCCATGCGCTTGAGCTTGATGAATTCGCCGACGATCTCGTTGCCCAGCACTTCGGCAAACAGCGGATCGGCTTCCAGCGCGTCGCAGGCTTCCTTGAGCGACTGCGGCAAGGTCTTGATGCCGCGCGCGGCGATTTCTTCCAGGCTCAGCTTGTAGAGGTTCTCGTTGCAGACGTTGTCGATTTCCAGCTTGCGGTCGATGCCATCCAGGCCGGCGGCGATGATCGCGGCGCTGACCAGGTATGGGTTGCAACCGGCGTCCGGCAGACGAAATTCCAGACGGCCGTAAGGCACGCGCACCATGGCCGAGCGGTTGTTGGAACCGAAGGCGATAAAGGCTGGCGCCCAGGTGGCGCCGGACAACGAATTTCCCACCACCAGACGCTTGTAGGAATTGACCGTCGGTGCGGCAAACGCACACAGTGCCGGCCCATGTGCGAGCAGACCGGCGGCGAAGTGGTAGGCCATTTTTGACAGGCCCATGCCGCTCGGATCGCTGGCATCATGGAACAGGTTCTTGTTGCTGGCGCTGGCGATCGACAGGTGGAAGTGCATGCCATTGCCCGCGCGTTTGGGGTCCGGCTTGGGCATGAACGAGCAGATCATGCCCATGTCGTTGGCGATCTCGCCGGCCGCCATGCGAAAGAACGTGAAACGGTCCGCGGACTCCATCGCATCGCTGTAGGTGTAATTGATCTCGAACTGGCCGTTGGCGTCTTCGTGGTCGATCTGATAGATGTCAAAACCCACCGGTTGCAAGGCTTCGGTCAGACGCTCGAGAAACTCGCGGGAGCGCGACAGGCCCTTGTAGTCGTAGCACGGCTTGTCCAGCGAATCGCTGGCGTCGACCAGTTGCAGCGCGCCTGTTGCATCGCGCTTGAACAGGCTGAATTCAGGCTCAAGGCCGGTGTTCAGGGTCCAGCCACGGTCGCTCAGACGCTCGACCTGTTTGTGCAACACATAGCGGCTGTCGTAGGGCCATGGCTTGCCCTCGACATGCCCGATGCACACCACCCGGCCATAACCCTTCTGCCAGGGCACCGGGGTCAACGACGCCAGATCACCCTTGGCCATGAAGTCCGGCCCGTGAGGCTCCATGCCCATGCCGCAGATGGCAAAACCGGCAAAGCCCGCGCCCGCTTCTGCGACCATTTCCAGGCCCGATACCGGCACCGATTTGGTCTTGGATGAGCCGTGGATGTCGACGAATTGAGCCAGCACGTATTTGATCCCGTGCTCCTCGATCAGCCGCTGTGTTTCGGGTGGCAACATGAGTGTTCACTCCTGGCGGAAGGCAAAACGTTGAGGTTTGGAACCTGAGTTCGTGGTCCTGACGGAGGGTTATTCCATTCAAGAAACTTACTTTCCCATGAGGAATGCAAGTGCCTTGCCAGTTTGGTATGCCAACACTCCAATTCACGGCGAAGCGGCATTTCTGCTCTATATATGGGAAACTCTTTTTCACTGTGGGAATAATCCGCGGCCAAGCGATCAGCCGGATGCCCGACTCGCACATTCCTGGTGCGAATTTAAAATTATTGAACGGAAACTGTGCAGAGCCCATGAATACCCATGAAGAACACCAGCCGAAGTTGAAGCTCGAGCAGTACCTGGGCATCCAGATCAAACGTCAGCGACAGGCGCAGGAGTTGAAGCTGGCCGATGTGGCCCGCATTGCCGGGATCAGCCAGGGCATGTTGAGCAAGATCGAGAACGCTCAGGTCTCCACCAGCCTGGATAACCTCAGCCGGCTGTGCGACGTGCTGGGGATGCCGATGTCCAAGCTGTTCAGCCAGTACGACCAGCAAGGCAGCAGCGCGTTACTGGTCAAGCGTGACGAGGGGCTGGAGGTGGTGCGTCGCGGCACGGAGAAGGGCCACACCTATCACCTGCTCAACCACACCCGCGGGCCGAAGAAGAGTTTTGAGGCCTACATGGTCAGCATGGATGACGCCAGCGAGGAGTTCCCGACCTTCTCCCACCCCGGCACCGAGTTTCTGCATTTGCTGGAGGGCGAATTGGTGTATCGCCACGGTAATCAGCTGTACCGCATGGAAGCCGGCGACAGCCTGACCTTCGACGGTGACATTCCTCATGGCCCAGAAGAATTGGTGCAGGTGCCGATTCGCTTGTTGTCGATCATGAATTACGGGGCTCAGGGGGAGTAAATCTGCGCTTGGGCGGGATCTGTGTGGCAGATTGACGGCACGGCGGGTCAGGTACATCGCGTCAACAGGCTTTGCTGGCGCTTCGCGCCAGATCGTCGGCAAGCCAACTCCCACGCCCTCCGGGCAGAAGCGGGTGGACAATCTGACGGCCTGTGGTTGGAAGCTCTCGACCTCTGACGTCCTGCGGGCAGAAGCGATAGACCGCTACTGCGCCGCCTGCTTTTGATTCTGGCCGCAGGCCGTGGGAGCTTGGCTTGCCAGCGATCTGCCGGGCACCGGCAGTAGAGTCAGACGGCGCGGCGG
>NZ_JBJDOA010000011.1:0-1230 GCF_044900785.1 Pseudomonas sp. NPDC087358
AAAGCGGGCCTGGACGAATACATCCGTTACTACAATCATGACCGAATCAAGGCGAAGCTCGGTGGGCTGAGTCCTGTGGATTACAGGGCTCAGTCTCGCGGCGTTTGGCAATAGACCGTCCAATTTTTTGGGGTCA
Source organism: Pseudomonas sp. NPDC087358 (assembly GCF_044900785.1). Taxonomy (NCBI): domain Bacteria; kingdom Pseudomonadati; phylum Pseudomonadota; class Gammaproteobacteria; order Pseudomonadales; family Pseudomonadaceae; genus Pseudomonas; species Pseudomonas sp. NPDC087358. The sequence continues at coordinate 137 of NZ_JBJDOA010000011.1, forward strand.
GTTCACTTTGTAGGAGGCTTCTGAAATTTGCCGCTATGCTCCCCGGCCGCTTGTGCACACCTGACCTGACGACTATTTTCGCGCCTGTCGTTGCGATCAACGACCGGGTTTAGTCGCCCGAATACCGTCAGGCGTGTAGCGCCTCATAACCCCTGCAATGTCTGGAACAGAGGCATGCGTTGTTATGGTGGCTGTACGTTGGGGCACACTTGTGTGCGCCGGGTGCCTGACGTCCCGGTCGACTAACCCGCGTACAGCCGCCACCCATTCGTTTAGTCGCGAAGCGTGTCGGCTTAACCACGTCAGGAGCGTCAGCATGTTTCAATCCACGCCACATCCCCCCGAAACACCCGTCACCCAAGCCACCCCCTTCGGTGCCAACCTTGGCAACCAGAACCTGTTCAGCGTCCAGCCCGGAATCAGGGTCGAAGACGCCCTCACGCTCGTATCCGAATACCTCAACTGCGCCGCCGCCACCGCCTATGAGTCAGCCGACAACTGCTCGGCCGAATTCCGTCCCTTGGCCAGAGCCGTGGTCCACCAGATCGAAGCCGCCAAGGCGCTGGTAGAAGCGTCGATTGCAGGGCTGGGCGACGTCCTGCGAGAAAGACAGACCGCCTGACCCCCAACCTGTAGCCGTCCGGCTTGCCGGCGGCGGCGTCCTGCAAACCGCTGCCGCCGGCAAGCCGGACTGCTACCCTCGATCGGCTTCAGCCGACGGTGTCGGCATGGCTACCCCGATCCGCTTCAGCCGAAGGCGATGGCATGGCTACCCCGATCCGCTTCTGCCCGGAGGGCGTGGGAGTCCGGCTTGCCGACGATCTGGCGCGCAGCGGCAGCAAATCCTGTGCACGCGGTTCGCCTGACGCACCGCGCCGCATGATCCTACGACTGCTGCGCAGCCGATCGCCGACAAGTCAGGCTCCCACGCCCTTCGGGCAGAATCAAAAGCGCCGAGACATCCGACACTGAGCCGCCTCTGCCGAAGGCGATGGCATGGCTGCCACCGACCCGCTTCTGCCGAAGGCGATGGCATAGCTGCCACCGACCCGCCTCTGCCAAAGACGGTGGCATGGCTACCACCGATCCGCTTC
>NZ_JBJDOA010000011.1:1327-10341 GCF_044900785.1 Pseudomonas sp. NPDC087358
TTCTGCCCGAAGGGCGTGGGAGTCCGGCTTGCCGACGATCTGGCGCGCAGCGACAGCAAATCCTGTGCACGCGGTTCGCCTGACGCACCGCGCCGCATGACCCTACGACTGCTGCGCAGCCGATCGCCGACAAGTCAGGCTCCCACGCTCTTCGGGCAGAATCAAAAAGCGCCGAGACATCCGACACCGGTCTGCTTCTGCCAAAGACGATGGCATGGCTACCCCCGATCCGCTTCTGCCGAAGGCGGTGGCATGGCTGCTATGGATCCGCTTCTGCCCGAAGGGCGTGGGAGTCCGGCTTGCCGACGATCTGGCGCGCAGCGACAGCAAATCCTGTGCACGCGGTTCGCCTGACGCACCGCGCCGCACGATTCTACGACTGCTGCGCAGCCGATCGCCGACAAGTCAGGCTCCCACGCCCTTCGGGCAGAATCAAAAGCGCCGAGACATCCGACACTGAGCCGCTTCTGCCAAAGACGGTGGCATGGCTACCCCTGATCTGATTCTGCCCGGATCCTCGATCCTCAGGCGACCATCGACCTGTAGCAGTCCGGCTTGCCGGCGGTAGCGAATTCAGCATCGCTGCCGCCGGCAAGCCGGACCGCTACAGGCTTATGGGTTGGCCTTTGATTTCTCCTTCAATTCAGAAAGCCGCGACCAACCCATCCTTGCGTGGGTCGGTGCCGCCGACATAGCCATGGGCTGTGCGCTGAATGATCTGCGCACCCCCAAAGGCGAAAACACCGCTTGGGTCTTCGACTTCCACTTGATGCCCCTTGGCCCGCAGTTCTTCAACCACCAATCGGTCGAACGAACGCTCCACGGCGACTTTCAGACCGGCTTCGATCCGCCAGCGTGGGGCGTCGGCCGCAGCCTGTGGGTTCTGTTTGTAGCGCAGGATGCGCATCATCATCTGCAGATGTCCCTGAGCCTGCATCGGCCCGCCCATCAAACCGAAGGACATCAGCGGCGTGCCGTCGGCGTTCATCACAAAGCCCGGGATAATCGTGTGGAACGGGCGCTTGCCCGGTGCGACGACGTTGACGTGTTCCGGGTCGAGGCTGAAACCCGCGCCACGGTTCTGCAAGCTGATACCGGTGCCGGGCACTACCACGCCGGAGCCGAAACCCATGTAGTTGGACTGGATGAACGAGACCATCATGCCGCTTTCGTCTGCCGCCGACAGGTACACCGTGCCGCCTGCCTTGGGCGAGCCATGCAACGGATCGGCCGCCTGTTCGCTCACCAGCGAGGCGCGCTCCATCAGGTACGCAGGATCCAGCAGATGCTCGGACGCCACGCGCATGTGGTCATGGTCGGCGACGTGCTGATTGAGGTCGGCCAGCGCCAGTTTCATCGCCTCCAGCACCGGGTGCACGGTCTCGACGCTGTCCACGGCGTGCTCGCCAACGCCCAGCGCTTCAAGCATGGTCAGGCCGGCCAGCGTGGCGATGCCCTGGCCATTGGGTGGCAGCTCGTGAACCACGGCACCGGCGTAGGGCACCGAAATAGTATCGATCCAGTCCACGTTGTGATTGGCCAGATCGTCCAGGCTCATGACGCTGCCATTGGCGTTGGCATGGGCGACGATGGCCTGCGCCAGTTCTCCACGATAGAACGCCTGGCCCTTGGTCTCGGCGATCAGTTGCAAGGTATTGGCGTGGTCTTTGAGGGTGATTTTTTCCCCGGCTGTCGGCGCTTTGCCGCCCTGCAGGAAGCACTCGGCAAAGCCCGGCTGATCCTTCAACAGCGCGGCGCCGCGACGCCATAGCTCGGCAATGATCGGCGTGACCTGATAGCCGTTGCGCGCATAGCCAATGGCGGGGCCGGCGAGGGTGGCGAAGGGCAGCTTGCCGTAACGCTCTGACAACGCGACCCAGGCCGACACCGCGCCCGGTACGGTCACCGAGGGCCAGCCGCGCTGGGGCATTTCTGTCTGCCCGGCGAAATGTTCCGGGGTCCAGGCTTGCGGCGAGCGCCCGGAGGCATTGAGCCCTTGCAGCTTTTTGCCATCCCAGACGATGGCGAAGGCATCGCTGCCAATCCCGCAGCCGGTGGGTTCGACCACAGTCAGCACCATGGCCGCGGCGATGGCCGCGTCCACCGCGTTGCCACCCTGGCGCAGCATGTCCAGGCCGGCCTGGGCGGCCAGTGGCTGCGAGCAGGCGACCATGTTGTTGCCCATCACCGGCGAGCGGGCGGACGCATAAGGTTGGCTGTAATCCAGATCATCGAACATGAAATTATCTCTTCGGCAGTTGATCAGCTTGAGGTCGAATGTGGGTCAGCTTTTCGGGTCGAGCGCGTCACGCAGGCCGTCACCCAGCAGGTTGAAGCACAGCACGGTGATGTAGATCGCAACGCCCGGGGCGATGGACATCCACGGTGCCTGCTCCATGAAGTTTTTCGCCGTGTTGAGCATCGAACCCCAGGACGGCGAGGGCGGCTGCTGGCCCAGGCCGAGGAACGACAGACTGGCTTCGGCCAGAATCGCCGAGGCGATGGTCAGGGTCGCTTGCACCACCAGCGGCGAGAGCACATTGGGCAGCACGTAGCGCAGGATGATCCAGCGATCCGGCAGGCCAATGGCGCGCGCGCCTTCCAGGTAGTCTTCGTGGCGGATGGCCAACACCTGGCCGCGGGTCAGGCGAGAGAAAATCGGCATCGCCGACAGGCCGATGGCGATCATGGCGTTGCTCAGGCTCGGACCGAGGAAGGCACCCAGGGCGATGGCCAATACCAGAAACGGACAGGACAACAACGCTTCCATGATGCGGGAAATCACAGCGTCGAGCTTGCCGCCGAAGTACCCGGCGAGCAGGCCCAACGGCACGCCGATGACCATGGCGATGGCCACGGAAACGCCGCCTGCCAGCAAGGAGCTGCGCGCCCCCCACAGCAGTCGCGAAAACAGGTCGCGGCCCAGTTCGTCGGTGCCCAGCCAGTGCATCATCGAAGGCGCCTTGCGTACCGCCAGGAAGTTGGCCTTGAGCGGGTCATAAGGCGCAATCCAGGGCGCCAGGATGGCGGCGAGAATGAACAGGATCAATACCGTCGCGCCGATCACCGCGCCCTTGTTGGCGAGGAATTTCTTCACGAAGGGCGAACGGCTGCGCGGCTTGAGCGACTCTTTGAGGGGCAATGCAGGATTAAGGGTTATCGAGGTCATCAGGCAGTCCTCAGACGTGGATTGATCAGTCTGTACAGCACGTCGGCCAGCAGGTTGAGCAACAGGAAGCCGATGGCCACGCACAACACCACGCCCTGCACCACGGCGTAATCGCGGTTGAACACGGCATCGACGATCATCTTGCCGAAGCCGGGAATGCTGAACACTTGTTCGGTCAGCACCGCGCCACCAAGCAACTCGCCGAACAGCAGCGTGGTCAGGGTGACGATGGGCATCAGGGCGTTGCGCAGCGCATGCTTGAGAATCACCGTGCGCGGGAACAGGCCCTTGGCCCGCGCGGTGCGCACGTAGTCCGCACGCAGCACTTCGAGCATGGCGCTGCGGGTGTGGCGCATCAGCACGCCGGACAGCCCCGCGCCGAGGACGAAGGCGGGCAGGATCAGGGTTTTCAGGTTCTGCCCGACATCCTCGCCCAGCGGCACGAAACCCGATGCCGGCAGCCATTGCAGCTTCACGGCGAAGATCATGATCAACAGGATTCCCAGCCAGAAATGCGGAATGGAGATCCCCGACAGGGCGAACACGTTGGCCGCGTAATCCGTTGCCGTGCCCTTGCGCACGGCGGAAATCACCCCGGTGGGAATGCCGATCAGCAGCGCGATGATCAACGCCAGCACCGCCAGTTCGAGGGTCACCGGCAGCTTGGAGGCCAGCAGCGTGGTCACCGGTTGTTCGGTGCGCAGCGAGGCGCCGAAATCGCCTTGCAGCACGTTGCCGACCCAATGGACGTACTGCAACGGCAGCGGATCATTGAGCCGGTATTTCTCGCGCAGGTATTCCATCACCGCCGGGTCGCGCTCTTCGCCTGCCATGGCCTGCACCGGGTCACCCGGCAGCAGCTTTTGCAGGGTGAAAACGAACAGCGAAACCAGGATCAGCGTCGGGATGGCACTGAGCAGGCGTCGCAGGATGAAAGTCAGCATGGCGACTCCTCGCGGCCGTGGCGGTTATCCACCGGGCCGGTGATCATTTGAAGGCGACGTTGTTCAGGCGAATCAGGCCATCGGGATTGGGCACGAAACCGGTCAGGTTGCTGCGCATGGCGATGATTCGTGGGTCGAAGTACAGGTAGCTGGTAGGCACATCGTCGGCCAGCAGGCGCAGGGCCTCGAAATACAGGGCCTGACGCTGCGCCTGATCGTTCACGGTGCGCGCCTTGTTCAGCAGCTCGTCGAGTTTCGGGTCGCAGAAGTGCGCGTCGTTCTGGCCGCCCTTGCAGGTCACGAACTGATGAATGTCACCGTCCGGATCAGGCCGCCCGGACCAGGCGCTCATGCCGATCTGGAAATTGCCCGCCTGCTGTTCGCTGAGCAGCGTGGCGTACTCGGTGGCGATCAGGTTGACCTTGAAACCGGCTTCTTCGGCCATGGCTTGAATGATCTGGCCGACCTGTTGCGCGATCGGGTTGTTGGCCACTTTCAGCTCGACACTGACCGGGGTTTTCACGCCGGCTTCAGCCAGCAGTTTTTTGCTCGCTTCCACATCGCGGGTCGGGATTGGCAAATCCTTGTCGTAGTACGGACTGCTTTTCGGGAAAGGTTGCGCGCTTGGGGCGTAGAGGCCTTCGAACACCACCTGATTGATGGCATCGCGGTCAATGGCCAGCTCGAAGGCCTTGCGTACGCGCTTGTCCTTGCCGATTGGATTGTTGGCCTTGTCGCCATTGTTGGTGTTGTACATCAGCTGCATGTAGCCCAGGCCCGGAGTGCTGAACACCTGCACGTGGCTGTCGGCCTTGGCGGTTTTCACGTCGGTGGGTGCCACGCGCTCGATGATGTCCAGATCGCCCGAACGCAAGTTGGCCAGGCGTACCGAAGTGTCGGGGATCGGCAGGAAAATCACCTTGTCGAAGTGGTACGCCTGCTTGTTCCAGTAGTTGTCGAAGCGCTCCAGCACGATGCGGTCCTGCTGCACGCGCTGGACGAATTTGTAGGGCCCTGAGCACACCGGTTTCGAGCCGACGTCGGTTGCCGAAGCCTTGGGCGCGAGCATCATCCCGGCGCGGTCAGACAGTTGCGAGATCAGCGTGGCGTCCGGTTGCTTGACCTTGATCGCGACCGTCTTCGCATCGATCACATCGACGCTTTCCACCGATGACAGTTCGCTCTTGCGCAGCGAGTCGGGCAGGGTGCGGGCGCGGTCGAGGTTGAACTTCACCGCGGCGGCGTCAAACGTCTCGCCATCGTGGAAGGTCACGCCGTCGCGCAGGGTCATGGTCAGGGTCTTGCCGTCCTCGCTCCAGTTCCAGGCGGTCGCCAGCTGCGGCACGTAGGTCAGGTCCGGGCTGATATCCACCAGCTTGTCGCACAGCGCGGTGTACACCAGCCTTCCTGAGTAGGTGCGCGAGCGATGTGGGTCGAGCACGTCCGGGTCGTCCTGGATACCGATGCGCAATGTGGTTTCAGCGAAAGCAGCGTTCGCGGCAAGCAGCAACAACGCGGTGGTCATCAGAGGGGCGAACTTCATGGCTGACTCTCCAGAGAAAGGGCTTGATGGCTTTTGAACAGATTCAGGCGCTGGCTGTAGGCCGCGCTGGGTGTCGGTACGATCAGCGAACCGGCGCCGGCATTGGCGATTTCGCGCCAGTAATGGCAGGCCACCTGACGCCCCGGCTCGACGGTTTCGAAGGCCGGTTTGATTTCGCGGCACAACGCTTTGGCGTGGGGGCAGCGGGTATGGAAACGACAGCCCGATGGCGGCTTGCTCGGACTCGGCATGTCGCCACCGAGCAGCGGGCGCGGGCGCCGCAGGTCCGGGTGGCTGACCGGTACGGCGGCCATCAGCGCCTGGGTGTAGGGATGGAACGGCGTTTCGAACAGCGCGTTGACCGGCGCCAGCTCGACGATTTCGCCCAGGTACATCACCGCGACCCGGTCGCTCATGTGACGGATCACGGCCAGGCCGTGGGCGACGATCAGCAGGGTCAGGCCGAACTGATGCTTGAGGTCTTCGAGCAGGTTGACCACTTGTGCCTGCACCGACACGTCCAGCGCCGAGACCGGTTCATCACCAAGAATCAAACGCGGCTCGGAAGCCAGGGCGCGGGCAATGCCGATGCGCTGGCGCTGGCCGCCGGAAAACTCATGAGGAAAGCGGCTGCCGTGTTCCGGCGCCAGGCCTACGGTGCGCAGCAGTTCGGCGACCTTGTCCTGACGGGCGCTGCGGCTGTCGTCACGGTGCAGCCAGATCGGCTCGCCGATGATCGACTCGACGCTCATGCGCGGGTTCAGCGAGGCGAAGGGGTCCTGAAAGATGATCTGCAGGTCGCGGCGCACCTGACGCAGCTTGTCTGCCGGCAGGTTGCCCAGGTTGCGGCCTTCATAGATGACGTCGCCGGCGGTCGGTTTGAGCAGGTTCAGCAATACTCGGCCCAGGGTCGATTTACCGGAGCCGGACTCACCGACCAGCGCCAGGGTTTCGCCCCGGCGCACCGCCAGTGAGACCTCGTTGACCGCCTGGACCGGCGGCTTTTTACGCTGGAACAGACCGGCTTCGCTGTGGAAGTGTTTGCTGACGCCGATGCTCTCCAGAATCGGCGCTTCGGCGGCGCGATCAGCGAGAATGCGTTTGACGATTTTTTGCTCCGGCGTGCTCATGCGCTGACTCCCAGATGCTGTTCCAGTGGCGCGCGAATGCACGCCGCGAAGTGCCCCTCGGAGATTTCCAGCAGCGGCGGACGATCCTGGCGACAGGCCTCGATGACGAACGGGCAGCGGCTGGCGAAACGGCAACCGCTGGGCATTTCGGCCGGTGTCGGAACGCGGCCATTGATGGTGGCCAGACGACCTTCGCGCGGGCCAACCGAGGGCATCGAGCCCATCAGGCCGATGGTGTAGGGATGCTGCGGATCGTCGAACAGCGTCTTCACCGAACCGCTTTCCACCACCCGGCCGGCATACATCACCATCACCTCGTCAGCGACTTCAGCGACCACGCCCAGATCATGGGTGATGAGAATCATCGACGTACCGGTCTCGGCTTGCAGGCTGGCCACCAGCGAAAGGATCTGCGCCTGAATGGTCACGTCCAGCGCGGTGGTCGGCTCGTCGGCGATGATCAGCGCCGGGTCGTTGGCCAGCGCCATGGCGATCATTGCCCGCTGACGCATGCCGCCGGACAGCTCATGGGGATAGGCGTCCAGACGTTGCAGCGCGTCGGGTACGCGAACTTTTTCGAGCATCTGCAAGGCGCGTTTGCGGGCATCGCCGGCGGACAGCCGCTGATGGCGGATCACGCTTTCGGCGATCTGCTCGCCGATGGTGAACACCGGATTGAGCGAGGTCATCGGCTCCTGAAAGATCATCGCCATGCGGTTGCCACGCACGTCCAGCAGGCGATCATCGGACATGCCCAGCAAAGGCTCGCCAAGCAGACTGGACGCGCTGGCGCCAACCGTTGCGGTGTCGGGCAGCAGTCCCATCAACGCCATGGAGGTCACGCTCTTGCCACAACCGGACTCGCCGACGATGGCCAGGGTCTTGCCCGGTTGGATGGCGAAAGAAACACCGTCGACCACGTTGGCCGGCGCATCCTTGAAGCGCACGGTCAGGTCGCTGACGCTCAATACAGAGGGCTGCTGATCGTGAGTGGGATTGCTCATACGCTGGCCTCGAGGTCTTGTTGAATGACGTGGTCGAGCGCCTGCTGCAATGCACGCAGATGACCGCGCATGGCCGTGGCGGCCTTGACCGGGTCGCGGGTTTCGATGGCGCCGACGATGTCGTCGTGATCGTGGCTGTAGGTGCTCAAGCGGTCGGTGTTGCGCGCCCGCTGACGCAGATCGCGCCACGCAGGGTCCAGGCGAATGGCGTCGAGCATTTCGAAGATGTCGAGCATCAGGCGGTTGCCTGCCGCTTCGGCGATGCCGCGATGCAGGGCGCTGTCCCACAGCTCGATGCCCTCGGCGTCGATCTCGGTCGCATGCTGCTGGCGCGTGGTACGTTCGGCCAGGCGACGCAGGATCGCCATCTGTTCGCCGTTGGCGCGCAGGGCGGCCAACGATGCGAGTGCTGGTTCCAGATAAATCCGCGCTTCCATCACCTCACTGAAATTGGTCCGGCTCGAGAGCTTGGCAAAACTCATCGATGCGCTCGGCGGGGTAGGGCCGACAAAGGTGCCTTTGCCTTGGCGGCGCCAGATCTGACCTTCGGCTTCGAGTACCGCCAGTGCGCGTCGGATGGCCCGACGGCTGACGCCGAAATCCACCGCCAGTTCGCGCTCGGTGGGCAAGGCACGCTGGGGGAACGCGGCGTGTTGCGCAACCATCTGGCGCAAGGCATCCAGGGCCAGTTTCGACGAGTTGTCGTGGGGCGCGTCCATCTCGAACCTTTCCATCATGGTCTCTCGTGACAGGATGAAATCAGCGGGCCACCGGCAGGGTTGAATGACCAGTGGCGATGCAGGGGAGATTGCAATAGCGATGCCAATTTAAATTGGTTCGCTGCTGCCAGGGATGACCGGACGGGTGCCAAGCCTGCAATCACGGCAGCGTGGGCCAATCGCCAAAGGTTCGCTGGCTTGGTTCGCGGTAGGACGCGGGATTGGTTCGGGATGGAGCGAACCAATTTTCAAGGAGACGCGGCGCCCGTGCCTGATAATGGTTCGGCTGCATTGTTCCGGGGCGTGATTTGATGCTGGGCGCAGGCTCGTAGGTGCGGGCTTGCCCCGCGATCTGCCGGGCACCGGCAGTAGAAACAGCCAGCGCGGTGTGTCAGATGAATACCGCTCACAGGGTTTACTGCCGCTTCGCGCCAGATCGCGGGACAAGCCACGCTCCCACGCCCTGCGGGCAGAATCAAAAGCAGTTGCCGAACCCATCTGCTTC
>NZ_JBJDOA010000011.1:10437-73026 GCF_044900785.1 Pseudomonas sp. NPDC087358
CTTCTACGCCCTGCGGGCAGAATCAAATCAATTAGCCTCACTCCATTCTGCTTCTGCCCGGAGGGCGTGGGAGCCTGGCTTGCCGGCGATCTGCCGGGAACCGGCAGTAGAAACAGCCAGCGCGGTGTGTCAGATGCATACCGCTCACAGGGTTTACTGCCGCTTCGCGCCAGATCGCGGGACAAGCCACGCTCCCACGCCCTGCGGGCAGAATCAAAAGCAGTCGCCGCGCTCATTCTGTTTCTACGCCCTGCGGGCAGAATCAAATCAATTAGCCTCACTCCATTCTGCTTCTGCCCGGAGGGCGTGGGAGCCTGGCTTGCCGGCGATCTGCCGGGCACCGGCAGTAGAATCAGCCGGCTCGGTGGGTCAGGTGCATAGCGTTCGCAGGGCTTGCTGGCGAGGCGTGGCCAGGGTGAGATCGTGCGTTATTGGAGTTCAGCCAGAGACGCTCTGTAACAGCACGGCTTGCCGGTGGTGGCGTATTTGAAATCGCTACCGCCGGCAAGCCGGACTGCTACAGGTGTAAAACGGACCGTCGCGTCAGATCGATCAGTCCCATTGCGGCGCCGGCAAGCCGGACTGCTACAGGTGTAAGGCGGATCGTTGCGTCAAATCAATCAGTCCCACTGCGGTGCCAAGCTGGCGGGGCTGGTCAGGCGATGGCCGCGATCAAGTCTGGCGATCTGCGCCATGTCTTCGTTGCTCAGCTTCAGGTCCACGGCCTTGAGGTTGCTTTGCAGGTTGGCGCGTTTGGTCGAAGAAGGAATCACCGCGTAGCCCAGTTGCATCGCCCAGGCCAGGGTGACCTGCGCCGGCGTTGCCTGGTGGCGCTGGGCGATCTGCTCGATCACCGGGTCTTTGAGCACTTCGCCGTAGGCCAGGGTCATGTACGAGGTGATCTTGATCCGCTGCTGCTGGGCGAAACCCACCACGGTGCGGTTCTGCAGGTAAGGGTGCAGTTCGATCTGGTTGGTGGCGATGTTCTCGGCACCGACCGCATCGATGGCTTCTTTCATCAAGGCCACGGTGAAGTTGGAGACGCCGATCTCGCGGGTCAGCCCCTGTTTCCTGGCTTCAAGCAACGCGCCCATGAATTCAGCCACCGGCACCCTGGATTGCGGCGACGGCCAGTGGATCAGGGTCAGATCGACATAATCGGTTTTCAGTTTTGCCAGGCTTTCCTTGAGGCTGGGAATCAGCTTGTCGGCAGCGTAATGGTCGGTCCAGATCTTGGTGGTGATGAACAGCTCATCGCGAGCGACGCCGCTCTGCTCGATGGCGCTGCCGACCTCGGCTTCATTGCCGTAGATCTGCGCGGTGTCGATGACCCGGTAGCCCAACTCAAGGCCGGTGGTGACCGAGTCGATGACCACCTGATCTTTCAAACGAAACGTGCCCAGGCCAAATGCAGGAACAGTCATTGAGGTACTCCATTGCGAACGTGGGAAATCGGTAGCCCAGTATCCCGGTTCGATCCCTGCGGAAAAACCGGGGGATTGGAAAGGGACTTTTTACCGGGAATCACGAATGCAATGGCACAAGCGCAAACAGCAACTGCGCTGCATGACCCTGTAGCAGTGCGGCCTGCCGGCGGCAGCGGGTTTGCTATCGCCAGCGTCGGCAAGCGGAACGCCGCCCGACCAGACGGCTACAGACCATCGTCGAGCGCGATCAGCGGTTCATGTCCAGAATCATGCAGGTGGTGGTCCCGGTCGCATACAGCCGGCCTTCGGCGTCGTAGAGCTTGCCTTCGGCCAACGCAGTCGAGCGCCCCAGATGGACCACAGTGCCTTCGGCGCGGATCGGTCCGGTCTTGTCGGTGAGGGCGCGGATATAGCTGATGCGCAGGTCCAGCGTGGTGTAGCCCTGGCCCTTTTTCAGCTGCGTGTGAATCGAGCAGCCCATGCATGAATCGAGCAGGGTGGCGGCGTATCCGCCGTGCACGATGCCCAGCGGGTTGTAGTGCTGCGGGCCGGGGGTGCCTTGAAAAATAAAGCTGCCTGGCGTCCACTCGATGGGCACGAAGTCCATCAGCTCACCAATTGGCGGATGTGGATAGAGGCCGTTGCCGATACCGTCGAAGAACTCCTGCGGCGTCAATTGCGCCACGTCCAGCAGGCTCATGCTCCCGGTTTTGCCCAGCCGGGCGCGCATTTGCGTTTCCTGGGTCTGCCACAGAGCCAGGGTTTCTTCGCGAGAAGTGCTTGTCATGGGCGTTCGCTCCGGAGCGCGTCCGGCGGGCTGCCGGATGCGGAAAAATTACGCTCATAATCCAGCTGTTCCATGACAACCGCAATACCATAAATGTCCAGTACTGGCCAAATTGCCCGCGCTGTTGATTCTGGCCTCAGGCGTGCCCGTCCTTTTTCACGAAATGCTTATGCATGTCTGCAGTCAATGCCTCCACGCGTTCGGTCAGTGCCTTGGTCAACTCTGTCAGGCGGGTATTCTGCTCCAGCAGTTCGAGCATCTGCGCGGTGTTCTGCGCCGCCCGGGACATGCGGTCTTCATTGGCCACCGCCAGCGCTTCCCGATGCTGGGCGTCCGCGTCGGCAGTGGCTTTGTCACGGGCGGACTGGCGGGTCTGCGCCAGCAGGATCAGGGGGGCGGCGTAGGCTGACTGCAGGCTGAACGCCAGATTGAGCAGGATGAACGGGTAGAGGTCGAACTTGACCAGCCCGGTCAGGTTCGCCCCGACCCACAGCAGCACGATCAGCGTTTGCGCGCCGAGAAACGTCGGGGTGCCGAAGAACCGCGCGAAGGCTTCGGCTTTCAGCGCAAAGGCGTCGTTACCGAAGGTCGGTGCCAGATGCGCGTGGCCTTTGTGAAAGCGCAGATGATCAACCTTGACCGCGGGGGCAGGGGTTTGGTCGGGCGTGGCAGGTTCAGGGGTGACAGCGGACATGAGGACTTCTCGAGGGCAGAAACATCTGCCCACTATAGGCCCCTGCTTCGTCGCCTGGTACTGAACCTGCGCTGAACCGTCGGCAGTCTTGTCAATCCACCGGATCGGGATACAACGGCTTGGACCGCTGCATGATATTGGCGTAGTCGTACACGTACTGGCGGCCTGCGTGGCTGGTCATGCGCAGGCGGTCGATCAGTTGTCGCTCTTTCTTGTTCAGGTATCTGGACCCTTGGTGGTCACTGGACTTGAGGCGATCACGTTCATGGGCGTCAGGGAAAGTGATGACGTTCGTCATGAAATATCTCCTTGGTTAAATCCTTGTGCCCGGCTCCGAGTTCCGGGTTCACCGTTTGTGCTGCGACTGCGCACCTTACCCACAAAAAGTCAGACCCTTCAACCCTGCAAATGATCAACGGGTCACAGTACGTGCGTGATCTGGAACGATTGCTGGCTGCGGTTGACATTGATGTCCAGCTCGTCGCCATCGAACTTGCCCAGCAGGGTCTGCCCCAATGGCGCCCGGCTGGTAATCACGGTCACCAGGGTTCCCTCCACGGTGACCTTCAGGCCTGCCGCATCCGGCCCCAGGAACAGATGCTGTTCGAGGCCGCTGGCCGATTCCAGGACAATCAGATCGCCCGACCGGATACCGAGCACCTGGTCGAACGGCTTGAGCGAAAGGTTCTGATACAGCGTCAGTGACTGGCGAATCTCCTCGACCCGACGTGCCTGGCCTGCGGCCAGATAGGACGCCTCAAGACCCAGCGTGTCGTACTTGTTTTCGGCGATGTTTTCTTCATGGGTCGCGGTTTCGTACGCGGTCTGGGCGGCACGAACGGCGACGTCCAGATCGACCTTGAGCGTTTCGATGATCCGTTGCAGAACCTGTTGCTTGTTCATGAATGCTGCTTATCTCGTGGAATGAATCAGCCGCAGAACTGATAGATGGCGGCGCGGCTCTTGTCGCTGGGAGCGGTCTGGTTCTGCTGCATCCAGAACTGGCATTTGGGCCCGTTGAAGCTGCGCTGACGCTCGGCCTGTTCCGCTTCCTGAGCCTGGCGGGCTTCGCTGTCGCGCAGGATCTGCCGGTACTGGTCGAACATCGGGTTATCGGCCTCGGGTTTGACTTGGGTCGCAGGCGGCGCGGTCAGCTCGGTGGCCGCCTTGCCCAACGCCTGGGTCTGCTCGGCAGGCAAGATCTTGAACAGCAGCCAGCCTGTCAGCCCCAGGGCAACAACGCCCAGCCAGATTCCTGCGGCAATGCACAACACCAACTTCAATGGACCGACAACAGGGCTCACGGACATGGCAGACTCCAGACTTGCATGTGGGCGTTGGCGGCGATTGTCGCACGTCCGGGGCTGGTGATTCTGCGCCGTTATGAAGGACAATCGGCTTTTTTGAACATCCTCGAGGAGCCGGGATGAAAGCCTCTTGGGATATTTTCTGCAGCGTTGTAGACAACTTCGGCGATATTGGCGTGACCTTTCGCCTGGCCCGGCAGCTGGTGGCCGAGCACGACATGCAGGTGCGCCTTTGGGTCGATGACCTGTCAGCGTTCGTACGACTGTGCCCCGGTGCGGACCCGGCCGCCGAGCAGCAGATGCAGGACGGCGTGCTGGTCTGTCACTGGGCAAAGGCCTGGCGCCCGGTCGAGCTGCCCGATGTCGTGGTCGAAGCGTTCGCCTGCCGTCTGCCAGCCGAGTACGTCGAGGCCATGCAGGCGCGGCAGAAACGGCCGTTGTGGTTCAATCTCGAGTACCTGAGCGCAGAAGACTGGGTGTCGGGCTGCCATGCGTTGCCATCGATCCAGTCTTCTGGCCTGCGCAAGTATTTCTTCTTTCCGGGATTTTCCAGCAAGACCGGCGGGCTGCTGCGCGAGGCCGGCCTGATCCAGAGGCGCCAGGCGTTCCAGGCCGATGGCTGCGCGCAACGGGCATTTCTTGAGCGCCTGGGCATTGTCCCGCAATCCGACACCCGGCTGATCTCGCTGTTCGCCTACGAGCATCCGGGGCTGGGCAGTTGGCTCGATTGCCTGGCCTTTGGGGAGCGCAAGACGCACCTGTTGGTGCCCGAAGGTCGCATCCTCGGCGATGTTCAACGCTGGCTTGGGGTCGAATCACTGAAAACCGGCGATCTCAATCAACGCAACGCGCTGACGGTGCAAGTGCTGCCCTTCGTTCGCCAGGAGGACTACGACCTGCTGCTCTGGTGCTGCGAATTCAACGTGGTGCGGGGTGAGGACTCCTTCGTGCGCGCGCAGTGGGCGGGGCGGCCGCTGATCTGGCACATCTATGAGCAGGACGATGACGCGCACTGGGCCAAGCTGGATGCCTTCCTGGAGCTGTATCGGGTGGGATTGTCCGAGGGCGCGGCACAGGCGCTGGCCGACGTCTGGCGCCACTGGAATGCAGGGCAGGACATGGCCTGCAGCTGGAACGCGCTGGAAAAACACCGCGCGGCGCTGGCATCCCACGCCCAGCGCTGGTGTCTGGAACAGGCCTTGCAGGACGATCTGACGACTGCGCTAGTACACTTTTACCGAAATTGGATATGATACGCGGCCTTGTATTAAGCCCTGTACGAAAAGTGGCTTTTCGTACAGGGCTTAGAAAGTACTTTCATCCAAATTCGGATACTCGTAATGAAAACTGGTAAAGAGCTCAAACCCGGCACCGTGATCAAGCTGGAAAACGATCCTTGGCTGGTCCAGAAGGCTGAATTCACCAAGTCGGGCCGTAACAGCGCGATCATGAAGACCAAGCTGAAGAACCTGCTGACCGGCTACAAGACCGAAATCGTCTACAGCGCCGACGACAAGCTGGACGACGTGATCCTGGACCGTAAGGAAGCCACCCTGTCTTTCATCAGCGGTGACACTTACACGTTCATGGACACCACCGACTACACCATGTACGAACTGAACGCCGAAGACATCGAAGCCGTTCTGCCATTCGTCGAAGAAGGCATGACCGACGTCTGCGAAGCCGTGTTCTTCGAAGATCGCCTGGTGTCCGTAGAGCTGCCGACCACCATCGTGCGCGTCGTCGACTACACCGAAGGTTCCGCGCGTGGCGACACGTCGGGCAAGGTCATGAAGCCTGCCAAGCTGAGCAACGGTACCGAGCTGCAAGTTGCCGACTTCATCGAAATCGGTGACAAGATCGAGATCGACACGCGTGAAGGCGGTTCCTACAAAGGCCGTGCTAAATAAGCATTGGTCTTGTAACGCCGGATACGAAAAAGCCCGACCATTGAGTCGGGCTTTTTTGTGGGCGCTGGGTTGGGTCGATTACCAGTTCATCTCGCTTGTCTCCCTTCGCACAGTGCGCATTGCCCTTGCCGGCGGTGATGATCTTGAGCCCGTCACCGCTGGCAAGCCGGACTGCTCCAGAGCTTCGCGTGCTTACTTCAGATGAACCTTGAGCTCTTGGGACGCCTGCAGCATCGCCGAGCGGACTTCCGGCACCTGGCTGACCACGTTGAGCAGACCGTAGTCGTGAATCATGCCGTTGTAGCGCACAGAGGTGACCGGCACACCGGCCTGATCGAGTTTGCGGGCGTAGGCTTCACCTTCGTCACGCAGCACGTCGGAACCGGCGGTCTGTATCAACGCAGGCGGCAGGCCTTTCAACTGATCCAGGGTCGCGCGCAGCGGCGAGGCGTAGATCTCGGCGCGTTGTTTCGGGTCGGTGGTGTAGTTGTCCCAGAACCACTTCATCATGTTGCGGGTCAGGAAGTGGCCCTCGGCGAACTGCTGGTACGAGCCGGTATCGAAGTTGGCGTCGGTCACCGGCCACAGCAGCACCTGGTATTTGATCGCAGGGGTGCCTTTGTCCTTGGCCATCAGGCTGACGACTGCCGCCATGTTGCCGCCGACGCTGTTGCCCGCCACCGCCAGACGCTTGCCGTCGACGTTGATTTGCTTGCCATGCTCGGCCACCCATTTGGTCGCCGCATAGGCCTGGTTGATCGCCGTCGGGTAGTGCGCTTCGGGCGAAGGCGTGTAGTTGACGAACACCGCCACCGCACCTGAGCCCTCTACCAGATCGCGAACCAGACGCTCGTGGGTCGGGTAGTCACCCAGCACCCAGCCGCCACCGTGGAAGAACATGAACACTGGCAAGGTGCCTTTCACGCCGGCCGGACGCACGATGGTCAGGCTGATGTTCTGGCCGTCGGCCGTGATGGTCTTCTGGCTGACGTCGGCCTTGGGCAGGGTCAGCTTGACCCCGGCCTGGGCGCCCGTCAGAACGGCCCGTGCATCCTTGGGCGAGAGTTGCTCGATGGGCGTGCCGCCGCCAGCGTTCAGTGCATCGAGAAACGCCTGGGTGTTGTGTTCGACGCCGGTGTCGGCTGCCGCGAAGGCGTTGCCGATCGATAGGGCGAGGAGCGAGCCGGCCAGAATCTTGCCAAAGGTGTTCATGTTCATCTCCTGCGGGGGCGGGCGGGTCGGTCAGACGGTGACGTGCAGACGGACGTCGACGTTGCCGCGAGTGGCGTTGGAGTAAGGGCAGACCTGGTGAGCGGCGTCGACCAGTGTTTGCGCGTCGGCTTGCTCCAGGCCCGGCAGGTTGATGTTCAGGTCGATGTCCAGACCGAAGCCGCCAGGGATCTGGCCGATGCCGACGTGGGCAGTGATGGAGGCGTCGGCCGGGATGCTGCGCTGGGTCTGGCTGGCGACGAATTTCAGTGCGCCGATAAAGCAGGCCGAGTAACCGGCGGCAAACAGCTGCTCAGGGTTGGTCGCTTCACCACCAGCGCCGCCCAGTTCCTTGGGGGTCGCCAGTTTCACGTCGAGGATCTTGTCGCTGGAAACAGCGCGGCCATCACGGCCACCGGTTGCGGTTGCGACTGCGGTATAGAGAGTTTGCATGGTCATTCCTCACGAGATGATGGGCTGTACATTCGGGTAAGCGTTGCGCCAAATGTTTGTGCGCTAAGCAAGTGAGATGAAATGTACTGCGCTAATGTTTAGCGCGCAAGATAAATTTTTAAAAAAATCCATGCTTTGTTCGTGAGGTAAACGAGTTTTCATATAACCAGTTGATTTATATTAGGATTTTTAAACATGTGCTTGTGCAGTTAGGATTGACGATGCCTCCCTAGCGTTCCGGCCTGCCGGCGGTAGCGATCAAGGACGCCACCGCCGGTAATCGGAACGCCGCCCGGCCTGGCTGCTACAGAGACTGCGCTGGAAACAAAAAGGGCCAGCGACAAGGCTGGCCCTTTGAAGGGGGGAGGGGTGAATCAGAGGCTGTCGTGCAGATTGCCGCGCAAGCCCAGCAGATCCTGCTGCAGCGCTTGCAGTTGCTGGATGCTGATCCCGCTGGCCGCCAGGATGCATTGTGGAATGCTTCGGGCCTTGAGCTGCAGCGCCTTACCCTGCTCTGTCAACGTCAGCAGCACCACGCGCTCGTCCTCCTTGCTGCGCGTGCGACTGATCAGCCCCTCGGCTTCCAGGCGCTTGAGCAGGGGAGTCAGCGAGCCCGGGTCAGTCAAAAGGCGCGTGCTGACTTCACCCACGGTCAAACCATCACGCTCCCAGAGCACCAGCATCGCAAGGTATTGCGGATAGGTCAGATTGAGTGCCTGAAGCAGTGGCTTGTAGACCTTGGTCATCATCAGGGACGTGGAATACAGCGCGAAACACAGCTGATTATCCAGCAGCAGAGCGTCGCAACTGCCAGCGTCAGCCGCCGTGGAGCTAGGGTCGGCGTTCATTCATTGATCCTCAATTGATCGGGAGCGACCGCTAATTTAGTGCGGCATTCTTTAATGCACCAGATAAATCCTACAATCGGCTGTCGCGAATCTCTCTATCACGATCCATTTTGCCTCGAGATCAGAGACGGTTCACGAATCGTGATCTATCACATCACGAAACGTTGTCGTTGCGTGAGCACTGCGGATTTCCTCGGCTTGCCTGACTGCGTAGCATGCTCGCAGGATTAAACCGAGGACCGCGCGTGATTGTCGATGTAGTGATGTACCTGTTGTTGGGCGCCGCCATGGGCACCTTGGGCGGCCTTTTCGGGATCGGTGGCGGGCTGGTGGCAATTCCGGCGTTGGGGTTTTTTTTCGGGCTGGATCAGCAACTGGCCCAAGGCACCGCGCTGTTGATGGTGTTACCCAACGTCCTGCTGGCGCTATGGCGTTACAACCAGCGCAATCGCATTTGCGTACGCAACGCAATGATGCTGATCGTGCCCAGCTTTACCCTGTCCTGGCTGACGTCGTTGTGGGCAGTGCGCCTCGACGCCCACAGCATGCGCATCGGCTTCGTTGCATTCCTTGTCGTCCTGACGCTGTTCAACCTGATCCAGATGTACTGGCGCAAGGGCAACGCCGGGGTCGAACTGCGCCACGGCAAATGGTTGTGGGTGCTGGGACTGGGCTCCGGGGTCACCGCGGGCCTGTTCGGCGTCGGCGGTGGCGTGATTGCCACGCCGATCCTCACCGGGGTGTTCGGCGCCACCCAAGTCGCCGCGCAAGGCCTGGCGCTGGCTCTGGCGGCGCCGAGCACTATCATCACCATGACCACCTACGCGTTGCACGGCCACGTCAACTGGCTGATGGGCGTGCCCCTGGCCATCGGCGGCCTGGCCAGTATCAGCTGGGGCGTGGCATTGGCTCACAGCCTGCCGGAGCGGTTATTGCGTTCGCTGTTCTGCGTGTTTCTGGTGATCTGCGCGATCATGCTGTGCTTCAGGGTCTGATGACGTCTAGAGCTTGAAGCCTTCGGCAATGTGATCGGCCAGGCATTCGGTAATCGGCGAGGGATTATTCGGGTTACGCAGCAGGACGATGCTCGCCGACGGCAGTGGCGGCAGCCCCTCGGCCTCACCCAGGACCCGCAGGTCCGGGGTGATCAGGCTCTGCAACTGGGCGGTGACGGCTAACCCTGCGCTGACCACAGCCATCAGCGCCGACAGGCTGGCGCTGGTATAGGCCATGCGGTATTCGCGGCCCGCCGCATCCAGCGCATTGCTCGCCCAGAGCCGACAGAAACAGTCACTGTTGAACATTGCCAGGGGTATCGGTGTTTGCTCGTGCGGGCAGAACCCCACCGCTTCGGCCCAGACGAAATGCTCCTGACGCAGGATCTGTCCGATCTCCTTGCCGGGCTCGCGGGTGACAATACTCAGGTCCAGATCCTGGCGTTGCAGCAACTGGGCCGACGAGTCGCAATGCACCTCCACCTGGATCAGCGGATAGGCCTGGGCGAACCGCGAGAGGATGCCGGGCAGGAAACGCATGACGTAATCGTCCGGCGTGCCGATCTTCACCGTGCCGATCATGTGCGGTTCGCGCAGCGTGTTGAACACCTCGCTGTGCAGTTTCAAGATGCGCCGGGCATAACCCAGCAGCACTTGGCCTTCGGGAGTCAGGTTCAATACCCGGCCGTCTTTCTGAAACAGCGGGCGCTGGACCACGTCATCTTCCAGCCGCTTCATCTGCATGCTGACCGCCGACTGCGTGCGGTTGACCAGTTCGCCAGCCTTGGTAAAGCCGCCCTGATCGGCGATGGCGACGAAGGTGCGCAACAGTTCGCTGTCGATGCTCGGGTAGGTGGCCATTACATCAATCTCCCAGATGCAGTGCATAAGAAACATTCGTTGGATTGATCTTAAGCCCGGCGCGAGAATCTGGCCATCCCCACTTGGAGGGCAAGGTCATGAAAAGTCAAAAAGGTTACGTACTGGTCACCAAAGTAGCGTCTCGGCAAACCCTTCTGGGGCAGTGGTGGAACTCGGCCATGTCGCACATCGGGCGTTGGCGCAAGTTGCACAACCAACGGATCGAGCTGGGCAGCCTGAGCGACGATGCGTTGAAGGACATTGGCCTGAGTCGTGCCGATGTCTACAGGGAAACCGAGCGGCCGTTCTGGGACGATCCAATGAAACACTGACGTGGATCCTGGCAGCCACAGGGCTTGCCGGAATCAACGCCGGTGCCCCCGCCGCTGCCGGCAAGCCTGCTGCTACAAATGCGCGATGGGATCGGGTAGGTTTGTGCATCGACCAGGAGGTCCTGAATGCTCGCAACACTGCCCATTCAACAGCTGTCCCTCAAACAGGCGCGCCGTCTGGCGCTGGCGGCGCAGGGGTTCAGCAACCGTCAGCCGCCTGCAACGGTCAAGTCCAGCCATGTCACGCAACTGATCGAGCGCCTGGGCGTGCTGCAGATCGATTCGGTCAACGCGCTGGTGCGCTCGCACTACCTGCCGCTTTATTCGCGCCTGGGCAACTATCCGCAAAACCTGCTGGATCAGGCTGCATGGAGCCAGGGTCGGCAACGCAAACTCTTCGAGTACTGGGGGCACGAGGCATCCTTGTTGCCGGTTGAACTGTACCCGCTGATGCGCTGGCGTATGCAGCGGGCGGCTCGAGGGCAAGGCATCTATCAGCAGATGGCCAGGTTCGGGCGTGAACAACAGCCAACCATCGCCAGGGTGCTGCAGCTGGTCCGTGATCAGGGTGCACTGGGTGCCGGCAGCATCAGCACTCGCCAGGAACGCGCCGGACCCTGGTGGGACTGGAGCGCCGAAAAGCATGCGCTGGAGTGGTTATTCGCGGCCGGAGAAGTCACCGTGGCCGGTCGCCGTGGCTTCGAGCGGTTGTATGACCTGCCCGAACGGGTATTGCCGTCGGCCGTCGTCAACCAGCCAATGTTGAGCGAAGCGGATGCCCAGCGTGGGCTGCTGCTGCATGCGGTCAGGGCGCTTGGGGTGGGAACGGAAAAAGACATCCGTGATTATTTCCGCCAGGATCCGGCACCGGCCAGGGCAGGTCTGGCTGAGCTGGTGGAGGACGGCGCGGTGCAGGTG
Source organism: Pseudomonas sp. NPDC087358 (assembly GCF_044900785.1). Classification (NCBI taxonomy): domain Bacteria; kingdom Pseudomonadati; phylum Pseudomonadota; class Gammaproteobacteria; order Pseudomonadales; family Pseudomonadaceae; genus Pseudomonas; species Pseudomonas sp. NPDC087358. The sequence continues at coordinate 22,179 of NZ_JBJDOA010000011.1, forward strand.
ATTCAGGTGCAGGGCTGGAAACAGCCTGCCTATGGGCTGCCTGAGTTCAGCGTGCCGAGAAAAATCACCGCCAGTGCCTTGCTTTCGCCGTTCGATTCACTGATCTGGGAGCGAGCGCGAACCGAGCGCCTTTTCGATTTCCATTACCGGCTGGAAATTTATACCCCGGCGCACAAGCGGGTGTATGGCTACTACGTGCTGCCGTTTCTGCACAACGAACGCATCGCCGCCCGTATCGATTTACGCGCCGAGCGAGCGGCGGGCAGGTTGGCGGTCCATGCGGTCCATGAAGAACAACCGGGGCTGGATGAGGAGGGGATGCAGGCGCTGGCGATAAACCTGCGGCGCCTGGCCGACTGGCTGGGTTTGCCGCAGGTGCTGATCAACTGCCAGCGCGCCAGTGCCGCACGTTTGCGGGTAGCGTTCGTCGGTGCGGGGTTACAGCATTTTTGAGCGCGGCGCCATGTCCCAGGCCTGCACCGAACCTTTGTAGGAGTGAGCGTGCTCGCGATGGCTTTTTCCAGACGCTGCAACGGTGTCTGATGGACCGCCACCGCGAGCACACTCACTCCTACCGTGGAGGAAACTCCGCGTACTATCGACGCACCTGCTTCAGCGTCTCGGCGATCAGAAACGCCAGTTCCAGCGACTGGTCGGCGTTCATCCGTGGATCGCAGTGAGTGTGGTAGCGGTCCGACAAGCCATCTTCGGTAATCGGGCGTGCGCCGCCGATGCATTCGGTGACGTTCTGCCCGGTCATTTCGATGTGGATGCCGCCGGCATAAGTGCCTTCGGCCTGGTGCACCTGGAAGAACTGCTTGACCTCGCCCAGGATCTGCGCGAAATCACGGGTCTTGTAGCCGCTGCTGGCCTTGATGGTGTTGCCATGCATGGGGTCCGAACTCCACAACACCTTCTTGCCCTCGCGCTCCACTGCGCGGATCAGTGCCGGCAAATGATCGCCGACCTTGTTGGCGCCCATGCGCGCGATCAGATTCAGGCGCCCCGGATCGTTCTCAGGGTTGAGGATGTCGATCAGGCGAATCAGATCGTCGGTGTTCATGCTTGGGCCGACCTTCACCCCGATCGGGTTTTTTACCCCGCGCAGGAACTCGACATGGGCGCCGCCGAGTTGCCGGGTGCGATCACCGATCCACAACATGTGCGCCGAACAATCGTAGAAGTCGTTGGTCAGGCTGTCGCGGCGGACGAAGGCTTCTTCGTAGTTCAGCAGCAGGGCTTCGTGGGCTGTGAAGAAACTGGTTTCGCGCAACTGCGGCGAGCTGTCCATGCCGCAGGCGCGCATGAAGGCCAGGGTCTCGTCGATGCGGTCGGCAAGCTGACTGTATTTGTCCGACAGCGCAGAGCCTGCGATGAAATCCAGGTTCCACTGGTGCACCTGATGCAGATCGGCGAAACCGCCTTGCGCAAAGGCGCGCAGCAGGTTGAGGGTGGCGGTGGACTGATGATAGGCCTGCAGCAGACGGTCCGGGTCCGGCACGCGGCTTTTTTCATCGAAGCCGATGCCGTTGACGATATCGCCGCGATAGGCGGGCAGGGTCACGCCCTCCACCGTCTCATCGTTGGACGACCGCGGCTTGGCGAATTGGCCGGCCATGCGCCCGACCTTGACCACCGGGCAGCCTGCGGCGAAGGTCATGACGATTGCCATCTGCAACAGCACTTTGAAGGTGTCGCGGATTTTCGCCGCAGAAAACTCGAAGAAGCTTTCGGCGCAGTCGCCACCCTGCAAGAGGAACGCCCGACCCTCGGTCACCTCGGCAAACTGACGACGCAACTCGCGAGCCTCACCGGCGAACACCAGCGGCGGGTAGCTGGCCAGCGTCTGCTCGACACGCAGCACATGACCGGCATCGGGGTATTGCGGTTGCTGCTCGATAGGCAGGCTGCGCCAGCTGTCGGGGCTCCAGGGTTGGCTCATGATGAACTCTGATTCAGTGCGATCGGACGCCCATGTTAGCAGTTCGGCCCGATAATTTGCGTGACCTGCCGGCCCCCCTTGCCCGACAATCCCCGCTTTCGAGGACCGAAGACTAGGGTCCCTGTAACAGTCCGGCTTGCCGGTGGTAGGTTTGTCAAATCCCCACCTGCCGTAAGTCGCACAATCAAATGACCACTCGCATAGAGAGCAGTAATGACCGAGGAGCGTGTAGAGCGCGTACTGGCTGAGGTTCACGACGACTTCGGCATGATCCGCGTGCTGGAAGTCGCGGACTACCGCTTCCTGGAATTTGGCGATGCCATCGAGCAGAGCTGTACGTTCACGGCTGATCCGGCGTGGCTTGAGTATGACTACACCCGCGCCATGCTGATCGGCGCCTTGTGTCACCAAGCGCCGGAAAGTGCGTTGTTCATGGGGCTCGGCGCGGGGACCCTGACTCAGGCGTGCATGAAATTCCTGCCTCTGGAAGATATCGAGGCGATCGAACTGCGCCCGGACGTGCCGCGTCTGGCGATGGAGTACATGGGGCTGGCGGATGATCCACGCCTGTACATCCGCATCGGCGACGCGCTGGAGCTGTTGCCCAGTGCGGAGGACGCCGATCTGATCTTCGTCGACTTGTACAACGACACCGGCCCTGCGGTGGGGCATCTGGCCTGGGGGTTTCTGGAAAAATGCCAGCAACGCCTGAACCCCGGCGGCTGGCTGATCATCAACCAGTGGGCGTCCGATGACGGCAAACCCCTGGGCGCAGCGCTGCTGCGTGGGCTTTATCACCGCCATTACTGGGAGCTGCCGGTCAAGGAAGGCAATGTGATCCTGATCGTGCCCGCCGACCTGGATCAGGTGCTGGACACGGACGCGCTGATCGCCCGCGCCGAAACCCTGGCGCCGCAACTGGGTTACTCGCTGCTGACGCTGATCAAGGCCCTGCGCCCGGCAACCTGATCCGGCAAGCTCAGGAACCGGTGAAATGCCCTGGCCGGCGTTCGTTCAGGGCGCACAGGCCTTCTTTGGCGTCTTCGCTGGACATCACTTGCTGCATCAGTGCGGGTAACTGACGCGCGGCGGCCTCTTCACCTTCGCGCACCGCCTGACGCGCCGAGGCCAGCGTCGCCCTGACGCCCAGCGGGGCACGCTCGGCAATGCGCCCGGCCAGATGCAGCGCACAGGGCAGCAAGTCTTCATAGGCCATCACCTCCTGCACCAGGCCCATGCGCAGCGCCTCGTGGGCATCGAACTCATCGCCTGTCAGCAACCAGCGCATGGCATTGCCCCAGCCAGCGATCTGATGCATGCGCAGCGTTGCCCCGCCAAAGGCGAACAGGCCGCGTTGCACTTCTATCTGCGCGAAACGTGCGTTGCTCGCGCACAGGTTGATGTCGGCGGCCAGCATCAGCTCGATGCCCAGGGTCAGGCAGTAGCCTTGAGCCGCGACAATCACCGGTTTACTGACCCTGGGACCTGCGAAAACGCCCCACGGGTCGTAGCCGCCTTCGGGCACTTGCCAGCCATTGACCAGCGTCGAGCCGGTCTCGGCCAGGTCCAGCCCGGCGGTAAAGTGCTCGCCGTGGGCGAACACCACGGCGACCCGGGCCTGGTCGTTGCGCTCGAACTCGCCGTACGCCAGGCTGAGCTCGTTGAGCATTTGCATGTCGAACGCGTTGCGCTTGGCCACGCGATCCAGCCCGATGAGCATGATGGCGCCGCGTTGTTCCCGGCTGACGTGGCCTTTGATCGAAGCGGTCATGTCCGAATTTCCTGGGTGCTGAGTAGGAGAGGAGGGTGGACTGCCTGACTGATGAGGTGAATCGTTTAAGCCCCCGCCGCCAGTAATACCGGGCAATTGAAAAATAGACACTGACACAGGTTTGCGCAAAGCCTGTGACAGTTGGACGCAAGCGCTTATCGTGCTGAAAAAAAAGCTCACTTTTTTCAGCAATTCCGGTATAGTGCGCGCCGGCCTTTCATAGGGCCCTCGTCACGGTATGGGTTTGTGAAGCCTTCTTCCCAAACTGGTTCGCATGCGGACTATCCTTGACGATCCATTCATTAATACGTTTTCGCAAATCCCCGCCGACAAAGCAGCCAGGGTGACTCTAGGGTCTTACACGGCACGCGCAGCTTTGAAGCATGGGTCTTTGCGGATGCACTCAGAGGCAGACCCATGACCCAGGAATCCGGCGGCTTCGCCGCTCTCGACCTTCATCCGAATATTGTTGCAGCCGTTATCGCTACCGGCTACGAAGAGCCTTCGGCCATTCAGCAGCAATCGATCCCGATCATTCTTGCCGGTCACGACATGATTGGTCAGGCGCAGACAGGTACCGGTAAAACCGCAGCCTTCGCCCTGCCTATCCTGAGCCGTATCGACCCGACGAAACGCGAGCCGCAGGCGCTGATCCTCGCCCCGACCCGCGAACTGGCCCTGCAAGTGGCTACCGCTTTCGAAACCTACGCCAAGCAGATGCCTGGTGTGACCGTTGTGGCTGTCTACGGCGGCGCGCCGATGGGCCCACAACTGAAAGCCATCCGTAATGGCGCCCAGATCGTCGTCGCAACTCCAGGCCGCCTGTGCGACCACCTGCGTCGCGACGAAAAAGTCCTGGCGACCGTGAACCACCTGGTTCTCGACGAAGCCGACGAAATGCTCAAGCTGGGCTTCATGGATGACCTGGAAGTCATCTTCAAGGCCATGCCGGAAACCCGTCAGACCGTCCTGTTCTCGGCCACCCTGCCGCAGTCGATCCGTGCGATCGCCGAGCGTCACCTGAAGGACCCGAAACACGTCAAGATCCAGAGCAAGACCCAGACCGTTACCGCGATCGAGCAGGCTCACCTGCTGGTTCACGCTGACCAGAAGACCTCTGCGGTTCTGAGCCTGCTGGAAGTCGAGGATTTCGACGCCCTGATCATGTTCGTGCGCACCAAGCAGGCCACCCTGGATTTGGCCAGCGCCCTGGAAGCCAAAGGCTACAAGGCCGCTGCGCTGAACGGCGACATCGCCCAGAACCAGCGCGAGCGCGTCATCGACTCGCTCAAGGATGGCCGCCTGGACATCGTTGTGGCGACCGACGTTGCTGCACGTGGTCTGGACGTACCGCGCATCACCCACGTGTTCAACGTGGACATGCCGTACGATCCTGAAGCCTACGTCCACCGTATCGGCCGTACCGGCCGTGCAGGTCGCGAAGGTCGTGCACTGCTGCTGGTAACGCCGCGTGAGCGTCGCATGCTGCAAGTGATCGAGCGCATGACCGGTCAGAAAATCGCCGAGGTCCGCCTGCCGGATGGCCAGGCCGTTCTCGATGCGCGCATCAAGAAACTGACCAACAGCCTGTCGCCGCTGGTTGCCGATGCCGAGTCGACTCACGGTGAGTTGCTTGATCGTCTGACCGCCGACATCGGCTGCACCCCGCGTGCTCTGGCTGCTGCTCTGCTGCGCAAGGCGACCAACGCTCAGGCGCTGACCCTGGCGGCGATCGAGAAAGAGCGTCCACTGGTGCCGAACAGCGCACCGCGTGGCGATCGTCCTGATCGTCCATCGGGTGACCGTCCTGATCGTGGTGACCGTGAGCGTCGTGCACCGGTGCCGTTGGCCGAAGGCCGTGCTCGTTGCCGTACCGCGCTGGGCGCGCGTGATGGTATCGCTGCCAAGAACCTGCTGGGCGCCATCCTCAACGAAGGTGGTCTGGCTCGCGAAGCAATCGGTCGCATCCAGGTGCGTGACAGCTTCAGCCTGGTAGAACTGCCGGAAGACGGCCTCGAGCGTCTGCTGGCCAAGCTCAAAGACACCCGCGTTGCCGGCAAGCAGCTGAAACTGCGTCGCTATCGTGAAGACTGATTCAGCATTGAGCTGATGGTCTGAACGAAAAAAATCCCCGACTGGTTCGGGGATTTTTTTTGCCCTGGATTTGATCGACAAGCAGCTATCCCTAGGGCGGGCCGGTTTTGCCAACGGGGGCGGGTTGGACATCGCTACCGCCGGCAAGCCGGACTGCTGCAAGTCTTGTGGGAGCCGGCTTGCTGGCGAAGGCGTCCTCAGCCAAACCGGTAGATATCCATGCCCAGCGCGCCCAGGGTGAAACCCTGATGCGCTGCACTGAATTGACCACCCGCGCCACGGGCGAAGTACAGCGGCAGCAGATGCTCGTCAGTGGGGTGATTGCGCGCCGCATGGGGCGCCTGGCGGCGATAGTCATGCAGCGCTTGTTCGTCGTTGGCGGCCAATTTCTCGACCATCCAGTCGCGGAACGCCAATGCCCAGGGCTCGATGCTTTCCGGGCCGGCGTGCCAGTCCAGCTCGCGCAGGTTGTGGGTGATGCTGCCTGAGCCGATCACCAGCACTTGTTCATGGCGCAGGCTTTCCAACGCCTGCCCCACCTGGGTCTGCAAGGCAGGGCCCATGCGAGTAGGCAGCGACAGCTGCACCACCGGAATGTCTGCCTGCGGGTACATCAGCGACAGAGGCACCCAGACCCCATGGTCGAACGGCCGGCGACTGTCCACGCGTGCGGGCAGATTGGCGGCTGCCAACAGGTCCATGACGTGTTGGGTCATTTCCGGCAGGCCGGGCGCCGGGTACTGCACGGCAAACAAGGCAGGTGGGAAGCCGCCGAAGTCATGCCAGGTTTCGGGCTGCGGATTACCATTGACCAGCAGTTCGTTGCTTTCCCAATGAGCCGAAACAATCACGATGGCCTTGGGTCGAGGCAGTTCGGCGGCCAGACGTGCCAACGCCGGACCGCTCTCGCCGGGTTCCAGCGCAAGCATGGGTGAGCCATGAGAAATGAACAGGCTAGGGAACATGGGAGGCGTCCTGAGCGTATAAGATGAGCAGCATGATCAGGCAGATCATTGATCTAAATCTAATATAAGTTTTAGTGCCGTTTGATCGAAATATCAGGAGCATTTATGGAGCCGCGGTTTTGGCATGAACGCTGGGCAATCAATCAGATTGGCTTTAATCAGGCCGAGGTGAATCCGTACCTTCAACAGTTCTGGCCGGAGCTGAATCTCAAGGCTGGGGAAAGGGTCCTGGTGCCGTTGTGCGGGAAAAGCATCGATATGCGCTGGCTCACTCAACAGGGCCTGCATGTGGTGGGCGTGGAGCTCTCCGAGAAGGCCGTGCAGGAGTTTTTCAGCGAAGCCGGGATCGAGCCAGAGATCGAGGAGCGCGGTCAGTTCAAGGTCTACCGCGTTGAGGCGTGCGAGCTCTGGTGCGGTGATTTCTTTGCGCTCAAGGCCAGGGACATTGGCAACTGCGCAGCGTTGTATGACCGTGCTGCCCTGATTGCATTGCCGGCCGACATGCGCTGGCGCTACGTTGAGCATCTCAAGCGCATCCTGCCGGCCGATTGCCGCGGGCTGTTGATCTCGCTGGATTACGAGCAGTCGGAAATCGACGGACCGCCGTTCTCGGTGCCTGAAGATGAGGTGATGCAGTTGCTGTCGCCTGAGTGGCGAGTGAAGCTAATAGCCGATTACGACGTGCTGGACCACAGCCGCAAGTTCAAGGACGCCGGGGCGAGCCGCCTGATCGAGTCGGCTTACCGGATGTTCCGGCGTTAATCCAAGGCCAAAGAAAAGGGCGACTCACGTCGCCCTTAGCTGGAACTGCCGGTGGATCAACCGCGACGACGCAGGGCCTCGATACGGTCTTCGAGCGCCGGATGGCTCATGAACAAGCCAGCCAAGCCGTGCTTCAGGCCGCCATTGATGCCGAAAGCGGTGAGGCTGTCGGGCATCTGTACCGGAACGCCCTGTTCCGAACGCAGGCGCTGTAGCGCGCTGATCATCGCGCCAGTGCCGGCCAGGCGAGCACCGGCATCGTCGGCGCGGTATTCACGCTTGCGCGAGAACCACATGACGATGGCGCTGGCCAGAAAGCCCAGGACGATCTCGGCGAAGATGGTCGCGATGTAATACGCGATACCCTGACCTTCTTCGTTCTTGAAGATCACCTTGTCGACGAAATTGCCGATGATCCGCGCAAAGAACATGACAAAGGTGTTCACCACGCCCTGAACCAGCGCCAGGGTGACCATGTCACCGTTGGCGACGTGGCCGATCTCGTGAGCCAGAACCGCTTTTACCTCATCGGGCGAAAAGCGCTCCAGCAGGCCTTGGCTGACTGCTACCAGCGCATCGTTCTTGTTCCAGCCGGTGGCGAAGGCGTTGGCCTCGTAAGCCGGGAAAATCCCGACTTCCGGCATTTTGATACCGGCTTCGCGGGCCAGTTGTTCCACGGTTTGCATCAGCCATTGTTCGTGGCGGGTGCGCGGTTGGGTGATGATCTGGGTACCGGTGCTCATCTTCGCCATCCACTTGGAGATGAACAGCGAGAACAGCGAACCGGCGAAACCAAATACGGCGCAGAAGATCAGCAGCTGATTGAGGTTCAGATCAACCCCGTTTCGCGCCATGAACCCATTGAAGCCAAACAGGCTCAGGGTGATGCTGGCAATCAGCACGACCGCAAGGTTAGTGGCCAAAAACAGCAAGATGCGCATCATGGTCTGGAATTTCTCCTCGTGAAGAATGTGTAACGTATTGCGGGGTATATAAGGTGATGTCGGCGGGTATTCAACCGGGCGACTATTTCAAACTGTGTCGTCTGTCGTCGCTTGGGCAATTATGGGCTATTGGCGGGAGGGGGTGGGTGGGGCTGAAACAGTATCGGCCCAATCCCGACTTACGCGGACGGTAGGAGTGAGCTTGCTCGCGATTGGATGTGCCAGGCACCGCAGTGGTGACTGATAAAACGCTATCGCGAGCAAGCTCACTCCTACAGAAGCAGCATTACTGCTTGTACGTCTTCAGGAAATTGCCGATGCGCCCGATCGCCTGCTCCAGATCGTCGACCCGAGGCAGCGTCACCACGCGGAAGTGGTCAGGCCATGGCCAGTTGAAGGCGGTACCCTGAACGATCAGCAGTTTTTCCGACAGCAGCAGGTCCAGGGCGAACTTCTCGTCGTTGTGGATCGGGCAGACTTTTGGGTCGATGCGAGGGAATGCATACAGCGCGCCCATCGGTTTCACGCAGCTGACGCCAGGGATGTCGTTGAGCAGCTCCCAGGTGCGGTTGCGTTGCTCCAATAGCCGGCCAGGCGGCAGGATCAGGTCGTTGATGCTTTGATAGCCACCCAGCGCAGTCTGGATAGCGTGCTGGCTCGGCACGTTGGCGCATAGCCGCATATTGGCCAGGATGTCGATGCCTTCGATGTAGCTCTGGGCATTGTGCTTGGGGCCGGAAATAGCGATCCAGCCGGAGCGGAAGCCGGCGACCCGGTAGGACTTGGACAGGCCGTTGAAGGTCAGGCACAGCAGGTCCGGCGCCAGCGAAGCGGTGCAGATGTGCACGGCGTCGTCATAGAGAATCTTGTCGTAGATCTCGTCGGAGAACACCACCAGGTTGTGCTGGCGAGCGATTTCCAGCATGCCCAGCAGCACTTCTCTGGAATACACGGCGCCAGTCGGGTTGTTCGGGTTGATGATCACCATGGCCTTGGTGTTCGGGGTGATCTTGGCCTTGATGTCGTCAAGGTCGGGCCACCAGTTGGCCTGCTCGTCGCACAGATAGTGCACCGGGTTGCCGCCGGACAGCGCCACGGCTGCGGTCCACAGCGGGTAGTCCGGAGCGGGCACCAGCACTTCGTCGCCATTGTTGAGCAGCGCCTGCATCGACATCACGATCAGTTCGGAAACGCCGTTGCCCAGGTAGATGTCTTCGATGCCAACACCTTCGACCTGCTTTTGCTGGTAGTACTGCATGACCGCCTTGCGCGCACTGAACAGGCCTTTTGAGTCGCTGTAGCCCTGTGCCATCGGCAGATTGCGGATCACGTCCTGGAGGATTTCGTCCGGCGCCTCGAAACCAAACGGCGCCGGGTTGCCGATGTTCAGCTTGAGGATGCGATGGCCTTCCTCTTCCAGGCGCTTGGCGTGCTTGAGCACTGGCCCGCGAATGTCATAGCAGACGTTGGCGAGCTTGTTCGATTTGCTGAACTGCATGGTGATTGATCCCGAAAATGGACGGTACGCTGTGTGCGAGCTGTATTCCGAAAAGGCGGACCGCTGGGTACGACGCCATAAAATGGGTTTGTGTGCGACAAACACGAGTGACAGACTGGCATCTAACGAAGGCGCAATCATACGTGCCACCCGATCCGTGGAAAAGACACAGATCGGGCTTTTTCAGTTGTGGAGGTGTACCTGTGGAAAAGCTGGAAAAAACCGTCGAAGAATGGAAACAGATGCTTGACCCGGAGCAGTACAACGTCTGCCGTCTGAAAGCCACCGAGCGCCCCTTCAGCGGCAAATACAACACCACCAAGACCGCTGGCGTCTACCATTGCATCTGCTGCAACGAGGCGCTGTTCGACTCAACCACCAAGTTCGATTCGGGCTGCGGCTGGCCAAGCTTCTACGCGCCGATAGAAGGCAGTGCGGTGGTCGAGGTGCGCGACGTCAGTCACGGCATGATCCGCACCGAAGTGGTCTGCTCCAAATGTGATGCACACCTGGGCCACGTATTTCCCGATGGCCCTCCGCCGACCGGCCTGCGCTATTGCATCAATTCGGTGTGCCTGGATTTGGTCCCGCGCGAAGGCTGACCAAGCCCGCCACGTATGCAGGGGTATCACCGTCGATAATTCAATGGCGCGCCAATCACTGGCGCGCTAACTTGGTCGCTTGACCCTTCCTGAGGCATCGCCATGAGCGACAACTTGCTGAACATCCCGGTGCAGACGATCAAAGGCGAGCAGAAGACCCTTGCCGATTACGCCGGCAAGGCCGTGCTGGTGGTCAACACCGCGAGCAAATGCGGGTTTACCCCTCAATACAAAGGCCTTGAAGCGCTGTGGCAGAGTTACAAGGATCAGGGGCTGGTGGTGCTGGGGTTCCCGTGCAATCAGTTCGGCAAACAGGAACCGGGCAACGAGGGCGCGATTTCCGAGTTTTGCGAGCTGAACTATGGCGTGAGTTTTCCTCTGTTCAAGAAGATCGATGTCAACGGTGGCGACGCGCACCCATTGTTCGTAGAACTGAAAAAACAGGCACCCGGTCTGCTGGGCTCCGAGCGTATCAAATGGAACTTCACCAAGTTCCTGATCGGCAGGGACGGCAAGCTGGTCAAGCGTTACGCGCCGCTGACCAAACCTGAAGAGCTGAAGTCGGATATCGAAGCGTTGTTGAAATAGCCAGGAGCCGCCTGTAGCAGCGCGGCTTGCCGGCGCTGGCGACGTTGATATCCCCGCCGCCGGCAAGTCGTACTGCTACAGAGCCCATGTCCTTCACGGTGTATGCGCGGCGGCTGTCCACTGATCCAGCATCGAGATCAGCTCTTCGCGCCGAAACGGCTTGGCCAGGTAGTCGTTCATGCCTGCGTTCCTGCAGTGTTCGCGCTCTTCAGGCATGGCGTTGGCGGTCAGGGCGATGATCGGCAGGTCCATCCATTTGCCGCTCTGGCGAATCAGCCTCGTCGCCTCATAACCGTCCATCACCGGCATGTTGCAGTCCATCAACACCAGGTCGAAATGGCTGCCTTCAAGCTGTTGCAGTGCCTCCCCGCCATGACTGCTGACCACCACCTCGCAGCCCAGTTTGCCGAGCATGCCCTTGGCCACCAGTTGATTCACCGGGTTGTCTTCGACCAGCAGGATGCGTGCCCGATGAGCGGCGGGCTGCTCACCCGACAGGCGATCGTCAGCCAGTGGTTCGTCGAGCTGCAGAATGCGTCTGAGCGCCTGGTGCAAGACCGTGCGTGACAAGGGTCGGGCCTGCTGCTGCAGTGGCGCCAGGGCCATGACCTGGTCGCTTGGCATGAAGTTGCCATAGGCCGTCACCAGAAGGATCGGAATCCGCGTAGCCGGGCGGATATCGGCAAGGCACTCGGGACAATCAGTGATCAGCAGGTCCGGTTGCTCGTCCGCTTGCCGGTCATCGGCCGAGAAATGCCGATACTCGATACCCCACTCGGGCAGCAAGCGGCTCAACAACTCGACCAAACCACTGCTGGCCGCACTGATCACGCCGATGCGACCTTTGAGCAGCGGCCACAGCGGCGCCGGGCTGTGGGCAGGGAGGGGCAGGTCGGCGTAGAAGCGGCTACCGACCCCGGCGGTGGATTCAATGCTCAATTGCCCGTTCATGGCTTCGCACAGGTTGTGAGTCAGGGTCAGACCCAGCCCCGTACCGCCATACTGCCGGGTGATGGCCGCTTCAGCCTGAGTGAATGGCTGAAAGATCTTTGCCTGTGCATCCTGGGCGATGCCGATGCCCGTGTCGCAGACCTCGATCCGTACATTGTCAGCGTGCTGACTCAGACGGATATCGACGCGCCCGGTCCGGGTGAACTTCAGGGCGTTGGACAACAGATTGCTGACGATCTGGCGGACTCGGGTCGGGTCACCCAGGATCAGCGCGGGGAAGCGAGGATCGATCAGGCAGGTCAACTCGACACTTGCCGCGGCGTTCTGTGACAACAGGTTGGCGGTGTCTTCGATCAGCGTGGCAAGGTCGAATGGAATGCGTTCGAGTTCCAACTGGCCGGCATCGAATTTGGACAGGTCGAGGATGTCGTTGAGCAGCTCTACCAACACCTTGCCCGAATCGTGGGCGATCGATAGCTGCTGACGTTGCTCGGCGCTCAGCGGGCCATCCAGCGACAGGGCGAGCATGCCCAGCAAGCCGTTCAGCGGCGTGCGGATTTCATGGCTCATGTGCGCCAGAAACGCCGAGCGTGCATGGGCCATGTCCAGCGCCGTGCTGCGGGCGATCTGCAGTTCTTCGTTGGACTGGCTCAGCCGTGCATTGCTCGTCTTGAGCTGGAGCGTGCGTGCGGAAACGATGTCCTCCAGCTCGTTCAAATGGTCGGTGAGGCGATTTTCCGCGTCCTGGCGGCGGCCGAATTCGGAGGCGACGTTATCGAACTGTTGGTTGGCGACCTGGACCAACACACCGATCTCGTCGTTTGCGTGACCGGGCGGGCAGGGCAAGGAGACTTGTTCGGGGCTGCGTGGATCGCGACTGGCCAGGGCCCGGATGACACCGGTCAGGGGTTTGGTCAGGGTCAGGTAGAACAGCCCCAGGAGAATGCCGGCCAGGAACAGGCTGCGGACAAAACCGTTGAGCAGGGTGATTTCCGCACGCTGCAGGAAATGGCTGCCGAACGCGAAGGTATCGACATCCACGTGCAGGGTGCCGATGGCCTCGCTGGGCCGGTGTTCCAGATGCAGCACGTCTTCAAACTGGCGGCTCTGGCCAAACAGCGCGTCACTGATCATCCGGTACGGGCTTTGCGAAAGCGGGCGCGACACGGCGGCCAGCAGGATGTCGTTATTGTCGGTCAGGCGTGCGGCGGTGACGGCAGGCGAGTGCAGCAGCCCCGACGTCAGCTCCTGGGCGAGTTCGGCGTCCAGGTTATAGGCGATTCTGGAGGCAGGATTGTGGCTGATTTGCAGCAGCGAGCGAATTTCACGATCGATGGAGGCGTCTTCGCTGGCATAATCGATCGCAATTTGAAACAGGCTGAGCAGTGTTCCCAGCAGGAAGCCGATCAGAACAGTCAAACGGGCCTGTTTGAACGACAGTCGGTGAGTGATCGGTATATCCATAAGGGCGCTTGATCCATGAGGCACTTGCACTTCTCGTGTCCTTCGCGGGCCAAGCATAGCTGATCGCACACCGGCTTTAACCAGTTAAATCAAGGAGACACTGTGGATTCTCGGTTGAACGCATTTCTGCAACGCGCTGAATCGGTTCTGGCGCGACTCGAGCCTTTGCTGCCGGCCGTACGCGAGCCGGTGGACTGGGATAAATCGCTGGCCGCGCGCTGGGTGCGCGAGGGTCGCGTGGGTTATTTGATGCCCCTGGAAGTGACCCTCGACATGCGCCTGTCGGACCTCATCGGTGTCGACCAGCAACGCGCGCAGCTGGGTCGCAACACCCAGCAATTCATTGACGGGCTGCCCGCCAACCATGCCTTGCTCTGGGGTTCGCGTGGCACCGGCAAATCCTCGCTGGTCCGCGCATTGTTGGCCGAGCACGCCAAGGCCGGCCTGCGTCTGATCGAGATCGAACGTGATCACCTCGGTGACCTGCCACGGGTGGTCGAGCAGCTGCAAAAACTGCCTCAACGCTTCGTGCTGTTTTGCGATGACCTGTCGTTCGACTCCGGCGAGGGCGATTACCGCGTGCTCAAGAGCGTGCTCGATGGCTCGCTGGAGCAGGCCCCGGACAACGTCTTGCTGTATGCCACCTCCAACCGTCGCCACCTGGTGCCGGAGAAGGAAAGCGACAACGCGCACTGGCAGCGTGGCGAGGACGGCGAGATTCACCCAAGCGAAGCGGTGGAGGACAAGATCGCCCTGTCCGACCGTTTTGGCTTGTGGCTGTCGTTCTACCCGTTCACTCAGGAACACTTCCTGGATGTGGTGGAGCACTGGGTCGGTGAGCTGGCGGCCAAGGCCGGGTTGCAGTGGCAGCGCGACGCGGAACTGGACATCCTCGCTGTGCGCTGGGCGACCGGCCGTGGCAACCGCAATGGCCGCTGTGCCTATCAATTCGCCCGTTACTGGGTGGGCCTGAAAATGCTGGAGCAACAACCATGATCGATTTGAATGCAGCCGGCGAAGGCCTGGACGGTTACCGCCTGTTAACGGCGCAGCTGCAATCGCTGCTGGCGGACGAGCGTGACTTCATCGCCAACGCCGCGCAGTTTTCAGCCTTCCTTTATAGCCAGCTGGATGACCTGAACTGGGCCGGTTTCTACCTCAATCGCAACGAGGAGCTGGTGCTGGGCCCTTTCCAGGGGCAGATCGCCTGCGTGCGCATTCCTTTTGGCAAAGGCGTTTGCGGAACGGCGGCGCAGAGCCGGCAGACCCAGCGCGTTGTGGATGTGCACGAGTTCCCGGGACATATTGCCTGTGACAGCGCGTCCAACAGCGAACTGGTCGTGCCGTTGGTCAAGGATGGGCGTTTGATTGCTGTGCTGGACCTGGACAGCCCGAGTCTGGCGCGCTTCAGCGAAGCGGATCAGGCAGGGATCGAGCAACTGGTGGCGATTTTCCTGAGCGCCACCGATTGCTGAATCAACGGTGGTGGCGGGGTGAGCGGCGGGTCTTTCGTCTGCGCTGATCTGTGTGTAGCTGCACGGTTTGCCGGCGGTGGCGTCAGTATGATCGCTACCGCCGGCGAGCCGAGCTGTTACACAACCAAATCCGTTCTGAGCAAGCCATTAATCGTAGATGGCTTTCTTTTTCCATTGGGCATCAGCGTCGTCCGCTTTCAGGCCTTCGGTCAGCTCGTTATGGTCGTCTTCGGTAGGCGCGATGGTGTCCAGTACCATGGCATTGGCGCGCGCCAGTTGGCGTTCCATTGCCTGCAAGTGGGTTTTCCACGGAGCCGGTTCAGCCTGGTTTTTCAGGTAATGAACGCCCCGTTCGAAGGCAAGTCGTGCCTGGCCGGGCTGCTCCTGGTTCAGCGCCTGCTGGCCCAGATTATTGAAGAACTCGATGTGCAGGGTCACCAGCATGTTGCGGATTTCGCGTATCCAGTGCTTGGCTTCGGCGGTCTGCAGGAAGCCGTCATGGGCGGCGCGGGTGATCTGGCCGTGCATCGCCTCCAGCAGAAACCGCACGTCCTTGGCCTTGGCCTCGGTCTGGATAGGGCTGACCGGATTGCTGATCTTGATGTTCTCGCCCTGGGCAATCAGTGCTTCGAGTTCGCTTTCGCGTTCCTGGATGCCTGAATTGCTTCTTCTTTCCAGCGTGACCAGGCGTTTGATCACGTTCAGTTCCAGGCGCACAAGCAGCAGCTTGAGGGCCGGGCTCATCAGTTGGCCGGGGAAGGTCTCGGACAATTCACTGCAGCGACGAAGGCGGTCATTGAGTTCAACCAATGTGCGGGCGCGCTCTACCTTCTTGTTCTCGGCTACGTGGTTCAGATACCCAATAGCAATCAGGAGTACGATGCCTGCTACGACCATCAGGGTGATAATGAGTGGTGTCACCGTAGATGCCTCAATCAAGTTATTTGCGCCGAGTGTAGTGGCTATGCACTATCGCGGGAAGGGTCGTGGTCAGCGCAGCTATTAATAGCTGCAGGTCTCAACTACTCCTTATCGGCCATCAGTGACTGAAATAGAGGGCGAAGTCATTGATTTGAATAAATTTTCATTGGGGGGTTGACGACCTGTCCAACCATCCATAGAATGCGCGCCACTTGCAGCGTAAAGCACACAGCGAAGCGCAGCAGGGAGTGAATGTTGTAGCGTGTCCCCTTCGTCTAGTGGCCTAGGACACCGCCCTTTCACGGCGGTAACAGGGGTTCGAGTCCCCTAGGGGACGCCATATTGCGGGAATAGCTCAGTTGGTAGAGCACGACCTTGCCAAGGTCGGGGTCGCGAGTTCGAGTCTCGTTTCCCGCTCCAATTTTAAGCAGCTTGGCCTTTGGGCGAAGTTGAGTGAAACCAGAAAACATCTTCGGATGTGATTCTGGAACTGGAACACACACCATGGTGTTTCAGGCAGTGTCCCCTTCGTCTAGTGGCCTAGGACACCGCCCTTTCACGGCGGTAACAGGGGTTCGAGTCCCCTAGGGGACGCCATATTGCGGGAATAGCTCAGTTGGTAGAGCACGACCTTGCCAAGGTCGGGGTCGCGAGTTCGAGTCTCGTTTCCCGCTCCAAATTCACAAAAACGCCGCTCATCAGAGCGGCGTTTTTGTTTGTGCGCGTTTTTTTCCTTGCTTCGTCGCGTCAGGGTTGCTGACTCGCAGGTGAGCCTGACGCCTGAGTCAGACTCACCTCGCTGCGACTAGCCCTTGAGCAGATTCAACAATGCATCGGCGTCCAGTTTTGCGCTGATTTCCCCACCCTCCAGCAGGCTGTCGGCCAGGTCGCGTTTGCGACCATGCAGGGCGACGATCTGCTCCTCGATGCTGTTTTCAGTGACCAGCCGGTAAACAGTCACCGGCCGCTGCTGGCCCATGCGGTGAGCGCGATCGCTGGCCTGATCTTCCACCGCCGGGTTCCACCACGGGTCCAGATGGATCACGTAGTCAGCCTCGGTCAGGTTAAGACCGCTGCCGCCAGCCTTGAGGCTGATCAGAAAGATGTCGCCCACCCCGGCCTGGAACGCATTGACCCGGTTCTGCCGTTCCTTGGGCGGCGTCGAGCCATCCAGATACTGATAGGCAATGCCCTGTTGATCGAGCCATGCGCGGACGATGCTCAAATGATCGACGAACTGGCTGAAAACCAACGCCTTGTGGCGGTTTTCCAGCAGCTCCTCGACGATCGCAGAAAACGCCTGGAGTTTGCTGCCCGGCAGTGTCGAGCCGGGCAGGACCAGTGACGGATGACAGCAGAAGCGTCGCAGCCGGGTGATTTCCGCCAGCACCTGCATGGATTTGCCCGCCTGCGGATCAAGTCGCGAAAGGTGGTAGACCGCTTGCTGGCGCAGCGCCTCGTACTGATGCGCTTCCTCCTCCGACAACGGCACCTTGTAGGTAATCTCGGTACGTGCGGGCAGTTCTTCGAGCACCTGGCTTTTCAGGCGCCGCAGGATAAACGGCTGGATCAGTGCCTTGAGCGCTCGCCGGGCTGGCGCATCGCCTTGCTCTATGGGCGTGGCGAAGCGGCTGGCGAAACTTTCCTGGCTGCCGAGCAGGCCGGGATTGATAAAACGGAACAGGTTCCACAACTCACCGAGATGGTTTTCCAGCGGGGTACCGGTGGCGACCATGCGAAAATCGGCCTTGAGCCCCATGACCGCCTGCGAGCGCTTGGTCTGGGCATTCTTGATCGCTTGAGCTTCGTCCAGCACCACGCTGCTCCAATGCTCTGCGTCGAACGCTGCGCTGTCTTGCTGCAGCAAACCGTAGCTGACGATCACCAGATCACCGGGGCCCAGGTTTGCCAGGCTGCGCTGTTGCTGATAGACCCGCACGTTCAGGCTCGGGGCAAAACGGGTACTTTCCGCCTGCCAGTTGAGGGTGACCGATGTCGGCGCGACAACCAGCTGCGGCCCCTTGGCGGCGCGATCCAGCAGCAGGGCCAGGGTCTGCACGGTCTTGCCCAGACCCATGTCGTCCGCCAGGCAAGCGCCGACACCCCATTGCGCCAGGCGCGCCAGCCATGCGAAGCCGTCGAGTTGGTAATCGCGCAATTCAGCCTGCAGGGTGCCGGGCACTTGAGGCTGGTAGCTGCGCAGCGATTGCAGTTTTTCCAGTTGCGTGTGCCAGGCTGCGTCGGCTTCGAATTCGCCGACCTCCTCGGCGAGGCTGGCGAGCAGCGGCGTGGTGAGCGGGCTCAGACGCAACCCCTGATCGTTGACCCGGTCCGCCAGATGCGCCAATTCATCCAGGCGCCTGCGCAGGCTGTCGTCGAGGGCCAGCCAGTCGCGCTCGTTGAGTTTCAGGAAGCGTCCGGGACTGGCCTTGAGCAGTTCCAGCAATTGCCGCAGCTGCAGCACCTTGCCATCGTCCAGGGTGATATTGCCTTGCAGGACGAACCACTCGCCTTGCTGGCGCAGCCCCAGATTGAGCTGGCTCAGGCCGGGGCGAGCCTTGATGCGCATGCGTTCGCCTTCGGGCCAGATGCAGTGCAGCTGTTCGCCATCGAGCGCATGCAATTCGCTGAGCAACTGCAGCGCATGCTGGGGCTGGTCCAGTTGCCATTCCTGACCGTCGCTGTCAGCGTTGGCCAGCCCCGGGCAACTTTGCAGCACCTGTTGCAGAGCCTGTCGTTCACCCGCCAGATCACGGCTGACCTGCAGCGGCTTGCCGTCGCGTTCGCCCAGCAGGTTTTCAGCGCCATGGCCTGGGCGAAACCAGCTGCCCTCGGCCAGCGGACGCACCAACAACTGCAGGCGCACGCCCTCGGCCAGAGGCAGCAGGTGGGCGTAGAGGCGGGTGTCGGCGGGTTCGGTGTCCAGGTGCCCGATCAGTTCGGGAATGTCCGAATGGATCGGCAAAAGCGGTGCGATCGCGCTCACGGCGTCAAGCAGTTGCGCCTTGGCTGATTCTGGCACGCTCAGCCCCGTGCCGACGATTTCGGCGATTTTTCGCAGCTCGCGCCCGACCGTGTAGACCTGCAGGCGAGTGGGGGTTTCCTTGTGCACGTAGATCTCGTCAGCGCCGAGAATGCCAGGCGGCTCCAGGCGCACGCGAATATGCCCGGCCAGTGCTTCGAGGCGCAGGGAGGCCTGGCCTGCTTGCAGATCGATCCGCACCTCAGGCGCGTCCTGCCAGTACAGCGCCGGATGGCCGACCAGCCGCGGCAGGGCCAGGGCTGCGGGCAGATCGTAATCAGCGCTGGAGTGATGGTAGTAGCTGATCTGGATCGAGCTGATGGTCTGGCGGTCCTGCTCGCAGAGAAAATCCATGAGCTCGCTGTCATCCAGCAGACGTTTGAGCGCCACTGTGCGGCCCTTGCTCCACTGTCCCTTGGCATTACGTTTCTGCTCGCGGGGCTCGACCTCGCGGTGATAGGAACTGAGCGAAATCAGCCAGGCCAGGCGGGTGTTCTTCTCGTCGCCAGCAGGGGACGCCAGCGCTTTGCCCGGCCTGAGTTGGCTCAGGGCGTTCAGCGCATGCTCCCAGGCTTGCTGGCGTCGACAAAGGGTAGCCAGCGGCTGCAAACCGGCACTTTGGTGCACCTCGGCCAATAGTCGAGGCAGACCGAACTGCATCGATATCAGCGCGTCGAACTCCGCCGCCAGCCAGGTATAGCCGTCGCCGATGAGCTCATCCCGGTAGTCCTGCAAGGTGGTCCGCCATTGATCCTGGCGCGCTTGCGGGGCGTCCAGCCAGTACAGGCCCAGAGCCAGCAGCAAGCCGTCCAGGCCATTGAGTTTGTCTGGCATGAAGGATGAGGACAGCGATGACCTCTCTCCCTGCAACTGTTCGAGCAGGTGGTAGAGCACCGTGTAAGCGGCGCCGTAACTTTCCTTCATGCCCAGGGTTACGGCCTGCTTGAGCTGCGCGCGTTGCTTTGGGTCGTTCTCACCCAACAGCGCCAGGCAGTACAGCGCGTTGAGTACCGGCGGCAGATCGATCTTGCGCTTCTTGGACAGTCGCCGCGTCTCGGCGAGCCAGGCGCGCAGGAACAGCAGCGTCTCGTTCACCTGGCCGCTCAACAACAGGTGGATGGTCTGGTGCAGCAGTTCCAGATCATCCGAGGCCAGGAACTGCAGGGTGACCCAGTCGCCGCGCCACAGTGCCTGAAGCGACAACTCCAGCCCCAGCACCAGGGATGGCCGTGCTTCCATCTCGCGCAAGGCCAGCGCGTAGCTGTGACCGGCCGGGCCCAGCCAGGTATTGAGCAGGTTCAGGTGGTTGTCTACCAGCATCGCTCGCGCCACGTCGTCGAGCCGGGCGAAAACTTCCAGCCCCTCTGGATCGGCCTGGAGCAGTTGCATGGGATGGGGGGCAGAGTTGCTTGTGTGGGAGAAGATATAGCTGGCCAGCCGCAGCGATTGCTCAAGACGCGCCGTGGCACCCTGTAGCAGACTCAGCCAGAGATCTTGCAAAATCCGTGACCGAGACGGCGTCTGCCACTCGCTGAGGTAGGGCAGGCTGGTGTCGATTTCACTCAACCAGTGCTCGCAGTCCGGCGCCTGCAGCAGGCTCAGTATCACGCGATTGCGTCGCTGCGGCGTGACACACAAGTACTGCCCTTCAGGGCGCTGCTCCAGCTCGATCCACTCTTGGCGCTGCAGCCGCTCGAGGATGACGCCCAGGTCGTCGGTCTCCATCACCTTGCCGTCGGAATCGGCGACACCCACCGTGCGCAGCAATTTGAGCAGCGACGTCTTGCCCTTGCCGGGAAACGACGTCACCAACCCGTACAGGACTGCCAGGCAGTCATCGGGCAGGTCGTCGGGGGTGTTTGACTCAAAGGGCATGCTGGACCTCAAAAGGCGTTCGCCGGTCTGCGATGAGACTGTCTCATCTCCAGGCAAAGCCCGCATTTTTCACGACCCCGCCTGGCTTGTCGACCTTTGATAGCGTTCACGGGGTTCGCTGGCGCTTCGCCCCGGTTCGCGAGCAGCTGGCTCCTACGCCCTGCGGACAGAAACAGGGAGGGTTCGCAGTCCTTTTTTCGATTCAAGTCGAATCGCCGAATCAGTCACATTTTTGTCTCTGACCGAGTCGCGGAATCACTCACATTTTTGTTTCTGACCGAATCGCAGAATCACTGGGGCTGTTGATTCTGGCCGGAGGGCGGAAGCGGGATTGCGCCGTGGCCGATGCGGTTGGTCGTTCGTAGGAGCGGGCTTGCCCCGCGAGCTGCCGGGCACCGGCAGTAAAATCAGGCCCCTTGGCCGTGTCAGGTACCCCACGTTGGCAGGGTTTGCTGCCGCTTCGCGCCAGTTCGCGAGCAAGCTTGCTCCTACGCCCTCCGGGCAGAGGCGGGATGGTGCGCAGCCCTGAATCTCTGATTCTGGCCGAGTCGCGGAATCACTCACATTTTTGTTTCTGACCGAATCGCGGAATCATTGGGGCTGTTGATTCTGGCCGGAGGGCAGAAGCGGATTGCGCCGTGGCCGATGCGGTTGGTCGGTCGTAGGAGCGGGCTTGCCCCGCGAGCTGCCGGGCACCGGCAGTAAAATCAGGCCCCTTGGCCGTGTCAGGTACCCCACGTTGGCAGGGTTTGCTGCCGCTTCGCGCCAGATCGCGAGCAAGCTTGCTCCTACGCCGTCCGGGCAGAGGCGGGATGGTGGGCAGCCCGGTTTTTTGATTCTGGCCGAATCGCGAAATCACCCACATTTTTGTTTCTGGCCGAATCGTGGGGAGCGCAGCGGCTGTTGATTCAAGTCCAATCGCAAAACCACAGAATCAACAGCACCTCCTAGCGTGCGGCCTGCGAATCGTTCTGCTCGGCCGCCTGCTCGGCCGCCAGGCGAATGGCGTTGAAGTCGGGATCGAAGCCATGGGACACATCGACGTGCTTGTTGAGGATGCCCTCGCGCTGATAGATGTCGGCCGTGTTCTGCAGGCCCTTGATCACGCTGTCATCAATGCTTACGCGTTCCATGCGGGTGTCCTGATTGACGGCCAGGTGCACCGCCAGTGGCAGGCCGGTGACCTTGGTCTGCGCGGCGGCATATTCTTTTGGATGCGCGTTGACCCAGCGATAGGCGCGGTCCAGGCGCACCACGAAGTCATCCAGTTGGGGACGCTTCTGGGCGATGGCCTTGCTGGTTGCGGCCAGGTAAGAGTGATTGGTCAGCAGGTCCGGGCCGTTGGGCAGGATGCGCGCGCCGCTTTGGGTGGCGACGGTGGTGTAGGGCGCCCAGGTGGCCCAGGCATCGGCGTCGCCGTTATCCAGAATCAGCCTTGATTCGCTGGGCAGCAGATAGACGAAATTGACATCGCGGGTTTGCAGCCCGGCTTCGTTGAGTGCGCGAATCGCCAGGTAATGGCCGATGGAACCGCGGCCAGTGACGATGCGTTTGCCCTTGAGGTCGGCGACCGACTTGATCGGTGAGTCGTCGCGCACGATCAGCGCGGTGGTGTAGCGGCCGTTGACGTGAGTGATGCTGATCACTTTCAACGAAGCACCGGCGCCCAACGCGAACACATAAGGCGCATCGCCCAGCGCACCGACATCTACTGCGCCGGCATTCAGGGCCTCACCCAACGGCGAGGCCGAGGGGAATTCGGAGAATCTGATTTCGTAAGGGACATCCTTGAGTTCGCCGGAAACCTCCAGCAGCACCTTGAGTGCTGATTTCTGGTTGGCCACCAGCAACGGTTGCAGCGCGTCGGCCGCTTGGCTGGACTGGCCCAGGGAGAGCGCGAGGAACATCCCCAGCAGTAGCGATCTGGTACGGGTGACGGAAAAGGCGGGCATCAAATGTGTCTCCAGGCGTAGAAGTGGATTCGCGGCCTCCGCCTGGAGAAGGGGTCGGCACGGTGTGTGACGTTATGTCCGTAAGCGGATAACAATCAGCGGTGGGGGAGCTTGCTGGCGATGCATTTCTTCAAAGATGCCTTTGATGCATGTAAGCGCCAGCAAGCCCGGCCCTTGTGTGCACGGCAGCGCGGGGCCCTAGATCACGTTGAAACCATGAGTCCCGTCCCGGCCCAGTTGTGCAACCAGCCCGAACTCCCAATCCAGATACGCCTGCATGGCTTCACGGGGGGCATCGGTGCCTTCATAGGGGCGGCGATAGCGATCGATGCGCGGGGAGGCGAGGTGCGTTTCACCGCTTTGCAGCTCGAACCCGGCGGCGATCCAGCTGGCCGTGCCGTCCCTGAGCACGAATACCGGCTTGCCGGTCAGAGCCTCGACCTCAGGCGCCGCCAGCCTTGCCAGCTTGCTGCTGCCGCAGGTCAGGACATAACGCTCAGCGGCGGGGATTTCCTGCAGCGCGTTGGTCAGATCGGCGCGTAACGTCCACCAGGCCCCGGGAATGTGTTGCTTGACGTAATTGGCACTGGCAGTGAAATCCAGCACTTGCAGGTCCCCCTCGCGTTGCCATTGGCGCAGCGTATCGGCGCTGATCTCTTCGACCTGCACCGATGGCGGAATCGGCGCGTTCCATGCACCTGTTTCGCTGAAGTCTTCAGGTTGCAAACCATCGATCACGAACACTTCCCAGCCCAGCTGCGCAAGCCAGGACGCCGACATGTTGGCGCGCACGCCGTCATCGTCCAGCAGGGCGATCCGCGCGCCGCGCACGCTGGCGTAATGATCGGTCTCCTGCACCAGCTGCCCACCGGGCGTGGAGCGGGCGCCGGGCAGGTGGCCGGCTTCGAATTCTTCCGGCGTGCGCACGTCGAACAGGTAAGTGGTGCGCCGGGCCTCGGTTTGCCAGTTGTGCAGATCGGCGCGGCTGCCACGTTTTACCCTGGCGGTGTCGGCCACCTTGCGGGCGTCACGACGCGCAATCTCCAGGGTCTGGCTGCTGACCGGCGAAAAGCGCCGAGCCTGTCCGTGATCCAGCGTCTGGCCGGCCAGTAGCCAGCCGATGGTGCCGTTGCGCAGCGCCGCTATCGGATTAGGCAGGCCGGCGTTGACCAACGATTGCGTGCCGATGATGCTGCGCGTGCGGCCGGCACAATTGACGATGATGCGGGTGTTGGGGTCGGGCGCCAGCTCACGGGCACGCAGCACCAGTTCGGCCCCGGGCACGCTGACACCGGTGGGAATGCTCATGGTCTGGTATTCATCGAATCGGCGAGCGTCGAGCACCACCACATCGGCGTGGCTGTCGAGCAGCTGCTTGACCTCCTCGGCGGCCAGCGATGGCGTGTGCCGATGATGTTCCACCAGCTCGCCGAACGCCTTGCTCGGCACGTTGACGTCGATGAACAGCTCACCGCCAGCATCGCGCCAGCCCTGCAATCCGCCTTCCAGTGTTTTGACGTCGCTGTAGCCCAGGGCTGACAGGCGCTCAAGCGCCAGCGGGAGCAGGCCTTCACCGTTGTCATACAAGGTGATGGCGGTATCCCGGCGGGGTATGCGCGACAACACCTCCAGCTCCAGTTTCGACAGCGGGATATTGGCCGCAAACAAGGGGTGGGCCTGGGCAAAGGGAGCTTCTTCGCGCACATCCACCAATGCCACCTCCTCACGGGCAAGCAAAGCCTGGCGAATATCGGCAAACGATCGTGTGGATTGAGTCATTGGGCGTGATTCTCTTTGGACAGGTCCCAGATGTTCGGGAGGTAAGCGTTGGAGTAACCGGAGATGAACAATTTTTCGCTACCGTCAGGCTGATACACGGCGCGTTTCACCGCGCCGATATTCGCGCCGTAGACATGAATGCTGATCGACACCTGATCGGCGAAGGCGTTGCTGACCTGATGAATGTCATTGCTGTGCGGCGACAGGGCTTCAACCTGTCCGGGCTCCAGTCGCAAGGGCGCACCTTGGGGTTGCAGTTGGCCGTCAACGCCGCGGGTGAAGCCCTGCGCGTGTTCGGCCCCACGCAGCATGCCGATCAGTCCCCAGACCCGATGATCATGAATCGGCGTGCTTTGGCCCGGACCCCAGACAAAACTGACCACCGAGAAGCGCTGGCGCGAATCCGCATGCAACAGAAACTGCTGATAGCGAGTCGGGTCGGGAGTGGCGAACGCCTCGGGTAACCAGTCATCGTGGCGCACCAGTTGCTGCAAGAGCTTGCCGCCGCGGTGCAGCAGGTCGCCCTCGCCAGGATGGCTGTCGATCAACTCGGCCAGCGCACCAATGAAGGCCCGTAGTCGTTCAGGATGTCGGGGTTGTGTCATGCCGGTTCCAGGTTGGCTGGGGATGGCTAATATAAGCATAATGCTGCAGGTTAATATGCTATTTATTGATGATTAGGTTATAACGAAAAGGCATTTGATAACTCTTGCGCAGGTGGCCGGGGGTATCCCGCGTCAGCGCACGCAATTATGCTTTTTGCCTGTCTTGTTCCCCTTTTACCATGTGCGATCCGAATGAAAATTGATGATATCGACGCCTTTGTGGCGGTGATTCGCTGCCAGTCGATCAGCCACGCCGCTGAATCGCTGGCGCTTACCCAACCGGCCATCACCCGTCGGGTACAGAATTTCGAGCAGGCGCTGGGTGTGGAGCTGTTCGACCGCAACACCAAACCGCTCAAACCAACCGCCATGGGCACTCAGGTGTACCAGAAGTGCCTGGCGATCCTGCGGGAGATGGATTCGCTGCGCGAGCTGGTGGCAAACGATGCGCCGCCCACGGGTGTCCTGCGCCTGGGGGTGCCACAGACCATCGGCGATGTGGTGCTGCTCGATGCGCTCAAGCAACTGCGTGGGCAATTTCCCGACTTGCGGGCCCAGGTGCTCACCGGTTGGGGCAGTCACCTGATCGCCAAGATCGAGAACGCAGAGCTCGATGCCGCCGCTGCACTGTTTCCGGCTGGCAAGATTTTCCCGGAAGGGATCGTTGGCGAGTCCCTAGGCAAGATGGAGCTGGTGGTGGTCTGCGCCAGGGACCGACTGCCGAAAAAACCGGTCAGCCTGGCCGACTGTTACCAACAGGGTTTTGTGCTCAACCCCGACGGTTGCGGGTTTCGCGCGGGATTGCAACGCACCCTGGTCGATCAGGGGCTGAGCCTGAAGGTCAACCTGGAAACCTTTGGCACCGAGCTGCAGCTGGGCTTGGTCGCCGACGGCGCAGGCCTGGGGCTGGTACCTCGTCCGTTGTTTGAGCGCAGTCCACTGCGGGAACAGTTGGCGGTCATGCCCCTCAAGGATTTCAAGCCAGTGCTGGATTTGTGGCTGATCTATCCGCGCTTCCTCGGCAATCTGCAAGCCCCCGTGGCCTTGTTTGGCAGCCTGGTGGCCGAGGCATTGAAGCAGGCGCGCAAAGCTGCGTGATCCTCGCAAACACAGGCCGCGCCGACTGACACGATTTTGCTTCTGGCCGAACGTCGTGGCAAAAGCGTAAGGCTTGGTTTTGATTCCGGGCACAAGCGCTGGGGCATGGCCGAGATCACGCCACCTTTGGCCTGCTTTTGATTCTGGCCGCAGGCCGTCGAAGCTCGGCTACCAGCGATCTGCCGGGCACCGGCAGTAGACCCAGGCGCCTTGTCAGCATCAGCTACACCGCGTTCGCAGGATTGGCTGCCGGTTCCCGGCAGATCGTCGGCAAGCCAGACTCCCACGCCCTCCGGGCAGAAGCGATTCACATCTGCCTTCCTCCGTGCGAAAGCGATCTATATCTGTCGCCCTCTGGGCAGAAACCCTCAACATCTGTCATCCTCCGGGCAGAAGCGATCCACATCTGTCGCCCTCTGGGCGAAAACCCTCTGTCGCGCCGCCTGCTTTTGATTCTGGCCGCAGGCCGTGGGAGCTCGGCTTGCCAGCGATCTGCCGGGCACCGGCAGTAGACTCAGACGCCTTGTCAGCATCAGCTACACCGCGTTCGCAGGATTGGCTGCCGGTTCCCGGCAGATCGTCGGCAAGCCAGACTCCCACGCCCGCCGGCAGAAGCGATTCACATCTGCCATCCTCCGTGCAAAAGCGATCTACATCTGTCGCCCTCTGGGCAGAAACCCTCAACATCTGTCGCGCCGCGTGCTCTTGATTCTGGCCGCAGGCCGTGGGAGCTCGGCTTGCCAGCGATCTGCCGGGCACCGGCAGTAGACCCAGGCGCCTTGTCAGCATCAGCTGCACCGCGTTCGCAGGATTGGCTGCCGGTTCCCGGCAGATCGTCGGCAAGCCAGACTCCCACGCCCGCCGGGCACAAGCGTGGGGCATGGCCGAGATCACGCCACCTTTTCGCGTTTCTCTTGTTCGCGTCTGGCCACCAGCTCGCGGGTCAGGGGGATCAGCTTCTTGCCGTAGTCGATGGCGTCGTCCAGAGGGTCGAAGCCGCGGATCAGAAAGGTGCTGATGCCCAGATCGTAGTAATCGAGCAGCGCTTCGGCGACCTGTTCAGGCGTGCCCACCAGTGAGGTCGAGTTGCCCTTGGCACCGAGCAACCCCGCGATGCCGGTCCACAGGCGCTTATCCAGACGGGCACCTTTGGCCGCCGCGTCCAGCAGGCGCCGCGAGCCTTCGTTCGCCGGGTCGCGACGCTGGAAACCCGAGGCCTGGGCCAACGCCTGGGCACGCTCGAGAATACTGTCGGCACGGGCCCAGGCCTTCTCCTCGGTTTCGGCCAGAATCGGCCTGAGCGACAGGCTGAACCTGATTGTACGTCCGTGCCTGGCGGCCTCGGCGCGTACCTGTTTGACGATGTCCCTGACCTGCTCGTAGGTTTCGCCCCACAAGGCGTAGACATCGGCATGTTTGCCGGCCACCTCGATGGCCGCCTGCGAGGCGCCGCCAAAATACACCGGAATATGCGGTTGTTGAGGGGACTTGACCAGCGAATGGGCGCCTTCGAACTGATAGTAGGTGCCCTGATGATCGAAAGGTTGCTCGGCGGTCCATTCCTGACGCACCACGCTCAGGTACTCGTCCGTGCGCGCGTAGCGCTCGTCCTTGCCGATGAAGCTGCCATCGGCGCGTAATTCCTGGTCGTCCCCGCCAGTGATGATATGCACCGCGATGCGCCCACCATTGAAGACATCGAGTGTGGCGAACTGGCGAGCGGCGACCGTCGGTGAAATGAAACCGGGACGGTGGGCGATGAGGAATTTCAGGCTACGGGTCACGCTGGCGGCGTGGGCTGCGACAAAGGCGCTGTCGGGACTATTGGAGTGGTAGGCCACCAGTGCGCGGTCGAAGCCTGCGTCCTCATGGGCGCGTGCGACTTTTGCGACATACTCCGGCTGGATCGTCGCGCCGCTGCGGGGATGGATTTCCGAGCCGGGCTGCGTGGCGATGTAACCGATGAATTCAACGCTCATGGACAATTCCTTATGTTGATCGAACGACTTGGCGCGGGGCGTTCGCGCTGACGCATGTGAGCAACATAGAGGGCCGGGATGAGTCTGTGAAATTCGATCTGGCGCTAAGCTAATTATAAAAATAATGCATTTAGATTATTTTTAAGATCAGAACTTTTATGAGGAAGGTGCAAAGTTATCCGTAGCAGTCAGCCTGCTCGCGACGCGTCAGTCCAGACGCCTGGGTGCACTGGGCCAGCGCAATCGCGAGCACACTCACTCCTGCAGTGGCCAGGCAGGAGCACGTGGGCCCGCCAGAGATGTCTAGTGCTTGGGCCCGTCCAGCCCCATGGCCAGCAACTGCTTCTCCTGATCCCAATCGAACGGTTCTTCGTTTTCTTCGGCGTCGAAACGACGCTCTTCCAGCGCGGTATAGAGGTCGATTTCTTCATCAGGCATGAAGTGCAGGCAGTCGCCGCCGAAGTACCAGAGCAGGTCGCGCGGCACCAGATGGGCGATCTGCGGGTAGCGCTGTATCACCTGACACAGCAGGTCCTGGCCCAGGTACTGGCTTTCGATCGGTTCTTGCGGCAGCAGCGTCATCAACTCGTCATAACGCTCCAGAAACAGCGCATGACTTTCCTCGGGAACCTGTTCGGCGTCACCGAGCGCGACCAGGATGCCGCGCAGGTGCGTCAGCAGGTTGAGAGTGCGGTCGAGATTGGCGTCGGCCATGATGAAGTCCTCAGAGACAAAAACAGGCGCGGGAGTATAGATCCCTGAGGGGCCTGCCGCTATCTCAATGCCACAAACCGGCCAGATAGCGATGCCCGGCTTCGGTCAGGGC
The DNA here is from genome assembly GCF_044900785.1 of Pseudomonas sp. NPDC087358. Classification (NCBI taxonomy): domain Bacteria; kingdom Pseudomonadati; phylum Pseudomonadota; class Gammaproteobacteria; order Pseudomonadales; family Pseudomonadaceae; genus Pseudomonas; species Pseudomonas sp. NPDC087358. The sequence continues at coordinate 51,292 of NZ_JBJDOA010000011.1, forward strand.
CAGGTGAGAGAACGTGTGATCAGGACTGGTCTGGCGGCTGATGAAGCCGATGAGCAACAGCGTTTGCAGGGTCTGGGTGGGCTTGCCGCTGTGAAGGTCCTCCCCCGAGGCGATTTCAGCGAGCAGGCAACGATGAGACATGCGTTGATCGATCATGATGCGTCCCCTTTGGTGTTTTCTTGTTGTTACCGGGGAGTGTAGGACAATTCTTCGAGGATGGGCAGGCTAGAGCGGCAGACCGAGCACCGTGGCGCATCAAAATCTTTGTAGGAGTGAGCTTGCTCGCGATTGCCTGAGTCAGATTCGATGAGGTACCTGACAAAGCCAATCGCCAGCGAGCTCACTCCTTCATGGGGCGATTTTTATGACGATTAGCGGACTTTCCCCTCTGCCGCTACCAGCTCCTCCTTATCGAAATCATCCACGTCGATGACCTTGCGCCGGGCGCTTTCCGCCGCCCGCAGCTTCTCGGCTTCGGCCGGTTGCAGTACGCCTGCGTTAAGCGCGGCGTCGATGACATGCTCACCGCCAGCCGCCTTGACCTGGCCGCTCTTGAGCCCCTGATGCAGTTTTGCGTGTACGCCTCGGGCAGCTGTCAGCAGGTCGGCGGCATGCTGCAAAGCGCCCACCGGGTCGTTTTCTGCCGTCGGGCGATAGCAGCCTGCAAGCACCGATTCAAGCGCCGGATCGCCTTTGGCCCGGCCGAGAATCCCCGCGACTTCGGCATCCAGTGCGTCCGACGGGCCTTTGTGCCTGCGCCCGAGCGGAAACACGATCACCCGCAGCAGCGCGCCGAGGATGCGGCTAGGGAAGTTACTCAGCAGCTCATCAAGTGCCCGCTCGGACTCGCCCAGCGCTTCTTCCATGGACCAGCGGAACAACGGTGCCAGCGCCTCCTGGTAGTCCAGATCGTGATAGCGCTTGAGCGCCGCCGAGGCCAGATACAGATGGCTGAGGACGTCACCCAGACGTGCCGACAGACGTTCCCGGCGCTTCAGTTCGCCGCCCAGGAGCATCATGCTCAGGTCGGCGAGCATGGCGAAAGCGGCGGCTTGGCGATTGAGCGCGCGGAAATAACCTTGGCTCAGGCGATCGCCCGGCATGCTTTCGAAATGGCCGAAACCCAGATTGAGCACCAGCGTGCTGGCGGCGTTGCGCACCGCAAAGCCGATATGTTGCAGCAGCAGATCGTCGAACTCGATGACGGCGCGGTCCTGGTCTTCGCGTGCGGCCAGGGCCATTTCCTTCAAGACGAAGGGATGGCAGCGGATCGCCCCCTGACCGAAGATCATCAAGTTGCGCGACAGAATGTTTGCGCCTTCGACCGTGATGAAGATCGGCGCACCCTGCCATGAGCGACCCAGGTAGTTGTTCGGGCCCATGATGATGCCCTTGCCGCCATGCACGTCCATGGCGTGGGTGATGCATTCCCGACCGCGCTCGGTCAGGTGGTATTTGAGAATCGCCGACAGCACTGACGGTTTCTCGCCAAGGTCCACTGCGTTGGCGGTCAACATCCGCGCGCTGTCCATCAGCCAGGCGTTACCGCCGATCCGGGCGAGGGACTCCTGGATACCTTCGAAGGCGGCCAGAGGCACGTTGAACTGCTCGCGAATCTGCGTGTACTGGCCAGTCACCAGGCTGGTGTACTTGGCCGCGCCGGTACCCACCGCCGGCAGCGAAATCGAGCGGCCCACCGACAGGCAGTTCATCAGCATCATCCAGCCCTTGCCGAGCATTTCCTGACCGCCGATCAGGTACTCCAGGGGAATGAACACGTCTTTGCCCGAATTGGGGCCGTTCATGAACGCCGCACCCAGCGGCAGGTGACGACGACCGATTTCCACGCCCGCTGTATCGGTCGGGATCAGCGCCAGGCTGATGCCCAGGTCTTCTTCCTCGCCCAGCAGATGCTCGGGGTCGAACGCCTTGAATGCCAGACCGAGCAAGGTCGCGACCGGGCCTAGGGTGATGTAGCGCTTCTCCCAGTTCAGGCGCAGGCCGATGACTTCCTCACCTTGCCACTGGCCCTTGCAGATGATCCCGGTGTCGGGCATCGCGCCGGCGTCGGAACCGGCCAGCGGACCGGTCAGGGCAAAGCAGGGGATGTCGTCGCCGCGCGCCAGCCGCGGAAGGTAATGGTTGCGTTGTTCGTCGGTGCCGTAATGCAACAGCAGTTCGGCAGGGCCCAGCGAATTGGGGACCATGACCGTGGACGCCAGATCGCCACTGCGGGTGGCAAGCTTCATCGCCACTTGCGAGTGCGCATAGGCCGAGAAACCTTTGCCGCCGTACTCCTTGGGGATGATCAAGGCGAAAAAGCCATGTTCCTTGATGTGCGCCCAAGCCTCAGCGGGCAGGTCCATGGCCTGGCCGATTTCCCAGTCGCTGACCATCGCGCACAGTTCTTCAGTCGGGCCGTCGATGAACGCCTGTTCCTCTTCGGTCAACCGGCTTTTCGGGTAGCTGAGCAAGGTGTCCCAATTGGGCCGACCACTGAACAGTTCGCCATCCCACCAGACCGTTCCGGCATCGATCGCATCGCGCTCGGTTTCCGACATCGGCGGCAGAACCTTGCGAAACCAGGCGAACATCGGCTTGCTGAAATACTGGCGACGCAGGTCGGGCAGGGCCAGTGGCAGTGCCACGGCGAGCCACAGTAGCCAGGGAATAATCATCCAGCCGTGGGCATGGCTGAATGCTCCCATCGCCAACAGATAGACCGCCACTATCCCCAGCGCAGGAAAAGCGCCAACGCGCCGATGGGCCAGCCAGGCCACGCCGATCAGCAGAACCACGATCCACAACAACAGCATAAAAATCCCTCCATGATGACGGCGAAAGTGAGCGCCATCGAGAACACAGGCAGCCGCTCTGGCCCGCGCATCGATAGTGACCCCAGGCGGTCAGCGGAGTTCGAGCGCTGGCCGATGCACGTCACGCAGTGGCTCGAATACCCCTGGATCCGCGCTCGGAGTAGACTGCCGCACCACAGGTATATGCCTCTAACCCATCGCTGTCGAACGCAGGAGAACACCCGCATGTTGAAGATCTGGGGCCGCAAAAATTCGTCCAACGTGCGCAAGGCGTTGTGGATTGCCGAGGAACTGGGGCTTGAGTATGAGTCGATCAATGCCGGTGGCGCGTTCGGGCTCAACGATCAGCCTCAATTCCTGGCCAGGAACCCCAACGGCGTAGTGCCGATGATCGAAGATGGCGATTTCGTGCTGTGGGAATCCAACGCCATCGTGCGTTACCTGGCTGGGCAATACGCCCCGGACTCGGCACTTTACCCAGGCAGCGCCAAAGCCCGCGCGCAAGCGGACAAGTGGATGGACTGGACCACGTCGAGCTTTGCCGGTCCGTTTCGCACCGTGTTCTGGGGTGTATTGCGCACGCCAGCCGCGCAGCAGGACTGGCATCAGATCAACGTCGCAAAAGTCACGGTCGAAGGTCTGCTGCGCATCGTCGACAAAGCCCTGGCGGCACAACCGTATCTGTCGGGAGACGCGTTCGGCATGGGTGACATTCCGTTGGGCAGCTTTATTTATGCCTGGTTCGAGATGCCGATTGAACGCATCGACCTGCCTCACCTCAAAGCCTGGTATGAGCGTTTGCAGCAACGCCCGGCGTACCGCAGCGCGGTGATGACGGCACTGACCTGAGGCTGTCAGCGTTAGATTGATATCTACTATCAATAGATCTCGCTGTACTTGCGCGGCCTCGCCAAGCAACATTGACCTTCGCGCCGCGACTGCAACAGATTGTTTCGCAGCAGTCGTTCGGGCTCTGCTCGATGCAGTGACGGCGTGCTTTGTATTCGGTTATTTATCCCTTTTCCTTTTATTGGTGTGTGTTCAGTCATGAGTTCAGCTCTGTCCATCCGGCAGCTAACCAAGACCTACGGCAACGGTTTCCAGGCCCTCAAGGGGATCGACCTGGACGTCGCCGAGGGTGATTTCTTCGCGTTGCTCGGCCCCAACGGTGCCGGCAAATCCACCACCATCGGGATCATCTCGACCCTGGTCAACAAGACCACCGGCACGGTGAACATCTTCGGTCACGACCTGGATCGCAATCCGGCGCAGCTCAAGCGCTCGATCGGCGTGGTGCCGCAAGAGTTCAACTTCAACCAGTTCGAAAAGACCTTCGACATCGTCGTGACCCAGGCCGGTTATTACGGTATCCCGCCGAAGATCGCCAAGGAACGTGCCGAGCAATACCTGACCCAGCTTGGGCTGTGGGACAAACGCAGCGTCCCGTCGCGGTCGCTGTCCGGCGGCATGAAGCGGCGTCTGATGATTGCCCGCGCGCTGATTCACGAACCACGTCTGTTGATTCTCGACGAACCCACCGCCGGTGTGGATATCGAGCTGCGTCGCTCGATGTGGACCTTCCTCACCGAGCTGAACCAGAAAGGCATCACCATCATCCTCACCACGCACTATCTGGAAGAGGCCGAGCAGCTGTGCCGCAACATCGGCATCATCGACCACGGCACCATCATCGAAAACACCGGGATGAAGACGCTGCTCAACACGCTGCATGTCGAGACCTTCCTGCTGGACCTCAAGGACCCGATGTTGACCGCGCCGCAACTCAACGGCTACCCGTCACGGCTGGTGGATAACCACACGCTGGAGGTGCAGGTCGACAAGACCATCGGCATTACCTCGCTGTTCAGCCAGCTGTCGCTGCAGAACGTTCAGGTGCTGAGCCTGCGCAACAAAACCAATCGCCTTGAGGAGCTGTTCGTGGGCCTGGTGGAAAAAAATCTGTCGAAGGTGGCGGTATGAGTTCGGAGCTGCGTCCCAACCTGATCGCCCTCAATACCATCGTTTACCGCGAGGTGCGGCGGTTCATGCGGATCTGGCCGCAGACGCTGCTGCCGCCAGCGATCACCATGGTCCTGTACTTCGTGATCTTCGGTAACCTGATCGGCCGGCAGATCGGCGACATGGGTGGCTTCACCTACATGCAATACATCGTGCCGGGCCTGATCATGATGTCGGTGATCACCAACTCCTACGGCAACGTGGTATCGAGCTTTTTCGGCGCCAAGTTCCAGCGTTCGGTCGAGGAGCTGATGGTCTCACCGGTCTCGCCGCACACGATCCTGATCGGCTTCACCCTTGGCGGTATGCTGCGCGGCTTGATGGTGGGCGTCATCGTGACCATCCTGTCGATGTTCTTCACGGACCTTCAGGTGCACCATCTGGGCGTGACGGTGGTGGTGGTGGTATTGACCGCGACGATCTTCTCGCTGCTGGGCTTCATCAACGCCGTGTTTGCGCGCAACTTCGATGACATCTCGATCATCCCGACCTTCGTGCTGACACCGCTGACCTATCTGGGCGGGGTGTTCTACTCGATCAACCTGCTGCCGCCGTTCTGGCAGACCGTCTCGCTGGCCAACCCGGTGCTGCACATGGTCAACGCCTTCCGTTTCGGGATCCTCGGTGTGTCGGATATCAAGATCAGCGTCGCCCTGGGCTTCATGATCGTGGCGACCGTCGTCCTGTACCTGGGCTGCGCGCGGCTGCTGGTGAGCGGGCGAGGGATGCGCCAATAGCCGATTGATTGCGGTTACCGGCATGGGTACGCACTAATTGTAGGAGCCGGCTTGCTGGCGAACGTGGTGGTGAGTGACAGATGAGTCGGCTGACACAGCGCATTTGCCAGCAAACCGGCTCCTACGGCCTGCGGCCAGAATCAGCGCCAGCCCCGCGCGAACCGTGACTGGCGGTAGCGGCTTTGAAATCGCCGCCGCCGGCAAGCCGGACTGCTACAGACAAACTTGCCAATCATTATCCGCGTTTGGCCTTGCGCCGCCGCCACTGCCGCCCGACCCACCAGCGCCAGTAGCCCATCGTCAGAAAATACCCCGCCACACCCAGGACAATTCCCGCCACCACCGAACCCAGCAAAAACGGCTGCCACAGCGTTGATAGCTGTGCGCTGATCCAGTCCCAGCTCATCTCATCCGGAAAGTGCCGCGGCGGCAGGCCCAGCAGCCATGCGCCGATCTTGTAGGTGCAATAGAACACCGGCGGCATGGTCAGCGGGTTGGTCAGCCAGCACAGGCTGACGGCGATCGGCAGGTTGGCGCGGATCCGGATCGCCATGACTGCCGCCAGCAACATTTGCAGCGGCATCGGCATCAGTGCCGCGAACAACCCGACGCCCATGGCCCTGGCCACAGAGTGCCGATTGAGGTGCCAGAGGTTCGGGTCGTGCAGCAGACGGCCAAGAAAGCGTAAGGATTTGTGTTCCCGGATGCTGTTCGGATCGGGCATGTACCGCTTGATCAGGTGGCGTGGCATACGGAATTCCGGCGATTGGCGGGGAAATTCGGGCAAGTATGCATGGATGCTGGCGGATGGAAATTCAGACATTGTGACAATTAATAAATCCGCGGCCCGGCCAATGGGCTAAGTCAGGAAGGTGAATTTTCATCTGATGACAGGGAAAGCCATATGCGCACCGGGATGCTGGCGCTTGCACTGGGTCTTGTGACCTTGCGTTTTTTACCGGCATTGCCGCCGGTCTGGTTGCTGCTGGCGATGCCGGTCGTCGCGCTGATGCTGCTGCCGTTCAGGACCTATCCGCTGGCCCTGTTCCTGTTCGGGCTGACCTGGGCTTGCGTGTCGGCCAAGTCGGCGCTGGACGATCGCCTGCCGGAAAAACTCGACGGCCAGACCCGTTGGCTGGAGGGCAACGTCGCCGGTCTGCCCAGCGCCGCTGATAGCGTGGTGCGGTTCGAGCTTGAGCAGCCGCGGTCACGACGCACAGCTCTGCCCCAGCGAATCCGTCTTGCCTGGTACGGCGGCCCGACGCTGCAGAGCGGCGAACGCTGGCGCCTGGCGGTCAAGCTCAAACGCCCCGGCGGGCTGGCCAACCCGGGCGCCTTCGATTACCAAGCCTGGCTGTTGAGCCAGGGTATCGGTGCCACGGGCAGCGTGGTGGATGGGCAGTTGCTCAAACCGGCGAAGCGATCCTGGCGCGATGGTGTTCGTCAGCGTTTGCTGGCCGTCGATGCCCATGGGCGCGAGGGTGGCCTGACGGCATTGGTGTTGGGGGATGCTTCGGGCTTGAGTCCGGGCGACTGGAAGGTGTTGCAAGACACCGGCACCGTGCACTTGCTGGTGATTTCCGGCACCCATATCGGCTTGCTGGCGGGCCTTCTTTACGGACTGGTCGCCGGACTGGCGCGTTGGGGGCTGTGGCCGCAGTGGGTGCCGTGGCTGCCAGCTGCCTGTACGTTGGCGTTGGCCGGTGCGCTGGTGTATGGCTATCTGGCCGGCTTCGACGTGCCGGTACAGCGCGCCTGCATAATGCTCGCACTGGTGTTGTTGTGGCGCTTGCGCTTTCGTCATCTTGGCGCACTCTTGCCGTTCTTGATCTCGCTCAACCTGGTGTTGATCGCTGACCCCTTGATCAGTCTGCGCCCTGGCTTCTGGCTGTCCTTCGGGGCGGTGGCGATCCTGATGCTGATTTTCGGCGCCCGCCTGGGCGCCTGGCACTGGCTGCACGGCTGGTCGCGGGCGCAGTGGCTGATCGCCCTGGGACTGCTGCCGCTATTGCTGATCCTGAACCTGCCGGTCAGCCTGAGTGGGCCACTGGTCAATCTGCTCGCAGTGCCTTGGATCGGTGTTTTCATCCTGCCGCTGGCCCTGTTGGGCACCCTGTTTCTGCTCATCCCCCCGATTGGCCAGGGCATGCTCTGGCTGGCAGGCGGCTCGATGGACTGGCTTTTTCGCGCACTTGCCCTGATGGCCGACGCCGCCCCTGCCTGGATCGGGCCTGCTACGCCGGTCTGGGTCTGGCCCGTCAGCCTGTTCGGTGCGTTGTTGCTGTTGTTGCCCGCTGGCGTGCCGTTGCGTCCTCTGGGTTGGCCGATGCTGCTGCTGTGCGTATTCGCGCCACAAAAGAGCATTGCGCCGGGGCAGGTTCAGGTGTTGCAACTGGATGTCGGTCAGGGGTTGGGCATTTTGCTGCGCACTCGCGGACACACGCTGTTGTACGACGCAGGGCCGCGCGTCGGCGAGTTCGATATCGGTGAGCGCGTAGTGCTGCCGGCGATACGCCGCGCCGGTGTCGGTCACCTGGACATGATGCTGCTCAGCCACGCTCACGATGACCACACCGGCGGCGCCCAGGCAATCATCCAGGCGTTGCCGGTGCGCAGGACAGTGGCGGGCGACGCCGGGCGAATGCCGGTGCAACTATCCATAGAGCCGTGCCGAAATGGCCAGACCTGGACCTGGGATGAGGTCAAGTTCGCCACCTGGATATGGGAACAGGCCGGCGACAGCAATCAGGCTTCCTGCGTACTGAGCGTGGAGGCGGGCGGGGAGCGTCTGCTGTTGACCGGTGACATCGATGTGCATGCCGAGCGGGCGATGATCGAGCAAGGCTTCGATGTCCGCGCCGACTGGCTGCAGGCGCCCCACCATGGCAGCCGCACGTCTTCATCAATGAGGTTGCTCAAGGCCGTGGCGCCGCGTGGCGTGTTGATTTCTCGCGGCCGCGGCAACGCCTTCGGCCACCCGCACCCCCAGGTGATATCGCGCTACCGCTCGCTGGGCATTGAAACCTTCGACAGTGCTGAGCAGGGTGCCATCACTCTGCAATTGGGCGCTTTCGAACCACCGCGCAGTGAACGTGATGTGCGCCGCTTCTGGCGAGAATGAAATGCCGGTTATTCATCGCCGGGTTCGGCGACCCAGCGACGCTATGTTAGAGTGGCGCCACTTTTTTTCAGGGGGTGGTCGCTGTGTGGGAGCTGGTCAAATCTGGTGGCTGGATGATGCTACCGATCATTTTGAGTTCCATTGCCGCCGTCGGGATCATCATCGAGCGGCTATGGACCTTGCGCGCCAGCCGCATTACGCCACCGCATCTGCTCGGTCAGGTGTGGCGCTGGATTCAGGACAAGCAACTGAGCAACGAAAAGCTCAAGGAGCTGCGCGCCGACTCGCCGCTGGGTGAGATCCTGGCCGCAGGCCTTGCCAACTCACGGCATGGTCGCGAGATCATGAAAGAGTGCATCGAGGAAGCTGCCGCCCGCGTCATTCACGAGCTGGAGCGTTACCTGGCGACCCTTGGCACCATCGCCGCCATGGCGCCTTTGCTGGGTCTGCTGGGGACCGTGCTGGGGATGATCGATATTTTCAGTTCGTTCACCAGCACCGGCATGACGGGTAACGCCGGAATGCTTGCCAGCGGCATCGCCAAAGCGCTGATCTGTACCGCTTCAGGCCTGACCGTAGCGATCCCGACGATCTTCTTCCATCGCTATCTGCAAAACCGCGTCGACGAGCTGGTGGTCGGCATGGAGCAGGAAGCCATCAAACTGGTAGAAGTGGTGCAGGGTGACCGTGATGTCGACCTGACCGACGCCAAGCCCGACCTCAAGGCTGCCGCTCGGGGCGAGGGCAGGAAGAAGTGAAATTCCGTCGCCGCAAACCTCGGGAGACCATCGACATCAACCTGGTGTCGCTGATCGACGTGGTGTTCATCCTGCTGCTGTTCTTTGTGGTCACCACCACGTTCACCCGCGAAACCCAGATGCGTGTGGATCTGCCGCAATCGGTGACCGGCGCCTCGGATGATGACGCCGACAAGAAGCATGTCGACATCACCATCAATGCCGATGGCGTCTATTCGGTGAACAACACGCTGCTGGCCGACAGCAAGCTGGACACGCTGATCGACGCGTTGCAGAAGGAGTCGGGTGGCGACACCAGCCTGCCGCTGTCCATCAGCGCTGACGGCAAGACCCCGCACCAGTCGGTAATCACCGCCATGGATGCCGCCGGCAAGCTGGGTTTCGCCCATTTGCGCATGACCACCGTCGAGGCCGCATCGGCTAACTGATGGCACTCACCGACCGCTTGCTCGACGCCTGGTACAACGGTCATCCGGCCCTGGCGCTGTTGCGGCCGCTGGAAGCCTTGTACCGCCGCGTGGTGAACGGCAAGCGTGCGCGTTTCGTCGCCGGACAGGGCGATATCTACAAGGCGCCGGTGCCGGTGATTGTCGTTGGCAATATCACCGTGGGCGGCACCGGCAAGACCCCGATGATTCTCTGGATGATCGACTACTGCCGCCGGCGCGGGCTGCGCGTGGGCGTGGTCAGCCGCGGTTATGGCGCCAAACCGCCGAGCCTGCCGTGGCGGGTCCACGCGGGACAAAGCGCCGAGCAGGCGGGCGACGAGCCACTGTTGATCGTCAAGCGTAGCGGCGTGCCGTTGATGATCGACCCCGATCGAGCCCAGGCCGTGCGCGGTCTGCTGGCGCAAGAGCCACTTGATCTGATTCTTTGCGACGACGGTCTGCAGCACTATCGGCTGGCTCGGGACCTGGAACTGGTACTCATTGACGCCGCACGCGGGCTGGGCAATGGTCGTTGTCTGCCTGCCGGCCCTCTGCGTGAGCCCGTCGAGCGTCTGCACAGTGTCGATGCGCTGCTGTACAACGGCGCCCATGACGATCGCGCAGACGGTTACGGCTTCACCCTGCAGCCCACCGCGCTGGTCAACCTGCTGAGCGGTGTACGCCAGCCCGTCGATTTTTTTCCGCACGGCCAGGCGCTGCACGCGGTGGCCGGCATTGGTAATCCGCAACGTTTCTTCAACACCCTCGAAGGACTACACTGGCGGCCTGTTGCACATGCGTTCGCCGATCATGCCGTGTTCAGTGCTCAAGCACTGGCGTTCACGCCGGTTCTGCCGTTGGTAATGACTGAGAAGGATGCCGTGAAATGCGCATCCTTCGCGGCGCCCGACTGGTGGTACCTGGCCGTCGAAGCCGTGCCCTCGCAGGCCTTCGTCAGTTGGTTCGATTCGCAGTTAACCCGTCTTTTGCCATGACCGCTCAGGATTCCCTATGGACACCAAATTGCTCGACATCCTCGCTTGCCCGATCTGCAAAGGTCCGCTCAAGCTCAGCGCCGACAAGACCGAACTGATCAGCAAGGGTGCAGGCCTGGCCTTCCCGATTCGCGACGGCATTCCGGTCATGCTCGAAAGCGAAGCCCGTACCCTGACCACTGACGAGCGTCTGGACAAATGACTGCAGCGTTTACCGTTGTCATTCCTGCTCGTTACGGCTCCAGCCGCTTTCCCGGCAAGCCGTTGAAAACCATCGCCGGCAAGCCAATGATCCAGCATGTCTGGGAGCAGGCGTGCAAAAGCAGCGCTGAGCGTGTGGTGATTGCCACTGACGATGCGCGGATCCTGCAAGCCTGTCAGGCTTTCGGCGCCGAAGTGCTGATGACCCGCGACGACCATAACTCCGGCACCGACCGGCTGGCCGAGGTCGCCTCGCTGCTGGGCCTGGCCAATGACGCTATCGTGGTCAACGTGCAGGGCGATGAGCCGATGATTCCTCCGGCGGTGATCGATCAGGTCGCCGATAACCTGGCCGCGCACCCCGAGGCGCGCATGTCGACGCTGGCCGAGCCCATTGATGATGTGACCTCGCTGTTCAATCCCAACGTGGTCAAGGTCTGCTCCGACATCAACGGCCTTGCCCTGACGTTCAGCCGCGCGCCGCTGCCATGGGCGCGTGACGCACTGGCCAGAAGTCGCGATGAGCTGCCTGAGGGCGTGCCCTATCGCCGGCACATCGGGATTTACGCCTACCGCGCCGGCTTCCTGCATGACTTCGTCAGTTGGGGCCCGTGCTGGCTGGAAAACACCGAAAACCTCGAACAGCTGCGTGCCCTGTGGCATGGCGTGCGGATTCACGTCGCCGATGCGCTGGAGGCGCCGCCTGCCGGTGTCGACACCGCCGAAGACCTGGAACGCGTCAGACGCTTGCTGGAGGTTTGACCGTGATGCATTGCCCTATTGAGAAACCGCACTTGCAGGTTCACGCATGAGCCTGCAGATCCAGTCCGATGTCTCGCTCAAGCCCTACAACACTTTTGGGGTCGATGTTCGGGCCCGGTTGTTTGCTCAGGCGCATACCGACGGTGACGTGCGTGAGGCCTTGGCTTATGCCGCGCAGCACCAGCTGCAACTGATGGTGGTGGGGGGTGGCAGCAATCTGTTATTGACTCACGACATCGACGCGCTGGTGCTGAGAATGGCCAGTCGCGGGATCCGCATCACCCACGAGGACTGCGGCACTGCAGTGGTCGAGGCAGAAGCGGGTGAACCCTGGCATCCGTTTGTGCAGCAGATGCTGGCGCGGGGCTTGGCCGGGCTCGAAAACCTCAGCCTGATTCCGGGTACCGTGGGTGCTGCGCCGATGCAGAACATCGGCGCTTACGGCGTCGAGGTCAAGGACGTGTTCCACAGCCTGACGGCGCTGGATCGCCAGACTGGCGAGCTGCGCGAGTTCTCTCTGGACGAGTGCGCCTTTGGCTACCGCGACAGTGTGTTCAAGCATCAGACCGGACGCTGGCTGATTTTGCGCGTGCGTTTCAAGCTCAGCTTCGCCGCCACTCTGCATCTGGAGTACGGCCCGGTGCGTCAGCGTTTGCAGGAGCAGGGCATCACCGAACCGACACCGATGCATGTCAGTCGGGCGATTTGCGCGATTCGCGGCGAGAAGCTGCCGGACCCCGCCGTCCTGGGTAATGCAGGCAGCTTTTTCAAGAATCCGGTGGTTCCAGCCGCACTTGCCCAGCGCATCAGGGATTTGCACCCGGGTCTGGTGGCGTATGCACAACCCGACGGGCAGATGAAACTTGCCGCAGGCTGGCTCATCGAGCAGGCAGGCTGGAAGGGCTTCCGGGAAGGTGATGCCGGCGTTCACGCGTTGCAGTCGCTGGTGCTGGTCAACTATGGCTCGGCGTCCGGGCTGGAGCTGTTGAATCTGGCGCGCAGGATTCAGGCCGATATTCTCGAGCGCTTCGGCGTGGTGTTGGAAATGGAACCCAATCTTTATTAGGCCTGCGATTTTCTATCCAGCCTTCCTCCTGCACGTCGCGGCAGACCATTGAAAACCCATTACACTTCAGCCTTTCGCGAGGCTGATGCTGTGGCCACGCGCTGGCATTTCAGAGATGTGGCATCCCCGATCAGAGGTTGAGCATGAGTCAAACCCTGTGCGCCATCGTCCTTGCGGCAGGACACGGCAGTCGTTATCGACAGGTCGCCGGCGCCCATCGCAACAAGCTGCTGGCGCAGTGCATCGGGCGCGACGGCGTCGAGCGTGCCGTGATCGAGCATGTCCTGATCGGATTACAGCCTGTGGTCGACAAGATCGTAATGCTGACGCGCCCCGATTATTCCTCTGTGATCGAGCTTGGCTTGCGCCACGGCTGCGAGGTGGTGGTATTGGAATCGCCGGGCATGGGTGACAGCATTGCCACCGCAGTCACGGCCCAGCCGCAGCACCTCGGCTGGTTGGTTGTTCTCGGGGATATGCCGTTCATTCAAGCGGATACCCTCAAACGGGTGGCCGATTCGATGAAGGACGACGCTATCAGCGTGCCGACGCTGGGTGGTCGGTACGGCCACCCGGTCGGGTTCGGTCGTGACTTTGGTCCGGCGTTGATGAGCCTGGCCGGAGAGAAGGGCGCCAAGCGGCTGTTTCAGGGGGCGCGGGTGCAGGCGCTTGAGGTAGAGGATCGCGGCGTGTTGTGGGATGTGGATGTGCCCGCTGCGCTGGTGTTCGAATAGCGTAAATCCGTACGTTCGGATAAACCCCCAATCGCCAGCAAGCTCACTCCTACAGATTCGCGGACATAAAAAAGCCCCACCTGCTTACACAGGTGGGGCTTTTCATTTACCGAAGATTACGCGAGCGGTTTAGGCTCTTTTCTTTCTTCCAGTTCTTCACCGTGCTCGGTCACGACTGCCTTGGCCGACTGGACGTTTTCGTCGCCGGCCGGGGCAGGGGAAGTGACAGCTTCGACTGCAGCGGGTGCAGGTTCAGCGACAGCTTCGAGCTGTGCAGCAGCGCTGGCGGCAGGAGCGGCCAGGGCCTCTTTCTGCAGGCGCTCGGCTTCCAGGCGACGGCGGCGGACTTCGCGCGGGTCGTTAGGTGCACGACCACCGCTTGCCACCGGCAATGCTGGCTTTTCAGCCTCGACCGGTGCAGGCGTCGACGCTGGAGCCGGTTCGACCGCAACCGGGGCTGCGACGATTTCCGGGGCGGCCAGTTCAGCCGGTGCTGCTGCGACAGGCTCGGCGACAGCCGCTTTCTCGACCACAGGCTCGGCGGCTTTGGGCGCTTCAACTGGAGCTGGAGCTTCGATCACAGGTGCTGGCGCGGGTGTTTCAACGACAGGCGCTGGAGCGGGTGCATCAACCACAGGCGCTGGAGCAGGTGCTTCAACGACAGCGGGTGCTTCAACCACCTCAGGGGTTTCGAGCTGCTCAGCTTGTGCGGCGGCCTTCACCTGACGCTCAAACGGACTCAGAGTGGCGTCGAACTGCGCGACTTCCACTTCTGGCATCAACGAACGGGTCGCTGTTGCAGTTGCAGCTTCAACCGCTGGCACTTCAACCACCGGGGCTTGAGCCTGCTCGACAGCCGGTGTTTCCACAGCTGCGGTGGCACGTTCAGCCTGCTGGTGCGCCTGGGCCTCGGCCTGGGCGCTGATCGCGCTTTCGGCGACGGCGGCGGTGACCGCCAGGCCTGCAGCGATTTCCGTGCTGTTGCCTTCGCTGCGCACGGTGTCCTGACCGTCTTGCTGCGGGTCTTCGGAACCTTCGTTGCCTTCAGTGCCTTCGATCACATCGCCATTGGCGTCACGTTGACGCTCACGACGGTTGCTGCGACGACGCTGGCCACGGGAGCGACGACGAGGACGATCGCCTTCAGCGTGCTCCTGGTTGTCATCCTGCTGCTCTTCGTTATTGAGCAACACTTCGTCTTCCGACGCTTCAGCTGCCTGTTCGGCGCGTGGTTGACGCTCTTCACGAGGTGGACGTGGCTGACGCTCTTCACGCGGTGCACGCTCAGGACGCTCTTCACGTGGCACGTTGACAGCCGGGGCGGCGTCCAGTGGCTCACGCAGTTCACGTACACGTTCTTCACGTGGCTTGCGGTCTTCACGCGGGGCGCGTGGTTGACGCTCCTCACGCGGAGCACGTGCCGGACGCTCTTCACGCGGGGCTGCGGTTTCGTCGCGGGTCTCACGTGGCTCGCGAGGGGCGCGTTCTTCGCGGGGAGCACGCTCTTCACGAGGAGCACGTTCTTCGCGTGGAGCGCGTTCTTCACGCTCTGCACGAGGTGCGCGTTCTTCACGAGGCTTGCGCTCTTCGTCGCGACGGCCATTGCGGCTGCGGCTTTGCTGACGACCGTTGCGGCGTTCTTCGTTGCGGGCCGGGCGCTCGGCGGCCGGTTTTTCAACGACGGCGGCCGGGGCAGCAGGCTCTTCTTTACTGGCGAACAAGCTGACCAGAGACTTCACCAGGCCTTTGAACAGGCTTGGTTCATGGGCCACCGGGGCAGGTGTCGGTGCTACCGGCGCTGCGACTTCGGTCGGAACCGGAGCGTTGGCGCGGGCCGGTGCGGTCTTGACGGCTGCTTCCTGGCGAACCAGGGTGCGGGTCGCGGCCGCTGGCTGAACTTCTTCGACTTCGGCCGCAGCAGCAGCGATTTCGTAGCTGGACTGCAGGCTGTGGGCTTCAGGGCTGTCATCACGCAGACGCTGCACTTCGAAGTGCGGCGTTTCGAGGTGATCGTTGGGCAGGATGATGATTCGTGCGCGAGTACGCAGTTCGATCTTGGTGATCGAGTTGCGTTTTTCGTTGAGCAGGAACGCGGCAACCGGAATCGGCACCTGAGCGCGTACTTCGGCAGTACGGTCTTTCAGGGCTTCTTCTTCGATCAGGCGCAGGATCGCCAGAGACAGCGACTCGACGTCACGGATGATGCCGGTGCCGTTGCAGCGAGGGCAGACGATGCCGCTGCTTTCGCCCAGCGAAGGTCGCAGGCGCTGACGGGACATTTCCAGCAGGCCGAAACGCGAGATGCGACCGACCTGAACGCGGGCACGGTCGGCTTCCAGGCTTTCGCGGACCTTTTCTTCCACGGCGCGCTGGTTCTTGGCCGGGGTCATGTCGATGAAGTCGATGACGATCAGGCCGCCGATATCACGCAGACGCAGTTGACGGGCGATTTCCTCAGCCGCTTCAAGGTTGGTCTGCAGGGCGGTTTCTTCGATGTCGCTGCCTTTGGTGGCGCGTGCCGAGTTGATGTCGATGGACACCAGCGCTTCGGTCGGATCGATGACGATGGAACCACCGGAAGGCAGCTCGACCACGCGCTGGAAAGCGGTTTCGATCTGGCTTTCGATCTGGAAGCGGTTGAACAGCGGAACGCTGTCTTCGTACAGCTTGATCTTGCTGGCGTACTGCGGCATCACCTGGCGGATGAAGGTCAGTGCTTCTTCCTGGGCTTCGACGCTGTCGATCAGGACTTCACCGATGTCCTGGCGCAGGTAGTCGCGGATGGCGCGGATGATGACGTTGCTTTCCTGATAGATCAGGAAAGGTGCAGAGCGATCCAGGGACGCTTCCTTGATGGCGGTCCACAATTGCAGCAGGTAGTCGAGGTCCCACTGCATTTCTTCGCTGCTGCGGCCAAGGCCTGCAGTGCGCACGATCAGGCCCATGTCGGCAGGGGCGATCAGGCCGTTGAGCGCTTCACGCAGTTCGTTGCGCTCTTCGCCTTCGATGCGACGGGAGATGCCACCGGCACGCGGGTTGTTGGGCATCAGCACCAGGTAACGACCGGCCAGGCTGATGAAGGTGGTCAGGGCTGCGCCCTTGTTGCCACGTTCTTCTTTTTCGACCTGAACGATGACTTCCTGGCCTTCGCTCAGGACGTCCTTGATGTTGACGCGGCCTTCCACGGATTTCTTGAAGTATTCGCGGGAGATTTCTTTCAGCGGCAGAAAGCCGTGACGCTCGGAGCCGAAGTCGACAAACGCCGCTTCAAGGCTGGGTTCGATGCGCGTGATCCGGCCTTTGTAGATGTTGGCCTTCTTCTGTTCGCGGGCCCCGGATTCGATATCCAGGTCGTATAGGCGCTGGCCGTCTACCAGCGCAACACGCAACTCTTCGGGTTGAGTCGCGTTAATCAGCATTCTTTTCATGTAGTACCGTCGGTTTCCGGGCTGCCGGAAACGGCGTTCGGCACACACGACTTCTCACGGTCGGTGTCAGGGCGCGTCAGGAGTGCCTGGGCACTCCAGTGTCTAGCGATATCCGGCCAGCGGGGCCGTAGTCGCGACGACGTTTCCTGCTTGCTGTGGTGACAAATGACACCCTGTCAGCAAAAGCTTGGTCAGGAGGAGGAATCAACCATCGGTAGCGGACGATATGAAGCGTCTTGAATAAAGCCTTTTGCTACACAGTCCGACGGTTGTGCGTCTCCACCCCACACGTATCCCTGATAATTCGGGTGCTGCCGCGCGCTGAATCCGCAGCGGGTTTGCATTTACGCGATCTTCGATAGGAAGTCCGCGCGTCATGGCTCAAATTAAGGCGTGGTTTCCGAAGCATTCGCCCGGAGCGTCTGCCAGCGACTGCACTTTGTGAACTGGCCTTGAACATGGGCCTCGACGGCGAGTGTTTGACTCTGCGATCGGGCTTGTTTCAGGCCTCATGTCACCTGCGCTCGTTACGCTTGCTGATCTTCCGTTGTCACCGAAAGCCCCGTAGGACGGCCTCGCGCCCTCGTGAATTGCGTTGGTCAGGGCCGGCTTGTCATACCGTTGGTCCGCTGTCCAGCCGCTTTTGGCGGCGTTCGCGACTATAGCAGCAATCATTAAGTGCTTCAAATCCATAAAAAATTGTTATGATTTGCGCCATGACGAATATCACACCCCCAACCCCCGGCGTCCAGCTGGTAGAGGTTGCGCCGGAATACGCCGGTCAACGCATCGATAATTTCCTGATCACGTACCTCAAGGGCGTCCCCAAGACCTTGATTTACCGCATATTGCGCAAAGGCGAAGTGCGTGTGAACAAGGGCCGGATCAAGCCCGAGTACAAGCTTCAGGCGGGCGACGTCGTGCGCGTGCCGCCGGTTCGGGTGCCTGAACGCGACGAACCGGTGCCGGTGGCACAGGGTTTGTTGCAGCGCCTGGAAGCGGCCATTGTCCATGAAGATAAAGGCCTGATTGTCCTCAACAAGCCCGCCGGCATTGCGGTTCATGGCGGCAGCGGCCTGAGTTTCGGGGTCATCGAAGCCTTTCGTCAGTTGCGTCCGGATGCCAAGGAGCTGGAATTGGTCCATCGTCTGGATCGCGACACTTCAGGGCTGCTGATGATCGCAAAAAAACGCAGCATGCTGCGCCACCTTCATGAGCAGCTGCGTGGCGATGGCGTCGACAAACGCTATATGGCGCTGGTTCGTGGCAACTGGGCCACGGCGCAGAAGCAGGTCCGGGCGCCGTTGCTCAAGAGCAACCTGCGCTCCGGCGAGCGTATGGTCGAGGTCAACGAGGAGGGCAAGGAGGCGCTGACGCTGTTCAAGGTGCTGCGGCGCTTCGGCGACTTCGCGACCATGGTCGAAGCACGACCGATTACCGGTCGTACCCACCAGATCCGCGTGCACGCCCTGCATGCTGGCCACTGCATCGCCGGCGACAGCAAGTATGGCGACGAGGATTTCTCCAGGGAGATCCGCGATCTGGGCGGCAAGCGGCTGTTCCTGCATGCCTATGCCCTGACCGTGCCGCTGCCCGATGGCGGCAAGCTTGAGCTTCAGGCGCCTGTCGATGAGATGTGGGCCAAGACCGTGGAGCGATTACTGAGTGCGCCGTGATTACCAGCTGC
Source organism: Pseudomonas sp. NPDC087358 (assembly GCF_044900785.1). Lineage (NCBI taxonomy): Bacteria > Pseudomonadati > Pseudomonadota > Gammaproteobacteria > Pseudomonadales > Pseudomonadaceae > Pseudomonas > Pseudomonas sp. NPDC087358. Next base: position 70,044 of record NZ_JBJDOA010000011.1, read on the forward strand.
TGATTTTCGACTGGGACGGTACGCTGTCCGACTCCGTGGGTCGTATTGTCGAGGCGATGCGTGCCGCAGCCGAGCTGTCAGGCCGGCCGGTGCGCGATGATCTGGCGATCAAGGGCATCATCGGCCTGGGCTTGCCGGAGGCGATTCGCACGCTCTATCCCGAGATCAGCGCCAACGACCTGATCGATTTCCGTCAGCATTACGCCGACAACTATATGGCCATGGATGTCGAGCCGTCGAAGTTGTTCGATGGCGTGCTCGAGTCGCTCGAAGCCTTCCGTGCCGAGGGGTATCGCCTGGCGGTGGCGACCGGCAAGGCGCGTCGTGGCCTGGATCGTGTGCTCAAGGCCCATGGCTGGCTCGATTACTTCGACGCCACGCGGGCTGCCGACGAGACGGCCAGCAAACCTGATCCATTGATGCTCAACCAGATCATGCAGCACTGCGGCGTCGGCCCCGAAAAGGCGTTGATGATCGGCGATGCCTCGTTCGATCTGTTGATGGCGCGTAACGCCGGGATGGATTCGGTGGCCGTGGGGTATGGTGCCCAGGCGCTGGATTCCCTGCGCCAGTTCGAGCCGCGTCTGGCGATCGAGCATTTTTCCGAATTGCGTACCTGGTTGGGTTCGCGGACTGCACAATCTTCGTTGTTGGGGTAATTGATCTATGTCGGACGAATGGAAAGCACCCTCTGCGCAAGAGCGAGACGAGGCGGGTGATGCAAAAAGCTGGAAGCTGCTGGAGAAGACTCTGCTGGCGAATGTGCAGGAACACCGACGCACTCGCCGCTGGGGGATCTTCTTCAAATCCCTGACCTTCATCTACCTGTTCGTCATGCTGGCGGTGTTTTCGCCGCTGATGGATTTCGAAAAGGGCGCGTCGCGCAAGACCAGTCACACCGCGCTGATCGAAGTGAAGGGCATGATTGCCGATACCGAGGCCGCGAGCGCTGACAATATCGTTGGTAGTCTGCGTTCGGCCTTCGAGGACGAAAAAACCAAGGGCGTGATCCTGCGCATCAACAGTCCGGGCGGCAGCCCGGTGCAGTCGGGCTACATCTATGACGAAATTCGTCGTCTGCGTGCGCAGAAGCCCAATATCAAGGTGTATGCGGTCATCACTGATCTGGGTGCATCCGGGGCTTACTACATTGCCAGCGCCGCCGACCAGATCTACGCCGACAAGGCGAGTCTAGTGGGCTCCATTGGCGTGACCGCGGCCGGTTTCGGGTTCGTGGGCACCATGGAGAAGCTGGGTGTGGATCGTCGCACCTACACCTCGGGTGAGCACAAGGCGTTCCTGGATCCGTTCCAGCCGCCCAAGCCTGACGAAACGGCTTTCTGGCAGGGCGTGCTGGACACTACTCACAAGCAGTTCATCGCCAGCGTCAAGGCCGGTCGAGGGGATCGCTTGAAAGACAAGGAGCATCCGGAGCTGTTTTCCGGCCTGGTCTGGACCGGCGAACAAGCGGTTGCGCTGGGCCTGGTGGACGGGCTGGGCAGTGCCAGTTATGTCGCTCGCGACGTGATCGGTGAGAAGGAAATGGTTGATTACACTGTGCAGGAATCGCCGTTTGACCGCTTCTCCAAGAAGTTGGGCTCAAGCGTCGCCGAGCAGATTGCAATGTGGGCAGGCTTCAAGGGGCCGACCCTGCGCTGATCGCCCTGGCTGCATACGAAAAAACCCGGCCATTGGTCGGGTTTTTTTTCGGGGGTTGATTGCGGCAATGGCCAATCGGTCAGGGGATCTGCACGCCTTCGACCGTCAGCATGTCTACCAGTCTTATTAAAGGAAGGCCGATCAGGCTGGTGGCGTCAGGGCCTTCGGTGCTGCGAAACAGGCTCACGCCCAGCCCTTCGGCCTTGAAGCTGCCAGCGCAGTCGTAGGGCTGTTCGGCATGCAGGTATCGGGCGATGCGCGCCGGGTCGAGGTCGCGCATGTGCACGGTGAACGTCACGCAGTCCACCTGGCACTGCCCGGTCTGACTGTTGTACAGGGCAAGGCCGGTCAGGAAGCTCACGCTTTTGCCGCTGCTGGCGGTCAGTTGCTCCAGGGCGCGCTCGAACGTATGCGGCTTGCCGATAATCTGCTCACCCAGTACGGCCACCTGGTCGGAGCCGATGATCAAGTGGCCGGGGAACTGCTGCGCCAGGGCCGTGGCTTTTTCCCGGGCCAGGCGTTTGACCAGCTCTGTGCCGGACTCCTGAGGGCGGTGGCTTTCGTCGATGTCGGGGGATGCGCAGACGAACGGCAGGCGCAGGCGGTCGAGCAATTCCCGGCGATAAGGCGAGCTGGAGGCGAGGAGCAAAGGCAGCATGGGGTTCTCCGATACATGAAAGTCGAGTGTAATCAGAGGGTCAGGTTGCGAACAGTCCTGAATTTCCTTTGACAGTCGCAGGTCTCGTCCCTAGAATGCTGCGCCTATGTTGAATGACCCGATTCCACCTCACGTTGACCCGCGCAAATTAGCTGATCGTGGCACTACTCTTCAGGGAGAGCTGCTGCTGGCTGATTTGGAGAGACTCTGCGACCCGCTTGCTGACAATCTCGGTACAGTGCAGGCGAAATTCGTTTTTGAGCGAGATGAACGACGCGCCGTGGTTATCCACAGCGAAATCGACGTCGAAGTCAAAATGGTTTGCCAGCGTTGTCTTGAGCTGGTCATCCTGCCGATCCACAGCGAATGCAGTTATGCCGTGGTGAAGGAGGGTGCAAACACCCAGTCGTTGCCGAAAGGCTATGACGTGCTGGAACTCGGCGAAGATCCATTGGATCTGCTGGCCCTGATCGAGGAGGAGCTTCTGCTCGCCTTGCCCATTGTGCCTGTGCATGATCCGAAAGAATGCCAGCCGCCGGCGGGCCTCGATGAGCCCGAACCGAGCGAGGACGAGGTAACGCGGTCCAACCCGTTCAGTGTATTGGCGCAGTTAAAGCGTGACCCAAACGTTTAGGAGTTAATCAATGATGGCTGTTCTGCAGAACA
>NZ_JBJDOA010000011.1:73036-197622 GCF_044900785.1 Pseudomonas sp. NPDC087358
CTCTGTCTGTAGAAAAAACCACCGGTGAAGTTCACCTGCGTCACCACGTATCGCCAGAAGGCGTATACCGTGGCCGTAAAGTGATCGACAAGGGCGCTGACGAGTAATTTCTTGTCCGCTCCGGTCATCGCGATCGACGCAATGGGCGGGGACTTCGGTCCCCGCAGCATTGTTCAGGCCAGTATTGCCTGCCTGCTCGCTACACCCTCGCTTCATCTGACCCTCGTCGGTCAAGCCTCCCTTCTTGAAGAACTTATCGCACGCCATTCCGGTGTCGATCACTCACGCCTGCTGATCGTCGATGCCAGTGAAGTCATCACCATGGATGATCGTCCCTCTCTTGCCCTGCGCGGCAAACCGGACTCATCAATGCGCGTGGCATTGCGCCTGGTGGCAGACGGCAAGGCTCAGGCGTGCGTGAGTGCAGGCAACACCGGGGCGCTGATGGCGCTGTCGCGATTGGTGCTCAGGACGCTACCGGGTATTGATCGTCCGGCAATGGTAGCGGCCATCCCCACCCAGCGAGGCTACAGCCAGCTGCTGGATCTGGGTGCCAACGTCGATTGCTCTGCGCAGAATCTCTATCAGTTCGCGGTCATGGGTTGCGTGGCGGCCGAAGCGCTTGGCGTGGTATGGCCCAGGGTCGCACTGCTCAACGTCGGTACCGAAGACATCAAGGGCAATCAGCAGGTCAAGCTGGCGTCCAGCCTGTTGCAAGCGGCACCCGGGCTCAATTACACCGGTTTCATCGAAGGTGACGGGCTCTATCGTGGCGAGGCCGACGTGGTGGTCTGCGATGGTTTTGTCGGCAACATACTGCTCAAGTCCAGCGAAGGCCTGGCGACCATGATCGGCGAGCGAATCGAAACATTGTTTCGCCAGAATATCTTGTCCCGAGCCGTGGGCGCACTGGCAATGCCGTTGCTCAAGCAGCTCAAGGCCGACCTGGCGCCGGCGCGGCACAACGGGGCGAGCTTCCTAGGCCTGCAGGGCATCGTGGTCAAGAGTCACGGGTCGGCAGGCGCGCAGGGCTTTCAGAGCGCGATTCAGCGCGCCCTGATCGAGATACAGGAGAATCTCCCGGAGCGTCTTCGGGGGCGTCTGGAGCAGTTGCTATAGGGCGTCTTGAGCTAGAATGTGACCCGTATGACCGCACAGTCATCCAACTGTCCAGTCGCAACACTTTGAATTACCTCGCGTTCGGCCTGGCCGGACGTTCTTTTCGACGACAATAATCAGGGGCTCGTTAATGTCTGCTTCCGTCGCATTCGTCTTTCCTGGTCAGGGCTCGCAGTCCCTCGGCATGCTTGCCGAGCTGGGCGCGCAGTTTCCCTTGATCCTGGACACGTTCAAAGAAGCCTCCGACGCGTTGGGCTATGACCTCTGGGCTTTGGTCCAGCAGGGCCCGGAAGAAACCCTCAACCAGACCGACAAAACCCAGCCGGCCATTCTGACCGCCTCGATCGCCCTGTGGCGTCTATGGCTGGCAGAAGGTGGCGTGCGCCCGGCGTTCGTCGCCGGCCACAGCCTGGGTGAGTACAGCGCGCTCGTCGCTGCTGGCAGCCTGTCGCTGGGCGATGCGGTCAAGCTGGTCGAGCGTCGTGGTCAGCTGATGCAGGAAGCCGTTCCTGCGGGGCAGGGCGGCATGGCGGCTATCCTCGGTCTGGAAGATGCCGACGTCATCAAAGCCTGTGCCGAAGCCGCACAGGGCGAAGTCGTCAGCGCAGTGAATTTCAATTCGCCGGGCCAGGTCGTGATCGCTGGCGGTAAGGCCGCAGTCGAGCGCGCCATTGAAATTTGCAAGGCCAAGGGTGCCAAGCGCGCATTGCCGTTGCCCGTGAGTGTGCCATCGCACTGCGAGCTGATGCGTCCGGCCGCCGAACGTTTCGCCGACTCCATCGCCGCCATCGAGTGGCAGGCGCCGGAGATTGCGCTGGTACAGAACGTCAGCGCCAGTGTGGTTCCGGATCTGGAAACGCTCAAGACCGATCTGCTGCAGCAGTTGTACAAGCCGGTTCGCTGGGTCGAATCGATCCAGGCGCTGGCGGCCAATGGCGCGCTGCAACTGGTCGAGTGCGGCCCAGGCAAAGTGCTGGCAGGCCTGAACAAGCGTTGCGCCGACGGCGTGACCACCTACAACCTTAATACCCCGGATGCCTTCGCCGCCACTCGTGCGGCGCTGGCCTGATAAGGAGAACCTGCATGAGTCAGGGTAAAGTTGCACTGGTCACCGGCGCGAGCCGTGGCATCGGCAAGGCCATCGCGCTGGAATTGGGGCGTCACGGCGCGATCGTCGTGGGGACCGCAACGACCGAGGCCGGCGCTGAGAAAATCACCGCCTATCTCAAGGAAAGCGGCATTGAAGGCTTCGGCCTGGCACTGGATGTCTGCAGCGATGAATCGGTCAGCGCGGTGCTGGCACAGATTCAGGAGCGTGCAGGCGCACCGTTGATCCTGGTCAATAACGCCGGTATCACCCGTGACAACCTGATGATGCGCATGAAAGACGACGAGTGGAATGACGTCATCAACACCAACCTCAACAGTCTGTATCGCCTGACCAAGGGCGTTCTGCGGGGCATGACCAAGGCGCGTTGGGGCCGTATCATCAGCATTGGTTCGGTGGTGGGTGCCATGGGCAACGCCGGTCAAGTAAACTATGCCGCCGCGAAAGCGGGCCTGGAAGGTTTCAGTCGCGCACTGGCGCGTGAAGTTGGTTCGCGGGCAGTGACCGTGAATTCGGTGACGCCTGGGTTCATCGATACCGACATGACCCGTGAGCTGCCGCAAGCGCAACGTGAATCCCTCACGACCCAGATTCCACTGGGTCGTCTGGGTCAGGCCGAAGAGATCGCGCATGTGGTCGCTTTTCTTGCCTCTGAAGGTGCAGGCTACGTTACCGGGGCTACAATTCCCGTGAACGGCGGCATGTACATGTGACTTCCCGTAGCGAAAAAATGTCATTACGGGTCGTCTGAAATCCGTTATAAAGCTGAAATCTATTAATGGGTCGAGGGTCGATGGGCGTAGCGGGATTTGCGTTTAGCTTGAAATACGCAAAACCTCTTCTATACACTTACCCATCGGCCAGCGGCCCGAATTTGTCCACTAGGAGTTAAAACACGGTATGAGCACCATCGAAGAGCGCGTCAAGAAAATCGTTGCTGAACAACTTGGCGTCAAGGCAGAGGAAGTGACCAACACTGCTTCTTTCGTTGAAGACCTGGGTGCCGACTCCCTTGACACCGTTGAGCTGGTGATGGCTCTGGAAGAGGAATTCGAGACCGAAATCCCTGACGAAGAAGCTGAGAAAATCACCACTGTTCAAGCTGCTATCGATTACGTTACTGCCCACCAGGCGTAAGCTTTTGTAATCGTAGCTCGCTGTCATGGAAAAACCGCACTGCCTCAGGCGTGCGGTTTTTTCTTTAAGCAGGGCAGCGTTTCGTCAATAGAAAAAAGGAGAGTCCTGTGTCGCGTAGACGCGTCGTGGTCACCGGTATGGGTATGCTGACGCCATTGGGCAACGATGTGTCCAGTACCTGGAAAGGCATTCTGGCTGGCAAAAGTGGCATTGGCCTTATCGAACACACGGACCTTTCGGCTTACACGACTCGCTTCGGCGGCTCGGTCAGGGATTTCAAGGTCGAAGAGTATCTGTCGCCCAAAGAGGCGCGCCGTCTTGATCTCTTCATCCAGTACGGTCTGGCGGCAAGCTTTCAGGCTGCGCGCAATGCCGGTATCGAAATCACTGACGCCAATCGTGAGCGCGTCGGCGTTGCGATGGGCTCGGGCATCGGCGGGCTGACCAACATCGAAAACACCAGTCGTCTGCTGCATGAGCAGGGGCCTGGCAAGATCTCCCCGTTTTTTGTGCCGGGTTCGATCATCAACATGATTTCCGGTTTCCTGTCGATCCACCTGGGCGCTCAGGGACCCAATTACGCCATCGCGACGGCATGCACCACCAGCACCCACTGCATCGGCATGGCCGCACGCAACATCGCCTATGACGAGGCTGACGTGATGATTGCCGGTGGCGCCGAAATGGCCGCCTGTGGTCTTGGCATGGGCGGCTTCGGCGCTTCCCGCGCGCTGTCGACCCGCAATGACGAGCCGGCCCGTGCCAGCCGTCCCTGGGACAAGGGCCGTGACGGCTTTGTATTGTCCGATGGCGCGGGTGCGCTGGTCCTCGAGGAGCTGGAACACGCCAGGGCCCGTGGTGCGACCATCTACGCCGAGTTGATCGGCTTCGGGATGAGCGGCGACGCCTACCACATGACCTCGCCACCGGAAGATGGCGCAGGCGCTGCGCGCTGTATCACCAATGCCTTGCGCGACGCGAAGATCAGTCCGGATCAGGTGCAGTACATCAATGCCCACGGAACATCGACTCCTGCGGGCGACCTGGCGGAAGTCAACGCGATCAAGTCGGTATTCGGCGATCACGCGTACAAGCTTGCGGTCAGCTCGACCAAGTCGATGACAGGCCACTTGCTGGGCGCCGCCGGCGCCATCGAAGCGATTTTCAGCGTGCTGGCGCTCAAGGATCAGGTGGCACCGCCGACCATCAACCTCGACGAGCCGGGCGAAGGCTGCGACCTGGATTTCGTGCCCCACGAGAAGCGCATGATGCCGATCGACGTCGTCGTTTCCAATTCGTTTGGTTTTGGTGGCACCAATGGCTCGCTGGTGTTTCGCCGGTACGCCGAATGACAGTGTGCTGGATCGATGGTGTGCCGGCTGAGGCCCTGTCCGTGAAGGATCGGGGCCTGGCTTATGGGGATGGTTTTTTCGAAACCATACGGGTCAAGGCCGCTACGCCATTGCTGTTCGAGCGCCATCTGCAGCGCCTCGCACTGGGCGCTCGACGTCTGGCATTGCCACTTGATCTGGCGCAGATCGAAAGCGAGTGCAGGGCGTTTGCCGCGCAAATGGGCGAAGGCGTGATGAAGCTGATCGTCACCCGCGGCGATGGTCAGCGCGGTTATGCGCCCGCTGCCGACGCGCAGTCCAGGCGCATCCTGCAGGGCAGTCCACTGCCGCTTTACCCGAAGACGAATGCCGAACATGGCATTCGTCTTTTTGCCTGTCGCACGCGCTTGGCCGAACAGCCGCTGTTGGCCGGGCTCAAGCACCTCAATCGCCTGGAACAGGTCATTGCCCGCAGTGAGTGGCACGATACCGAACACGCCGAAGGTTTGATGCGCGATACCAGCGGCCGGTTGGTAGAGGCGGTCTCCAGCAACCTGTTCCTGGTCAAGGCCGGGGTGCTGCTGACCCCGGACCTCAGCCGCTGTGGCGTGGCCGGTGTCATGCGCGCCGAGTTGCTGGCCATGGCCGAGCAGGGCAACATGCCGGCACGGGCGCTGGATTTGCAGATGTCCGACCTGCAAAAAGCCGATGAAGTATTCGTCTGCAACAGCGTCTATGGCATCTGGCCGGTGCTCGGCGTCGAACGACTGAACTGGCCGGTAGGGCCTGTCACCCGTAAACTGCAAAACCTTGTTCGCGGGCTTCTGGATATCTGATTCGTGATCCGAAAATTTTTTGTCTTGCTGGAAACAGGTGTGGTTCTGGCGGGGCTGTTACTGGGTCTGGCTTTCTGGCAGCAGAACAACGCGCTGCAACAACCCCTGAAACTCACTCAGGAGCAGCTGCTCGACGTCCCCTCCGGCTCGTCGCCCACCGGTGTGCTCAATCGCCTGGAAACCGAAGGCGTGATCAAGGACGCGCTCTGGTTGCGCCTCTACTGGCGCTTCAATCTTGCCGGGCAGTCCCTGCATAGCGGTGAATACCGCCTGACGCCTGGCATGGATGCAAGATCCTTGCTGACGATGTGGCAAAAGGGTGAGGTCGTGCAGTACAGCTTGACGCTGGTCGAAGGCTGGAATTTCCGACAGGTGCGCGCAGCGCTGGGCAAGCAGGCCAAGCTGGAGCAAACCCTGGGCAATTTGAGCGACAGCGAGGTGATGGCAAAACTGGGGCATCCGAACGTGTTCCCCGAAGGGCGCTTTTTCCCCGACACCTATCGCTACGTGCGCGGGATGACCGACGCCGAGCTGCTCAAGCAGGCTTACAACCGCCTTGATGAAGTGCTGGAAGAGGAATGGGACAAGCGCGCCGCCGATGTGCCCTATGTCGATGCCTATCAGGCGTTGATCATGGCGTCGCTGGTGGAAAAGGAAACCGGCGTGCCGCAGGAGCGAGGGCAAATCGCCGGCGTCTTCGTCCGGCGTCTGCAGCAGGGTATGTTGCTGCAGACTGACCCCACCGTCATCTACGGTCTGGGCGAGCGCTACAACGGCAAGATTACCCGAGCGTTCCTCAAAGAGGCCACGCCTTACAACACTTACGTGATCTCCGGTCTGCCGCCTACGCCGATTGCGATGGTCGGTCGCGAGGCGATCCATGCAGCGATGAACCCGGTTTCGGGTAACAGCCTGTATTTCGTGGCGCGTGGCGATGGCAGTCATGTTTTTTCTGCCGATCTGGACGCGCACAACGCGGCGGTCAAGGAATTCCAGCTCAAGCGCCGTGCCGATTACCGTTCCAGTCCGGCGCCTGTGATTGTGCCCACCCCGGGTGTCGATCCACTGCCGGCTGCCGAAAAGCCGGCGGTGGAAACCGGGTCGGCCGCGCAGCCTTCAACCTCTGCGCCGTCTTCCAGCGAGCAGGCTGTGCCGCAACGAAAAGCGCCTGAGCAGCCAGCCGTCGAGCCGCAGGCAGTGCCGGCCGAGGCCACTGACAAGGCCGAGAAAAAGGGCGAACCGAGCCCGCAATGAATCTGATTAAGGACTGCCTGTGACTGGTTTGTTTATTACCCTGGAAGGTCCCGAGGGCGCGGGCAAGAGCACCAACCGCGAGTACCTTGCCGAGCGTTTACGCGGCCATGGCATCGACGTGGTACTGACTCGCGAGCCCGGCGGCACACCGCTGGCCGAGCGTATTCGCGAACTGCTGCTGGCACCCAGCGATGAGACCATGGACGCCGATACCGAGCTGTTGCTGGTATTCGCCGCCCGCGCGCAGCATCTGGCCGGCGTGATTCGCCCGGCGCTGGCTCGCGGCGCTGTGGTCTTGTGCGACCGCTTCACCGATGCGCTAGAATCCTTTTGCCCCAAACGTAAACATCGAGTGAAAACTCCCCAAATAGCTCTGCATGCATGATCACCCCTTAAAATAAGCACTATCAGGGGCTGCGCCAGCGGTTTTTGTTACACAAAAAGCCAGACTCTGCGCTGTCACGTAAACAAGCCGGTTTCACTACGAGGCCGCAGCCACGATGTAAACCTATTCGGCATCCATTCCAGTCATTTCCCACCCGGTTTTACCTCCAGGATGTAAACATCCTGGCTTTCATGGCATATGACTGTGGGTTGAACCTCCAGCGTGACCACAGCCTCCTAGTCCTAGCACCCCCACTGAGGGGCCATGGCTGGCTTCCAGATTTTCGGTTTCACGAATTAGCCCTTCCTTCGAGCCAGCCAACTGTCGAAGTCCCGCTTGGGTCGGTCCCCAATCCGTGTCCGCTGCGTGAATGCCCCCAAAAGCACCACCTACGTCTAACGGTAATCGGCAGATAGCGCTAACCATCATCATTTCCTTTTTTTCGACATCGTTTGATGTAGAATAACCAGAAATGTCCCGAGGTCGTCCTCCAATGCTCAGCAATGATTTTGCGTTTCAAGCCATGCCGCCCCACAAGGCGATTGAGGGACTGCTCGGCGTTACGGAGCAGGATCTTAGGACGACAATCTTGGAGTGCTTCCGCGCGTTTATTAGCGCGGGCCCTCTTCATCCGAAGGGATCTGGTGGGACCATGGCCTGGATTCAAGGTATCCGGGCATTACGGTCTGTCGCGTTGCCCAAGGGCTGGACGTTGCACGACCCAAATAACCAACCGCGCATCGTTTCCCCGGATGGGAAGCATGCAATCACGCTGATGTGTGGTGACGAGAACACTGGCAACCCAAATAGAACCCCCCAGACGAGGAACAAACGCGGTCGGCAGACGACTAAGAGTGTCGCGTACAACGCTAAGCAAGAGGACCTGTTCCCCGTAGCTCTTGAAGAATTACAGCGGTTTACCCCAGGCAGCGATCCTCAGCAGACTCTTTGGATTTTGCTGTTCCACGTGGATGTACCGAACCGAGTCGTTCACTACGAGCTTTCCCGGCCAGTTAACATGGGCGAAAATGAAAGAGTTGACGGATGGGAGCCGCGCTTTATCATGCCGCCGCTGGAAGTGGATGAATCTAACGATTTTCCTAGCCCCGATTCGAGCCCAGACATAGAAATCCCCGTGACCCCGAAGACATGACCGAATTGAGCGATTTCAACCCATCCCGGCTAATCCTTGCAAGACAGCGCCGGGGCCTGACCAAGAAATTGCTCGCCGACCTCTCTGGGCTCAGTAGTAAGCTCGTGACCCTTTATGAAACTGGCACGCAGGAGCCTACGTCTGAGAGTCTTGGGCGGCTTTCGACGGCCTTGCAGTTCCCTGTCGGCTTTTTCACCGGCCATGATATTGAGGCACCCACGGATACGAACGCTAGCTTTCGCTCGTTTTCGCGCATGACATCAGGTCAGCGTGACGGCGCGCTGGCTGCTGGGGGGATCGCGTATCTCCTTGCTGACTGGATTGATGTCCGATTCAACATTCCCAAAGCGGAAGTGCCTGATTGCTCTGGTATGGATCCTGAGGCTGCCGCGATGGTTGTGCGTGCAGAATGGATGCTAGGCGACAGGCCGATAAAAAATCTGGTTCACCTGCTTGAGTCCAAGGGCATACGTGTCTTTTCATTGGCCGAGGAGACCAAGCAGGTCAATGCGTTCTCGTGCTGGAGGCGCGGGACGACGCCATTCGTTTTTCTGAACACTCAAAAATCGAGTGAAGCGAGCCGTTTCGATGCCGCTCACGAGCTGGGTCACCTAGTCCTGCACAGGCACGGTGAGAACAAGGGCAAGGAGGTTGAGGCTGAGGCCAACGCGTTTGCGTCGGCTCTGCTCATGCCACACGACAGCATTCTGGCGTACGCAAGTGGTTGCAGATCGACTGCTGGCATACTGAAAGCCAAGAAGTATTGGAATGTCTCTGCGATGGCGTTGACTTACCGGCTTCACAAAGTCGGCATATTGACTGAGTGGGTGTATCGAGACCTGTGCATTGCGTTCTCGAACCTGGGGGCTCGGACCAAAGAGATTGATCCGTCACCACGGGAAACGTCTCAGGTGCTTCAAAAAGTTCTGAACCAGTCTCGGGAGAAGGGCGTATCACTTCAGAGCATAGCGACGGAGCTAAATGTTGACCCAGGTGATCTGGCTGCAAACCTCTTCGGTTTGGCTCCGGTCATGGTGTCGAGGTCAGATTTAGGCCCTGTACTTGGCGGAGGTGGACGCCCGCCTGAGCTGAGGCTCGTCTCGGGCCGTAAATGAGCCTCTGCCAGGTTTTATGCAGCCGCCAGTAGCGAGGCACGCCTTTTGGCGTGCAGTCAGCCACTGGGGGGGTTGTGGGCTGTCTGCTGGTGATCAGAGTTCGCAGGGGCTCATGGCATGAACCGGCCCAAGGGGGGATTGATCGCTTTACACATGCGATGACTGCGAAACGCTGATCCAGGCTACGCAAACCCAACAGACGAATACCGCTCCACGTAGAGCATGAGTCGGCGCAGCAACTGCCATGATAATGCCCCGATGGAGTGGATATTTCGCAGCCTGAAAACCGCATGGATAGTGACGGTGGCTATATGAGCGCTGCTCTAGCGTAAAAGGATATTGGCCGGTTCCTGATGGAACGGTACAAGTGGCGTCGAGCGCATCAGCTCGATGGTAACCCATCTGTTGGACCATCCAACCAGCACTATCAGCCCAAGCAATTGCCAGCTACGTCATATGACGCGTGTTTGCCTGCCTGTGTTTCAGCTGAGCGGGAGGGTGGGGCTGGAAGAGAACATATGTACTCCAAACGCTCGGTTCAACGCGGACCGGGTGAATGAAGCTGGGGAGACTTTCGGGTGTCCGGCTCATTCAGAGCCTGTTTTCTAGGCAGCGGCATCGGCATCGGCATCGCTCAGGTTGAGCCTTAGGGGCGGAGGTGGTCCCTTCGCAACTAAGCACTTTGGCGGCCTCATACGTCTCCTACAGCGTCTTCCAGCGCTCATGAAGGGTCGTTGCCTTTCCCGACCGACGCCTTTGCACATAGCTAAGCGCCACCATCAGATAGGGTGCAGGCGTCAATCAAGCGAGCACCGCCCAAGCACTGAGTACCCCAAGGCGTTAGTGAATGTTAATAGATGCGAGCTTGCAGGTATCCATTTTTATGGCCGATAGCCATCTACTCTGCTAGCTTTACTGGCCTAGGCAGCATGGACGCTCGGGCAACACCTGCGTCCAAATTTCCTGAAAGCAAGCTTGTTGAGCCAAGACTCCTGGTCATGTGCCCATTACATCAGCCTACGAAGTTCAGAGATTTTACGCATGACCACCCACACGAATCCTACGTCTAAAAAGGAACTGCTTGATCGCTGGCTGAAACGCGTCCGAGAGTCACAGCTGTCACATCACCTGATGGCTGAGAAACTAGACAGTCAGCACAAATGGCTGGGAATACTAGTGATCGTAATCACTTCTATTTCCGGTGCAACGTCGATTCTTGCGGAGTTAAAAGATAACGATAAACTGATTTTAGGGCTCGTGACTCTTTCCGTGACAGTTTTTACTGCACTCCAAACTTTTCTAAAATTGGAGGAAAAGGCTAACCGTCATCGTGTGGCCGCTGCCGGATTTGGCGATGTCAGGAGGACGCTCGAATTAGCGGGCGTTTCAGGTGATGAGGCAGCTGATCTTAGTTTGAAGCGGGTTGAGATCGCGATTGGCAACTTAGCTAAAGAGAGCCCAAGCGTGGCTAAAAGCGTCTACGACAAAGCTTTGAAAAGGATGAGCTGAAAATGTCGGAAATATTTAATACGTTGGAATTTTCACGAATTGTTTTGCACAACGTACATAAGCCATCCCAAAAGAACCAGCCGACCCCGCCGACGCTGAGTTCAGTTTTAGCAGCGTTAGATGAATCAGGGAAAAAACTTCTTCAGGATAGGGTTTCACGGGCTCTAGCGGTAGGTGCAGGGTCATTGGCGATGGCCGTGAAAGATAAAGCCCCATCAAGTTGCTACGAGTATGCAAAAAAACTCCTAGCTGCAAATGATGCGGAATTTGTCACCTTGTCGACAGCCATTGCTCTGCACCACACCGCTATTCACAAAAGCCAGCGTTGGCCTGGAGGGACTCTTGTTATCATCTCTGGAACGCTGGGCACCGACTCAATACCGTGTATCGTAATAATTAAGGCAGAACAGCAAGCTGGCTTCATGGAAAGGGTTGACGAAGGGAAGATCACTTTGGATTTCCTGAGTAGTTTGATACTCACGCCTCAAACAAAGCTCTATAAGATAGGAGTGTTCTATCAGACTGCTACTATAGACGATTCTGGCTCTGTGTTAGAGGCGCACGTTTTTGACAGTAATATAAAATCCAGTGATGATAGACAAGCGGCTAAATATTTCTACGATGACTTCCTGGGGCTCATGATTCCTGACAACGCAGTGCAGCGTACGCGTGAGTTTTACACCTTCACAAGCGAATTCATTGAGAATACTGTGAAGGATCCAGTGCGCAAAGTGGACCTGCAAAATGCACTGTATTCCTACCTGAAGCTGGACAAATCACCAACAATCGAAACATTCGAGTTTGGGCAAAGGTTCTTGGCCGGGACCGAAATAGATGATTTCTCCAACTACATGGCGCGGAAAGAGTTTCCGGAGTCTGCGGTAGTCAAAGATACAAAACTGCTCTCCAATAAGCTTCGCTTTAGAAAATATAATTTTACAGGGGGCATTAAAATAATTGCGCCTTCTGAAAAGTCTGATAAAGTTGTGATAACAGGCTGCTCTACTGATGAGACTTACATTACCATCGGAGGGCTACTAGAGAGTCAGGATAGATGAACGAAGAAGAGTACCTACGAAAATTTAGAGAAGAGTCCCCACGTTTGGAGGCGTGGGGTGAGTTCGTCATCTCTACCCTGAATAGTGCGCTTGTAGGTGAGCTTGGCGAGGATAAATATAAGGATTGGGTGAAGATCCCCCCGACGTTGCGCATGAAAAGCGAAACCTCGCTGATCGCAAAAGCATTTGTCTTGAATGAGGGTTGGTTTCCAGATATCTACAATGATATCGTAGATAAGGTTGGCGTTAGATTCGTGATGGGTCTGACCGACCAAATTCAGCGTTTGTCGGAAATAATAAGCGACACGCCAGCATGGCATGCACAAATGAGCAGGGAATTTGATCAATGGAAAATCAGTGATCCGCGAATTTTTGATTATCAATCAGCGCATTTTGTAATCGAGAGCATGGAAGCCATAAGCTTCGGTGGCGTTGATATTCCACCCCATACTAAATGCGAAATACAAATTCGCACCCTTCTCCAACACGCTTACGCAGAGTTGAGTCATGACACGCTTTACAAATCCAACATAACGAATGATCCGGAGGTCCATCGTCTCTTTGCTAAAAGCATGGCATTGATGGAGACCACGGATGATATGATGCTTCGTGCTCGAAAGACCTCGGTAGTATCGCAGAGCAAACTTGATGCAATAAAATCCACGATCAAAGAAGCCAATCGAAATTATCTCTCAGACAGTGTTTTTTCTGAAGATACGCGATCTAACGATTATATCATCGACCGTTTTATGCATCTGCGAGATGATCACTTTGTAGAGGACTATGAAAGATTCGGTCGAAAATATGCGCCGAGTCTCAAAAAATTTATTGCCGATAATAGGATGATAAACCCCATTTTTGGGCTGGAGGTCATCCCTTTTGTCTACTTCCTGGCTAAATATAAGCACAACGGTCTTTGTGACGCGTGGGAAGAGAGCAACGAGATCCTTCAGCGCATTTGCTATGATATGGCAGTAGTTCCGCGATGGGAGCGGGATTGAACAAGGCACATTTAAGCATTGGCCCGTTTTGGTCGTAAGCCGCAGGTAAGTCAGCGTCTATGTTGACCCGTAGCTGAAAGCTATACCGGACTGCAAACGACCAATAGCAGGCGCGAGTTAGTTAGGGCAATGTCTGCTCCAGTCTTCAGTCACCGTGCTTTGACGCCACAAGCCATTGCAGTCTCACTAAGCTATTCGCGACCACTCATGTTCACCTTTGCCGTACTATTCCATTGCCGAACGCTGATGGAGAGGCGGTGGACGGTTGTGCTTCTGGATTGTGTGCTCCAGTGCATTAGCGTAGCGACTAAATTCACTTACCACGTATGTAAGGAATTGCTCATCGACGATGATACCGTTGAAAATATTTACTTCTATCCCCTGAGTCCTTTCAATTGCTTTGATTAACCTCTTTTCAAACGTAGTTTTCTTTCCTTCTTTACAGCGGATTTCGTGATATTTAGTGGCCATCCCATCATTGTGGGCCATAATGTTTCTGATTATCGTCAAGTGATCAACGTCATCTATATCTCTTGCATTAAATCCTTTCTTTAGTATGGTGTCGGTTTTTTCAATCGGCCCTTTGTACTCCAAGTCTCCACCAAAGTTGGTGAGGCTTATCATCAAGTCCAGGCAGCCACTTATGCGATGCTCAAACAGGCCGAACATTGTAAGGAAAGCTGATCGGCGTGTCAGTGCAGCTATCAGCATTTTGTATTCTTCTCTGACCTCTTCGTCGTATCCGACACACGACCCGCATGAGTAGTATGTTCGAGTGCGTAGATAAGTCACTCCACTCTCGTCCTGCACCTCCTCTTCAAATTCCCCTGTCAGAATCGCACCAGGTTCGTTCGCTGCTTTCATTGCAAACTGCACATTATTTTCTGCCTGCTGGGCAAGCATTTTCATAGTCGAAATAGATGAGGTTAGTTCAAAAAGCGCAACGCTAAATAAAAAACCAAGATCTGCCATAGTCGTTACTCATGTATTTTTGAAGATCGAAAATATCAATCCAATGATACCGCATAACCTGTTATTGCGGCAGCGAGGATAGGGTACTTTTACTCGTACGGAACTCCATAAATTAAATTCACCATGGAGCCTTGAGCGCTTGCGCTGCCGGTACTGCTTCGCAGAAGAGGCCAGGTGGGTACGCCAAGGAAACCTGGGCTGACTTAACTAAGATGTCCACGGGGACTGGTGGAAAAGGCGGGAAGGGCAAACGACGCCCGCGACATCACTCTCAAGAAATTTCTACACGCGCTCCAGAAGCTCAACAACGTTGGCTGGTATTGAAGCTTGATCAATACGAAACTGCTTATCGTTTTAGGTTAGGTGGCGCAAAGCGGGCTTTAGGCATCCAAGTAGGCGCACATTTTTTTCTGGTTCGAAAGATACAACAAGATCTATCCGCTAGACAGATAGCTGCTCGGTCACATATTCAGTGTGCCCATTGTTCTCTGGAGTTGTGACTAGTGGCAGCAAGGGATTATCCATACCTTCCGAGGCATGGGAAGTCCTAGGATCCCGGCCTTAGTGATAGAAGGGTGGGCTGAGCCGTCTCAGCGTGGAATCAGTATCCGGATGGTCATGGAATCCGCAGCCAGTGTCCTGTTTGGGTAATAAGCTGTTTCATTTTGACGGCACCTGAAGCTGCCCCCTGCGTTGCTACTCCTCGCCGTAACCCTGCTATGACACGTCGTAGCGCTTTGCCGTGCAGCCTCAGGCACTCGTCAAAAAGTAAACGTATTACCCAACAGGACACTAGGGGATGGTCGGGACGTTTGTGCCGATGCTCAAAAAGGCTCTGGTGTGCACCTTCCGGTTAGATCAGATATAAAACGCATCTGCTTTAGACCGCCAAGGGATTGCCCCTTTTGAGCAGTCTCGCTTGGGCGCGACTGTCATGGAACATGGAATTGCCACTGTGCGGTTGGTAAGGATTTTTCATTGATAGTGGTTGGCTAAAAATGCCCAGAGTGAATAGAAAATCAGGCGGGTAGGGTGATTCGGGTTGCTCGCAAATCTGTATCAAATCGCACATTCCTGGCCCGAAGCCGACGTTCTCCAAAGAGGCGAAGATACCGGCTTCGCCGAAACTGCCCACGGGGCGGTCGCTAATGCTTGGTCGGGAGATCGGAGTTCGACATGATGAAGACACGAGATTTCTGGATCTGCGCGCTTTAAAGTGCTCCACGCTCGCATTTGGAACGTGCTGTCCCTTCGTTGAATAGCCAACAGCCTTCACTGTATATTAATACAGTCTGCCGTTTTCGCTTTTCGCTTTTCGCTAAGGCGATAATAGCCAATCCAGTAAGCTATTCGGCCTATAAAAGGGAAAATCATGTCGGTTTATTTGCCTTTCACAGAAGATAATTTCTTAGAACACGTCGATAACGTGATCAGAAAGTGGGGTCAGTGTACGGCTCCGATGTTCATCCAGCAGGTCAGCGAGAGTGGCAAAATTACTGGAGCTGCTGATCTTATCGGGTCCAGTTTTTTCGCAATCCGGAGAGGGCATTGTTTTTTGGTATCCGCGGCCCATGTCTTCGAGGAACTAGATCCTAAACGACAGTTTGGCCTCAATGTTAATGGCCAGGGAGCACTGCTAAATGGCTTACCAATCATCAGGTGCCTTGTGGACGACATCGCTGTAGCACTTCTGCCTGAGAGTTGGTTTATCAGGGCTAAGATTGAACGAATGAAATTCGTCCCTCTCGATGACCTTGTGCCTCACTACACTCCAATTGGGCTTTGGGTCGCTGTGGGGTATCCAGGCTCAAAAAATGGACTGAACCCGCGCCTTAACCAAACCCAAATCGTTACTCATGGAACGAGCTTCACCGAACGAATTGAGACTCCTGCTGCCAAGTCACACATTGCTAATGCTGTTGGCTTCCGCTTCGACAAAAAGCGCGCAATTGATACAAATAAGAAGCGCACTAATCCCCCATGCTTCAGCGGCACAAGCGGAGGACCAATATTTGAAGTGCTTGCTGACATTGAATCACACGGGGCTTTTAGGTGGAAATGCCGCCTGGAAGGTGTGTTTCTCGGGTGGCATAACCGAGAGAAAGAAGCACACGCCGCTCGCGTGCAGCCGGTAAAAAATCTGATGGACGCTATTATCGCCCACATGAGTACGTAGGGGCGGTTCGAGGTCGCAGCTGGACCGACCCTTCGATCAGCCGCAGGTCTACACACAGCTTGAAGTGGGCGGTATGCCTCACAGCTCTGGCAGCAACATGAGCAGAACGTGTACCCATCACCGGTGGCAGATCCCGGCTAAGGCCATCACTTATAAAAATGACCTTGCCACCAACCGATTATAAACTCTTTTAATCTCAGCACTGGAAAGTCTGCGAGATCACGCAATTTTTGCCGTCCGCCAGGTATTGCGATTAGCTTATCTAACAACATTGAGGTTGCTTTCTTCGCTTTAGCAGATGGAAATGCATCCCCGTGGCTTAGTAGAAGCATATGCTCCAGCGCAAGATCGTAGTTTGGATTGTAGTCGATCACCCACCGAGTCAAAATAAACTGAAGGATCAGCTGATAGTGGCTCTCAAGCTCAGCTTGGGGACCACCAATGAAATCGCGTAGGTGCGATAGGTGGGCCAAGTCGGCTGTCGCGTCATTTTGATAAATATCCTCAAGCAGCATGAATCCAACTGAGACAGAGCTATGCTTACGTTCCGCTAAGCCTAGGACGGTGCGTGCATAGAATTCCCTTGTGATCAGCCCTTGCTGTATCAGCACGTTTACCACTACCTGAAGCCAGGCGCTGTCTGCAACCTTGTAAATGTGGGCAGCGAACTCTCTCGAATACAAGTCTTCTGATATGAACAGCGCTTCCTGCGCTTCAGCGATGAAGTACGGAGCAATACCACCTGAATTAATTTCAATCAGTTTTTCAGTTAGTTCATCGGGTGACCGAGGGAAATTGAATTCGACGATATCGCAAGTTTCCTGAAGCTTGTTTATAGCGTGCAAAATATGAGGATTGCCTGGAGTTGCCGCGTTAAGAAAATCTGCCTTGTCAACAGCCATCATTTGTAATGTCTGTATGGTGCTATGGGCGATCAGGATATTGCCAAAAAACGCTTTCAGAGCATCCAATATCTCAAGCTCAACCGCGACCTTTGCCGTGTAGGTATCTAGGAGCGCTGGCCTACCTCGATAGCTCTCTATAAGCTGCATGGCACTGAGTCTTTCTTCTTTTGTACCTGCGCAGGTGTTGATCATCCCGCCTCTAGACCGAACCAGATCGTAAAGGTCGAAGATATTTTTCTTACTTAAACCTGAGGCAATTTCGAGAGGCATATGCTTATCAAGAATCTCACCAAATATGGAGTCGTCTTGCGCGGCCTGCCGCTGCATAAGCGCCAATAGTGATTCAATATTACCGTCTTCCACCCGCAGGGCCCACAATCCGCCTGCGCTGGGGAACTGAGTTTCATAGTTTTTGCAAATCTGATGGAATGCGTGAAGGTAGGGATGTTTTATTTCATCAACCCTCCATACGATATCCCCTTGAAGTTTCTCCTGAGTAAACTCGTAGCCGACCCCTTGCCGCCAGACTCGCTGAGTAAAGAAATCAACTTTTTCCGGAGAGAGTCCCAATAGATTCTCAGTGTTGGGATCGACGATTTTTTCAATCGGTTCTCCTTCCGAGGGGACCAGTCGGTAGTAGTATTCGTTCTCGACGACACTGATGGCATCCAAGATCTCACCCTTCTCGACCATGAGGAAGGTGCTGAAGAAGCCTAACGCTACGGGAGCCGAATCAGGATGCTCCTGCAATATATTATAGGCTTCCGCTAGGGCGTCGGCCCCGTTGCCAATGGAGGCCCGTAGCTTGGCCACATGTATGCGCTGCTCGGGATTGCCTTCCATTGAGCTGAGGTCGTACGTATTGAAGATCTTCGCCAGTTCCGGGGCATTATTGCTTAGTTGAGCAATGTCACAGAGCACGATAAAAGAAAACAGGTCCTTCCCGCCCTCATTCAGATATTTTTCAACCAACGGGATAGAACGAGCAAAGTCATTTCTCTTGAAATAAAAGACTCCGGCTAGCAGTTCGAAGCCATCAGGATTGGGGATAATGTATTTCTCAAAAAAAACTACAGCTTCTGCTGTAAGTGGATGTTCGTTTAGAAAACCTAATGCGAGCATGTGTTTCAGCTCATAATTTTCACTCGCGGCCGGGTGGAATTCCAGGCGAAAGACAATTTCCTGCCATGCCATCAGGAAACGTACGAGCTTCATGTAGTGAAAAAACTCAATGGACTCGGTATTTTCATTTACTCGACCGTGCCCGTAAAAATGTGCCATCTTAGCGATAGATACGATTTGGCTTGCAGTTGAAAATTCGAAGAGTAATAACCGCCCGCGACTGTCTAGTTCGTGGTGTGAAAGTAAATTTTCTAACTGCTCTTTTCCCCGTGCTTGGCCGAGGAATGCCCGTGCGATATACACTACGATTTTTGCATGACTCGCAAAAGTGTCATCAAATTTTTCGAGGCTGTAGTCCTGAGTGTTGCTGAGGCCGTGCCAGTCTTTGTTCGCTAACTTGTTTAGAAATCTCAGCTTTTTTGCATTCGATGGATCTGCGACTTTTTGAACGGCTTGCTCAAATAATTCTGCTTCCTTGAGATCAATTAAACTGCGCGCAGTGGTTTCTATAACTTCTTGGTCGTCAGTTAGTTCGGAAAGTACGTAGGCGCATTCTCTAATTAGCGAGTTTACATCACCTGTAAGCTTGTAGAGTATTAACAGGTTTTGGATGTTTTGAAGGTCGTTGGCCTGCGCAACTCTATCGCTTGGTTTGAATTCCTGCCACTCCAGATCTATATATTGCGCGGCCAGTTTTAATTCTTCAACTTCATCATGTGTGAATGTGAAGCCATTAGCGCTTTGACGGTTTTCTACGTAGTGGTGAAGAATGCCGATGGCTATGAGATTTTTGGCCTGTGCATCGTTGGGATATTCATTTAGGAAGTTGTGGGCCATCGCCCTCCATCCTTCAACCCGTCGCGAGGCAAGCAAATGAATGTGCGCCAAACGAACGGATGGGTCCAACTGAAGCCTTTCGTTGAACTGGTCAAACGGGTCGACAAACGAGTCTTCGTATTGATATTTTATACGTGTGGCCTGTAACAGAAAACCTGCGAGCAGTTCGTTGTCGGGATACTCTATGATTTTCTCATTTCCGTATGCCAATGCTTTGTCAGAATCGTTCTGGAGGATGTATGCAAGCGCTTTGTTAGCGATTGCACGTTTGTCTTCAGGGGCATACGTACAGGCTTCTAAGAGAAGATTTGGTGCTTTAGCGATGTTACCAAGCTGATAGTGGCATATAGCGATGTTAGCCTTAATGCGAAACCTGAGCAGATCACTGAGCTTTTCATTTTGGTCAGCGAACAGTTTTTCAAATGACTTCAAGGCGAAATTGATCGCCCCGGAGTTCATCTGTTCCCGATAGTGATCTACTTGGCGATCAAATTCGGTCAGGAGATCGCCCGCGACACCTTGCGCTTTTGCCGCGTGCTGTATCGCGTTTGATTTAGTGACGGCCTCAGCAATCGTGTCGAGGTCATTAATAGTCACTGTGCCGAAATTCGGGCCGTTTATAGCAACACTCGTTTTTTGCGCTAAAACGCTCGTGACCGTCACTTTTCCTGTGAAGCGTTTATAGAGATCCCTGAAATTCAACAATTACTTCTCTTTATTATGATTTATCGTGATATTGCCGTTATTTTTACCATTAACAGCCGCCGAGCCATTATCTGCTTTGACGTTCACATTTCTTTTTTTGACGAATTTGAAGCTTATGACGACTACCAGACACAGCAGCAATGCACCACCTAGGACCAGCTCGGGGTTTTCAGCTAGGGAAAAACTCATTGCGGTGCGCCTCCAGGCATTGTTCGGACCCTAATCGTAACTGACAGAATAGCAATCTGCCACGCGGCATTGACGGCGCTGAGCACCATAGAGCCGCACGATGGGAGTTAGGAAATTTTGATGCAGAACCGCCCTAACGCAAAACGCCGAGATGATTTTTCAACCATCCCGGCGCGCTTTCAGAGCGAGGGAATCAGCTCAGCAGATGACGATGCTGCTCGATGAACTCGGTTGGGGTTTGCAGTGGGCCACCGATGATTTCTGCACCAGTAGTGTCGAGGCCTTCCAAACGCTTTTCCTGCTGGTCAATCTTGACCGCAGCGAAGTGTATGGCGTACGACGGATCACCGTCCCAGCCCAGGGTCTCAACGAACTCTTGCGGTGATACCTGCTCGAAGCGTACTTCTTTGCCCAAGGTCTGGCTCAGAACGCCTGCAAGTTCCAGGTGGCTGTACTCAACTGGGCCATGCAGCGGGTAGGCTTTATTGGCGTGAGGTTCAGGATTGATCAGAATGCCGACGACGACCTTAGCAATGTCAGAGGCAGCGATCGGCGCAAAGCGGCTATCTGCGTCGAACGGGGTCAGGTAGCGGCCTTCACGAATCAGTGCAGCGGTGTACAGCATCCACTGGGCGAAGAAAGTCACGCGCAGGTGGGTAGTTGGCACGCCGGACCAATTGAATACTTGCTCGGAGAGCCAGTGGTTCAGAGTCGCTTGGCTACGGGCATCAGGACGCGACTGCTTGTGGGACATGTTCACAACAATCTTGACGTTTTCTTCCTTTGCCGCTTGAGCAAAGATCGCGGCTGCTTCGACAAGGCCGTTCGTCAGCGGGTAGACGAAGTAAGCACCATCAACGCCTTTCATTGCCGGACGCAGCTCTTTCAACTTGAGCGAATCGCCAACGAAGATGGTAGCACCCATGTCTTTCAGCTTCTGCGAGCGCTCGTCTTCGCGGTGCACGAATGCGTTTACGCGGTGACCTTTCTCCAGCAGGAATTGGACAGCAGGTGCGCCGGTAGCCCCAGTGGCGCCAGTTACCAAATAAGTTTTCATGAACATCTCCACGGTAATTAAGACCAAAGGTTCTCAGGGGTTAGCAAAATCGTGATGAAGCATGATGAGCGTCATGTTATGATGCGACCAAGCAGTACGCTTGTCATGCTTCAATTGGCTAAGCATGATGATCATACTGTTTGATGTCAACCCTTCTTTTTCCTTTTATGGAGAAGTTTTTGATGCGTTACCCAGCAGAGGAAACCGCAGAAAGGCACCGCCTAATTTTGGAGGTGGCGTCCGTTTTGTTTCGCGAGCGCGGATTTGACGGCGTTAGCGTTGGCCAGGTCATGAAGGCAAGTGGAATGACCCAAGGAGCGTTCTACCATCACTTCGAGTCGAAGGAAGCACTGATCGAGGAATGTCTACGTAACGCTTCTGCCAAGTCATTGAAAAAGATGGCGGGATTTGCCGAGAGGCCTGAGTTGATGGCTGCGCACATTCAGGAATACATCAGTGAGTGGCACAGAGATGCCCTTGGTACCGGCTGCATGATTGCTGCGCTTGGCTCGGATGCGGCTCATGAGCCTTTCGTCCAACCTGTGTT
Source organism: Pseudomonas sp. NPDC087358 (assembly GCF_044900785.1). Lineage (NCBI taxonomy): Bacteria > Pseudomonadati > Pseudomonadota > Gammaproteobacteria > Pseudomonadales > Pseudomonadaceae > Pseudomonas > Pseudomonas sp. NPDC087358. The sequence goes on from NZ_JBJDOA010000011.1 coordinate 94,553, forward strand.
TACTGAGCATGTGGAAGGGGTATTGAATGGCTTGATGATGCCCGGTGTCTCGTCTGAGCCGAAAGGCAGCAGGCGTGACGCGATTCAGACCCTGTCCGGCATGGTTGGAGCGCTAATCCTGTCAAGAGCAGTGGACGATCCGGAACTCTCCAACGAGATTCTTCGTGAATCTAGGTCCGGATTTGAGAAATAACCGAAGGACTGCTGCATGCCAGCGTTGGAACTTGCCAAACAAAATTGTTCAAGAATTGGTCCCGGTCAATGTATTCAGCATGGTGCTGGATCGAGCAGATCGCCCGCTCTCGCATTTGCCTGCAACAGTTGGCACCTTCCAAAAGCTTGGAAGGCTTTCTACTTAGGTACCGCATCATGAAAAACAACGAAGCGGATTTGGTAAGGGACGCTGATGAGCGGGCCTTAACGTATCTCACAGGCATCGAAAACCGCCGGGTATTCCCCTCCAACGCCGCGATCGACGCCCTAATGGCTTTCGATGAAAGTTTGCCGGAAACTGGCCATCCCTCTGCCGAGACACTGGCCATGCTTGACCAGATCGGGTCACCCGCAACTGTTGCGACCAATGGGCCACGTTATTTCGGTTTTGTGGTGGGTGCGGCGTTGCCCGTGGCCGCAGCGGCTGAACGATTAATGCTGGCTTGGGATAATGGCGCGGCGCTGTATGTCACCTCGCCTGTCTGTGCGACCGTAGAGGATGTTGCGGCTAAGTGGATGCTCGACATTCTTGACCTTCCGCGTGAGAGCGCAGTGGGCTTTGGGACGTCCGCGACCGCGTGCAGCCTGGCATGCCTGACGGCCGCCCGGCGCGCATTGCTGCTGCAAGCTGGGTGGAATCCCGATGAGGACGGCCTATTCGGCGCCCCTGAGATTCGTGTTGTGGTGTCTGAAAAAACACATATCACTATTCTCAAAGCACTTAGAGTCCTTGGTTTTGGCAGCTCGCGTTTACTGGTAGCACCGGTTGATGCAGAGGGCAGGATTGATCCAAATCGCATGCCTGACCTGGACGATCGAACGATCGTTTGTTTGCAGGCAGGAGAAGTGAATACAGGTGAATTTGATCCATTCACTGACATCATTCCCAAGGCCCGAGCAGCTGGTGCCTGGGTTCACATTGATGGGGCGTTCGGATTGTGGGCGCGCGCGTCTGAAAAAATGCGACACCACACCAACGGCGTTGAAGATGCTGATAGCTGGACTGTCGACGGCCACAAGTGGCTGAACACGCCTTATGATTGCGCTATGGCTATCTGTAAGGATCCCGCGGCGCTCGCCGGCGCCATGAACAGTGATGCGGTGTACGCAACTGGAACCGCGACAGCACAGAAAAATCTAACCTTAGAGTTCTCGCGTCGTGCCCGGGGCGTCCCGGTCTGGGCTGCGCTGAGATCGCTGGGCCGCCAAGGTGTCGCCGAGATGGTCGAGCGGCATTGTTCACAGGCGACTCACTTGGCGAGCAGGCTCAAGAAGGAGGGGTTCGACGTTGTTAATAGCGTGGTGCTGAATCAGGTGATGGTCAAAGGGGACAATGATGCAGAGACGAGGGCGATACAGGCGTGGGCTCACGAGTCAGGAGAGGTCTGGTTCGGGATGTCATCTTGGGACGGTAAGGCGGTATTCCGACTGAGCATCTCTTCCTGGCGAACGACGGACGATGATATCTCCCTCCTTGTGAACGTTCTCATCACTGCGAGGCATTCGTTTCGGCTGCGTCAATTGACCTGAGAGCGGCCGTAGCGCACCCCCCTCAGCAGTGGCGTGCGCCGGTACAGCGTGGTGGTCCTTTGGTGCAGTGGGTTTGATTAGAGTTTGATCCCTGAGTCTATGCCAGGGTGCTCTGATAGATCTGCAAGCTGGTGTAAGCCATTCGCAGCAACGGGGCATTGACCCCTTCATTGCCCGCACGGGTCAAAAGATCCCCTACGATCTGTTTAGCTTCAATAGGTCGCCCTGCGACTAAATCTCGATACATCGATGATGTCTGTTGCGATCCTTCAAGGGTCAGCAGGCGGCGTGCTTCAACCAAGAATGCCTCGCTTGGCTCGATTCCCACGGCCGTCACGATTGTCGCCACCTCATCGATAATGGCATTAGCGCAATCAAGTCCACCTTTTGCGGCGACGACGTCACCAATGCTGCCTCTCATCAGGCAGTTGATGCTCCCCATCGATGCGAGCAGAAGCCACTTCTCCCACATATCTCGATAGATCACGGGTGAGGTTCTGGCATTGAATTGAGCATCGCTGAAAAACTCGTGCACTTGGCCAAGTCGAGTGGAGTCGCTGCCATCCAGCTCGCCATAAGAAAGGTCAAAGAATGTCCCTTGCTGCACAATCCTGCCTTGCTCATCCAGGTTGGTAGCGACTTTGCAGACGCAACCGAGCAGATGCTGCTTGCCGAATCGCTCGGCAATCAGATCCATGTGACGCATACCGTTGAGCAACGGAAGAATGACGGTGTCTGGTCCGACTGCTGCTGCCATGTCCTCCAGAGCAGAGCCTATCGCATAGGCCTTTACCGCCAATAGCACGATATCAAACGGGCCTTGAACTAGATCGGTGGTGACAGTCTTGGGTGCCAGCTCAATGTTGCCATTGGAGCTGAGGATATGAAGCCCATCTCGTGCGAGTTGTGCAGCGCGCTTTTCCCGCACCAGAAAGGTGACATCTCTGCCAGCCTTCGCCAGATGTGCTCCGAGAATGCCACCCGTGGCGCCGGCTCCCACGATCAAAATCTTCATACAATGTTGCTCCTGAGGCAGCGATAACTGGCTGGAATGTTATCATGGGTATATACCACTAATCGAGCGGACGGGACATCTTACGTCTGGGGAAAGGTCGACTGCGAACCAATGATTACGGTGATTATTGATTTTGGGTGAAGATCGAGGGCTGGGATTTTCGGGAGATAAATTTTCCTATCAAGCATTATGGTCATCATTGATGGTGATAACGACTTTCAGTTCGTTCAATTCGTAACGGCGGACTGCGTTTTGCAAAATGGCCCCACTCTCAACTCGCGGCGGGGCTGGGTGTCAGTCGGTCCAACGCAATCGCTGGTTGCGTCCTATCTGCACTCTCTATGGAGCCTTAGCTGCAAATGCCGAACCTGATGCGGAGCAAGTGATGCACACATACGAGAAAAACCTGATGCAGGTTGATATGAACCTGCTGGTGGTTTTTATGGTTCTCTTTCGTGAGTTAAGCGTGTCTCGTGCCGCTGAGCACTTGAGCGTTGGCCAGCCGGCGGTAAGTGGATCACTGGTTCGTTTGCGTAATTGTTTCGACGACAGGCTCTTCGTCAGGTGTGGCAGAGGGATACGGCCAACCGAAAAAGCATTGCAGATAGCCGAGGCTTTGACTCCTGCAATGAGCGCGCTAGGTTCGGTCATCGACGGATTGGCTGCGGGAATCACACGCGCTAACCGAAATTAAGGCCTTAGCTACGCCCGAGGCTCGCTTTCTCGGACCCGCATGAGTGTACTAGCAATGACTGCTGGTAGTCCGCTCTACGCCAGAGGGGGCTGGAGTTGCAGAGGCGGCAAGCGCGTTACCTGCCGAAGCAGCATCCTTGTAGATTTCGGTACTAGATTCTAAACTGTCGAGTCTAGATTACAAAAAATGGGTACCCACACCAGAGATTACTCAGTCGTAAATAGATAATAAAATCAGACGGCGCTGCGAGCACATTGTACTAAAAGTCGATAATTTTCATTCTGGAAAATTCTCATCTTTAAACTCTCATAGCGATGTATGAGGCGGCAATCTACCCGCTGCAACATATGCATCATTTGTTTTGGTCATTGCTATGAGTAAATCCAGTTCTGCTTTTTGTAAATCTGCTTTGGAGGCGGATCCTGAGCTTTGAACTTCATCCAGCAAAGCTTGAGCCAAGGTTTCCTCTTTAATGGAAATATATACCTTTTGATCTGCTACCCGACTAGCCTCTTCAGTTATATTGTTCTGCGCACGCTTATTATCAGGTAAGTAGCTGGCCGCGACCTCGCCAATTTTAGTCGATGATTTAGAAAGCACGCTAGCTAACGCTAAGCCATATTTATTAGAATCCCTAACACTTACGACAGCAACATTGGTCGAAAAAAATCCGGCGGCGGCGCGATCGCTTCCTTCAGGACAGCTGATCAGCCCCGCCTTAGTGTTATAATTTGGGCATATTGTATGAGCCCAGTCTTTCCGAGCCTGAATTAGAGCTGGATCTCTCTCCGCGTTGAACATTTTCTTTTGTAGCGCCACACGTTCCGCTCCTAACTGCCACCAATTAGCGCAGATACTATCGCTAATGCCCACTTCTAATCCTTTACAATATTGGTAGACAGCTTTCCGCATGTTTTCACGGGCAAAAATTGAGGTAACATCTGATTCTACTTTGTAATCATCTGACACTCCGCCGTTTTCCAAATATTTCATTGCAAACACTAGTTTTCTTGCATTTGGCGCAAATTTTGCCTTGACATCGTCTACGTCAGAAAGATTAGGTAACGTAAAGGCATCCCCGGCAGCTCCCGCTAATCTTGCATCATTTTTTTCCAGCTTCAACCCTGAACGCACACCAAAAAATGAAATCACCGATGAAGCAAAGGGTATACCCTCACCGACGCCTTTAAGGGTGATATTAAAATCTATTCTTCGTTCACGCGACCAGAAACTTGAGTCTTCGAAACTAACCACATTCAAATATACGGGCACTAGCCTGTAGAGCGGATACCCCTTAATTTTTTGTATGGAAATTTCAATTGTCATATATTCTTTTTCTGGTGCTCCATCGTTTTTCAAGCCATCCTCAGAGTATTTCGCACTAGTAACTACCAAACAATTTCTGTCTAGTGAGGTCAATGCAGTTTTTGTTACCTTATAGAAATTAGAATATGACGTCTTCGCTACTCTGGTTACAGTATTCTCTTTTGCTGAGGCCTCTATAGCGGACCCGGCCGCATCAATTGCTGCTGAGACGGCGAGGGGAGCCATGATAGCGATGAGCACCGCACCTACTGCTTGAGCTGTAGCTGCCTGCTCATCATGCTTGCATCGGGAGGTCCATTCAGTGGTGACTCTGACGGCTTCGCTCGATGCAGATGAGACGTTTGGTATAACAAGTGACACGGCAATAGCGCTGAGGCATAACGAATAGCACTTCATATCTCTTCCCCTTGGGTTTGCAGATAAGGTGATTCGGCTACACTTCAAAAAATCTAGCAGTCCTCCGACAGCTAAGTACATTCCTGACCTCTGTCAAGGGCCGCTCACATGAAAAAAGACAGCCGCCGTATGGCACTAGCTAAGGCAACTAGACTTACTAGCCAGTTTCCAATGATTACCGGAGTCGACTATGGCCCAGCGACGAGAAACGGCGAGCAGCTGAAGACCTTTGCTATTAGATTTCACGTCAATCAGAAGCTACCGATATCGGAAATAAAAAGCCACTACATTTTGCCAAGAAAAATTGATGGGATTCGATGTGATGTGCTGGAGGGTAATTATAGTATCCAAAGTATTCCGGATTATTTTTGTAGCGACATGCAGCCAGGAATAAGCGTGGGTAGCTCAAACTTTGGTACAACTGGTACTATTGGTCCGATCATAATCGACAATGTAACCGGAAGAATCGGACTATTAAGTTGCTGGCATGTGATATGTGGCTCTGTACAAGCCAGGCCTGGGGATTCAGTAATCCAACCAGGCGTAGCGCATGCAGGAACAAACGCGATAAGAAACACAGCAACTCTGGAAAGATTCTTAAGCCTTAATCTTGGGTATGATGCCGCCTTTGCACTCCTCAATCCGGGAATATCATACCGTACTTACCCATGGGGCGTAAACATAGCGATCACTGGAGTCGAAGAGCCGAGAGGTGGAATGCGCGTACTTAAAGTAGGCGCCATAACCGGTACAACCTTTGGGGTTGTAGATAGTTATGTGGCGCCGGGAAACTTCGCGCTATCCTACTCTGCTTTTGGGGACACCAATCGGAGAATGACGGCGTATAAGATTGTTCTTGCATCGGATAGCAGATCTGAGGAGCTGACAATGGAGGGGGACTCAGGCGCCCTATGGATTTGTAGAGACTCAGGTAAGGCAGTTGCTCTGAATTTTGCCGGCGAAGATGAGATGGGACGCAATAATGAATACGCACTTGCACACTCCCTTCCTCAGTTACTCAAACTTTTAAACATCAGGCTTGCATAGATTTTCTAACTCATGGCTTACGAAATTCATATTCTAATCTTCTCGCAAACGTAAGATAGTTAGCGGCAGCTAACCCTTCGCAGTCAGGTGGTACATGTCAGGTAGAATGCCGTGTAGAGGATTTCACCCAATCGCCACCAGCAGCTTCGGCTTAGTTTTGGATCCCTTGGCAATTGTCAGCTATCGGCAGTGGATCAATCGGTGGATGCCAATAGCGGCCTGTCAGTACACACCAAAAACTGGCGGCAGTGCACCCTCCCCGGGGAACGCGGTAGGTGGAAACGGAAAGCAGAATGGAGGTAATTGACCTTAGAGACTTTGACTTTAAATTCGTCATGCTGCGCAATCACGTGATCCTCCTCGCATCTTTACGACGAATGCTGACTCAGGCGTTAGCGTCAAAAGTCGGCTTCACCTCCTCATAGATAACGGTGCGGAACGTACTGCTAGGAAACTGCAACGGACGCGTGGATCCGCCGCCCAGGTCGTCGCGGAGTTAGGGACAGATTAGATTTGACTGGGATGAGCACATGGCCGTAAACCAGAAGCTGCTGCGCATGCGAGAACCTCTTAGACGTTTGATATAGCCGCAGCCGAGCAGCAGTTGGCATGCTAACGCTGCTGGCTGCAAAAGACGGCTACGAGTCGAAAGCGAAGTTATCTCTATGTCCTGTCTCAGCAATCGGATCATTTATGAGGTGAAGATCTGCCTGATGTCGAATGAGACGCTACCGGCTCGGAGCTGATCGACCGCAAGCTCCAGCTCGCTAGACTCAAGACGTGCAAAGCTTCCCTCGAAAGCGACATCGGGCATGCACCATTGGGCATCCGGGGCTAAAGAGTGATGACGCCTGCATAGATAGGGACGTACGCTGTAAATGCTACATTCGTTATCATTCAGGAATGGGCAGGCTGTGCCGTGGAAATCTCGCTTGGGAAGGATAGCCTTGCTGCGCCTGTGCTTGCTGTGGGCTTCGATGAACTTGATCTCAATCTCCGAGATCGATACGGCGTAATGGCAGCAGCTTGAGCACCCCTTCCTGCATGGAGAGACCTTATGGATGTGCGCATTTATGGAGTCAAGCATGTCGTAAACCGCCGCTAGCTTTTTCAACGGCGAAATCTTTGCAGCAGCCAACCGGCCATGTATCGAAGCCTCCTGCCGTGCCAGCTTGTCTGGGAAGCTGGCTATCAAACGTTCGCAGTTGGCTCGCGCAAACTCCAAGTCTTTTTCAATGCTCATAGTAGCTCCTTAGCACCCCCGCCCCAGCCAATCATGGCACAACGATACTATCGCTAAGTTAATCACTACAGCGTATAGCCGAAGTCGGCCTGAACTCGATATTAAGCTCGCACTTCGGGCCACGGCCACAAGCCTCATTAGTCGGTGTGGGGGGAAGGTGTAGGATCGTCGCCGGTTCCGGCAGCGTCGAGACGGCGAGAGGCGGTCATTCAGCACTGAGATATACGACTGCTGAATCTGACAAAAAAGGAGGGATGGATATGCCTGGAAAAACTAAGTCAATAGGCAGGCTTTGCGCTGTTCTATTGCTTATAGATGAATACGCGAAGAAATAAACGCTCAGGACCTGCCTTTCGTAACCCGCAGCTTAGAGACATGGCAGGTCGCTACACAGGGCTGTTGTAGGATGATTGCCGACGCTCCCGTTCCTTCGTAGGGGTCCTGCCTCTGGCTTGCTTGAATGCCCTATTGAAAGAGTACTCGGGGCTATATCCAACCTTTTCAGCGATTTGGTAAACACTCAAACTCGTCTGCGCAAGAAGTGGCGCCGCTATGCCCAGTCGCCACCGCGTGAGGCAGGCATGAGGTGTTTCACCCACCGAACTGCGAAAATGCTGGGCAAAAGCTGAGCGCGAGAGCCCTGCCTCGCGAGCCAAGATGTCGAGCGTCCAAACGCTTTCTGGGCTTTGGTGAATGCCTGCTAGCGCCTTCGCAATGTGCCGATTCTGCATGGCAAAAAACCATGAGCCAGCTTCAGCTGTTTCGGACTCAGACCATTGTCTCAAGATGAAAATGAACAGATTAGAGAGCAAATTCCTGACAACCGTCTTACTGCCCATCTTTGCATTCTCGACCTCATTGCGTAATGCCTTGAGCACCTCTGCAACAGGGGCCGTAGCACCGCCAATCTCAGCTCGCAGGTGAAGAGAAGAGGGGAGCGATCTGATTGCTGGCGTGAGCATATAGCGATCAATTCCGAATGAGCCGCACAGCACGATGGTTGCATCTGGGTCCCTGCTGTAAAGCGTGTGGCTGTTCTTCACAAACTCACCAAGCGAGACCACTTTACTGGTAGGTGAACTGCGCAGACGGTGCGGGGCACCTTGAGGAAGAACTACGACATCGCCAGGGGCCATCTGCACTTCTGTCTGCCCATCGAGGGAGAAAAAGCAGTGCCTTGGGCTAGGAAATGAAAGTACGTCCCTTCCCGTCTTTCAATTCCCACGCCCCATTCGCCCTTGCCCCGGGACTGGGCAATGACTACGCCTTCAGCAGTGAGATATTTAAGCCAATGGTCAGCGCTGTTCATAGACCACCAAAAAATAAAGACGATTTGTCAGTTCCGCTGGAGTTTTTGACGTTGCCGGTCTTTAGCCCGTCTCCTAACCTCAAATGACATCCAGCGACCGCAGTTTCAGATCTTGAGGCTGGTATTTGACACGTTTAGAACATGGCACTCCTGTGTTTCAACCATTAAAGCTCTTGGGTCACGTTCTGTAAATGAGTCTGAAAGGCGCAGGATTAGTGCCCCTGTCCCTTTCGCCAGCGTAGAAGCTCATCGCGTAGCCGCGATCTGTTGACGGGTAAAAGGCGTCACCACGAGGACTTTGCTGTCGCATGCAATGGTTTGACGAAGAGTTTTGCCAGCCGTGCGACATGTACACCCGATTCATCCCTGCAAACTCAATAGGCTCAATGATTGAGCCACCGCCGATCGTATCTGTCCCGTGCGATCGCGGACGTTTGCGTAGAGTAAGGAGCTGTTCCCGCCACGACTCAAGCTGTTTCAGCTGGAAAGGAGCGATCGATGACACGCGCCACGCAAGGGTTTCTTACCGCAACTCACTGGGGCAATTATCTGACTCGCCAAGAGTCCGATGGCAGCATTACCGTTTCTCCCGTGTCCCAAGACAGCGAACCATCACCCATCGGTCGGTCGCTTGCGTCCACCCAGGACGAGAGTTGCCGTATCTCGCAGCCCATGATTCGCCAGGGGTATTACGAGCATCGCCGCAACAGCGACACCACGCAGCGTGGCAAGGAACCCTTCATCGCTGTCAGCTGGGACGAGGCGTTGGATATCGCTGCGGAAGCGTTGACCGCTGCGAAGGATGCTAAGGGTAATAACTCTATCTACGGTGGCTCCTACGGGTGGGCCAGTGCCGGTCGATTTCATCACGCCCAGAGCCAGGTTCACCGATTTTTACGTGGGTTCGGTGGGTATACCGACTCCAAGGACACTTACTCATACGCTGCCGCCGAGGTGCTCATTCCCCACATTCTGGGCATGAACGCGTTTCAGGCCGGGATGGAGGTGTCCACGACAGAAGAGGTCGTCAAGCACTGTAAGCGTATTGTGTATTTTGGCGGTGCTGCAACCCGCAATATGCAAGTGAACCCTGGAGGTACAGGCGCTCACGATGCATCCCAGCATTTTGGGGCGATTGCTAATGCAGGGATCGACGTCGTGAACATCAGTCCAATCCGGGACGACGTGAATTCGATGGTCCGGGCACGTTGGTTCTCATGCCGCCCCAACAGCGATGTGGCCATCATGCTGGCGATGACTTACACGCTCATAGACGAAGGCCTGTACGACAAAGATTTTGTGACCCGTTACTGCGTTGGGTTCGACGTTTATGCCGACTATGTGATGGGTAAAAGTGACGGGATTCCTAAGGATCCTAAATGGGCAGAGGGAAAATCGGAGGTACCTGCTAACGAGATCGCTACATTGGCTCGTCTCATGGCCGCAGATCGCTGCATGATCGGTCTCTCGTTTTCCGTGCAACGTGCCGAACATGGCGAGCAGACTTATTGGGCGGGCATTGCTTTGGCATCCGCTCTTGGGTACATCGGTTTGCCTGGCGGCGGCTTGGTCCTGGGGGCCGGCGTCGGAAAGATGAGCACCATGCAGCGTAAAATGGTCCCTTTTTCGGTTGGCTCGCTACCTCAGGGCAAAAATGCCGTGAGCGACTTTATCCCTCTTGCCCGCGTGACGGACATGCTGGAATCCCCCGGCGGCAAATTCACCTACAACGGTGAGGACAGGACCTACCCAGATATTGATTTGGTCTACTGGGTAGGAGGTAATCCATTTCATCACCATCAGGACATCAATCGCTTCAGGCGCGCCTGGAGCCATCCTAAGACAATCATTACCCATGAGATCAATTGGACAACGACCGCTCGCTTTGCGGATATTGTCTTTCCAAGCTCGTCTCCTCTGGAGCGCGAAGATTTTGCCGGCGGGAGCATGGATAACTGGCTGACACCCATGCGTCGTTCACTTGGGACATACCGAGATTCTCGCGATGATTATTCGATCTTCTCGGGGCTTGCCGAACGTCTCGGATTTTTCGATCAATTTACTGAGGGCAGGGACGCAGGTCAGTGGGTGAGGCATCTGTATGACGTAACCCAGAAAAACGCGGCAGCAGTTGGCGTCACGCTTCCCAGCTTCGATGAGTTCAATGACGGGCCACCTTTGGATCTGCGGCCACTTCTTACTGACAGTGAGCAGGTGCTGGAGCGTTTTCGCGCAGATCCCGTTGGCAACCCGCTTGCTACGCCTTCGGGAAAGATAGAGATCTTCTCCCAGACCATTTCCGACTTTGGTTATGGAGATTGCGTAGGTCATCCCGCCTGGTATGACAAAACTGAGTGGCTAGGTAGCCCGCTTGCCCAGTCCTACCCGTTCCATCTCCTATCGAACCAGCCAGCGACTCGACTACACAGTCAATTCGATCATGGCATTACCAGCCAGGAATCGAAGATCCAGGACCGTGAACCCATGCGAATCAACATTGAGGATGCAAGGGTTCGGGGCATCCAAAAAGGTGACATTGTCAGGGTCTTCAACACGCGCGGTTCCTTCCTTGCTGGTGCAATTTTGTCGGAAGACTTGCGTCAAGGTGTCGTGCAGATCGCGACTGGGGCCTGGTACGACATGTTGGATATTAATGATCCGCTCAGCTTGGAGATTCACGGCAATCCGAACGCGGTAACCAATGACATCGGAACGTCCTCTTTAGCCCAAGGTCCGTCTGCAAATAGTTGCCTGGTTGATATCGAAAAATACGTAGGTCCACTGCCACCTCTTAAGGTGTTCACACCACCGGAGATTATCGAAAATGGCCATTCTCGTAGTCCCAAAATGGTGAGCGAACGTTGATATCGGGACGGGCTGATGGCGTCATGCTGCGGCTTCTCATACAGGACCTCGGCTGGCGTTCAAGCGTGGTTTGTGATCGAGATCCTGGCTGGTATTGGAAGCGTTGCAGGCGTCTTCTCAGCGCATCCCCCGACTGGTCAGCATCGGTCCTAGAAAGGGTGGCTGAGGCTTTGAGCCCGGATAACGGCGCAAAGGCCAGCCACGGTGGATACTGAAATGCTCGACACTTCGAACCACATACCACTGCGCGATGTATTGGCTGGTCCGGCCCTGAATGAATTTGGGAGCTTCAAGCCCCTTATCGACCGTTTGAGGCGCCCGTTAAGGGATCTGCGCATTTCCGTGACAGACCGATGTAACTTTCGCTGTGTGTACTGCATGCCTCGTGAGGTATTCGGTAAGGATCATGTCTTTTTAGCTCGCGATTCCCTGCTTTCTTTTGAAGAAATAGAGCGGTTGGCAAGGGTATTCGTCAGTCATGGGGTTGAGAAAATTCGGCTTACCGGCGGAGAGCCTTTGCTTCGCAAGAATCTCGAATTTCTGATCGAGCGGTTGGCCACCTTACGTACTCTGGATGGCAAAGCTTTGGACATTGCCCTTACCACAAACGGCTCGCTTTTAGCTCGTAAAGCACAGTCCCTACGTGATGCTGGATTGAGTCGAGTGACGGTGAGTCTCGATGCTTTGGATGATCACCTATTTCGGCGGATGAATGACGTCGATCACCGAGTCGCTGACGTGTTGCGCGGTATAGAAAAAGCCCATGCGGTGGGCTTGGCGCCTGTGAAGATCAATATGGTTGTGAAGCTTGGAACCAACGATCAAGAGATATTGCCGATGGCCCGCTTTTTCAAGTCCAGTGGGATGGTTCTGCGCTTTATCGAGTACATGGACGTAGGGGTTAGCAATGGATGGCAGATGAGCGAAGTCTTGCCGTCGGAGCAAGTCATTGCACGACTGAATCACGAGTTTCCATTACTCCCACTTGATGCCACCGCCCAAGGCGAAACAGCCCAGCGTTGGAAGTACGCAGATGGGACAGGCGAGCTTGGCGTCATATCAAGTGTTACACGAGCCTTCTGTAGCACTTGCACCCGTGCCCGTCTTTCCGCAGAGGGGAAATTTTACCTTTGCCTTTTCGGATCACAAGGCCACGACCTCCGGCGATTAGTCCGAATCAACCCTCAAGAACTCCCTCTGGCAGATGCAATCGCACAGATATGGCATGGGCGCAAAGATCGTTATTCAGAGCTGCGAGGCAGTGATGGAGCCTCTGTACTGACGACGGATCAGCCTCGTATCGAGATGTCCTACGTCGGTGGTTAACAGAGGCGAATGGCGATGCAACGTAGTTTTTTGCCCGAGGAGGGCTGAGTGGGGGCCAGGTCAATTGGCAACATAGAAAATTCTTTAAATTATGATCATAATGTTTGTCGATGTCGATGTCGATGTCGAAGTGACGGGGCACAAATCGCCTTCGACTCAGTTGTCCACACTTGTTTCGCGGGATGAGGAGGAAGTCTGATGAACGTAATAGAAGATCTGGTCCAACGTAACGCTGCTTTTGCCAGTACTGACTTCGATGCAACCTTGAAAATCATGCCCTCCATGAAAACAGTTGTGATCGGGTGCGTGGACCCACGGGTAGATCCCGCAGACGTCCTAGGACTGAAACACGGTGAAGCGGCTGTGATCCGAAACGTAGGTGGACGCATCAACCCCGCCACGCTTCAGAACATGGCTATCGTTCGATCTGTAGCTAAAGCCCAGGGTAAGGAAATGGGGCCCGGCTGGAATTTGATTGTGCTCCATCACACCGATTGCGGCATTACGCCTTGCCTCCAACACGCGCCGGAACTGCTCGCCAAGAATCTGGGCGTTACTCCCGCAGAACTCGACAATCTTGCAATCGCCGATCCTTATGCGGCGGTTGCTTTGGATGTAGCAGCCTTGAAGGCCAATCCTCAATTACCGGGAGGCTTCACCGTGACTGGATTGGTTTATGACGTCGCGACAGGGCTCATTGAGACGGTCGTACCGCCTGCGCTCTTGCGCCCAGACGTGGAAGCCTAACGGCATACCTAGCTCTCATGCCTACGCGGTTTACGGTGGCGAAATACCCTTGTCTCCGAAGTCGACAAAGGACTAATCCACGGGTTTGTGCTCTTAGGCTTGGCCGAGAGTGTTGGCAAGGTGTTGGTACTCCTCAACTCTGCACCTGAGGCGGAACGCCAAGGTGTCGCGGGGTGCGGTAGCTACTGCCTGCGAATGCCATGTCCTCACATATGCCCGGCTTCCATGCTTAATCTCAGGATCTCAGAAATGTTCAGTAAGACCGGTTCTATCTTGACCAGGGGCATCTTAATTGCCCGCACGCTCATGTTGACGGCTGGTGGTGCCGTCGCGCTCGGGGCTGCGGGCACCGCTTGGGCAGCCAAAGAGCTGCCGAAGGTTCCTACGACCAAAATCATAGCGATAGGGTCCCTAACTCCTACTGCTACACCCGAAGCCGTAAGCGCCGTGCTGCCCGAGGAGGTTCGAGAAACCGTTAAGCTCAGCCTTGCTGGCAAGATCGAACAGTGGAACGTGCGTACGGACAAGAGCGGTGTGGTATTCGTTCTCAACCTTACCAACGTGAAGGATGCTCGCGACATGTTCGCAAAGATGCCTTTGGACAAGGCGGGGCTGATGACTTTTGAGTTCATTCCTGTGGGCCCGCTTTCTCCGCTTGCTCTGCTTCTAGACAAGCCTGCGCAATGACGGCAAAAGGTCTGAATCTACCAATGGGAGTATCGAGCGTGAGTGACAAGTCGGAAGTGGCTCGGAGGCATTACGAAGGTGATGCTGACCAGCAAAACCTGGTAACACGGGTTGAGCGGTTGCTGGAGGAATTGGGCGAGGGACCGATATCCGGCGATAAGCTGGCGGGCATTGACCAGTTTCACAGTGGCGGATTGAAGACCACCGCTGACTTCATCGAGCTGCTCGGACTGACGTCTGATCTGAAGGTGCTTGATGCCGGATCTGGTCTCGGCGGGCCATCCCGATACACCGCGGAAAAATACGGTTGCCACGTTACCGGGGTTGATCTGACAGAGTCGTTCGTCACCGTGGCGAAGCTGTTGGCGGAGCGAACGGGAATGAGCGAGCTTCTTGATTATCGGGTTGGAAATCTGCTGGCTTTGGATCTGGAAGATGGGTGCTTCGATGTGGCTTATACCCAGCATGTCGTTATGAATATCGCCAATCGTGCCCGGGTTTATGAAGAAATTAGGCGCGTACTCAAGCCCGGTGGAAAGTTTGGTTTCTTTGACGTCCTTGCCACAGATGGCAGTCCCGAACCAACATACCCCGTGCCATGGGCTGAAACAATCGATGACAGCGTGTTGCTGACCGAGGAGCAAACGCGCACGGTGCTGGAAGCGGCAGGGCTCAAAGTCGAAGTCTGGCGAGATGTGACCCAGGAGCTGATTGAATGGTTTGACCGATTCCAGTTGCCAGCCGTACAGGCCGCGGATCAAGGGCCGACACTGAAGCTCGTCATGGGAAATCGTTTCGGAACCATGGCTGAAAATTTTGCGCGGAATCTTCGTGAAAATAAGGTTCGCCTGGTGATGGCAGTCACTCTCGGCGTGTAAGCTATTGGCAAGCAATCTCTGGTGCTCTTGGGCGTCGTCAACGCTGGAGGGGGAAGAGTAGGCTGGCAACGTGTGGCACGGCGCTAACTGTGGGCCTTTTCGCTCATGCCCATGAGCGGTTGATTGATTGGTTCGGACTCACTGGCCGTTCGATTCTTGGAGGCGGCCGTGATAGTCCAGTTGCTCTCCCCAAAAGATTAAGCATGATGTGTATAATGTTTGACTCATGTCAACGTTACCGGACACCTATACACCAATGCGCTACGCAGCCGAAAAAGTCGCAGAAAAGCGCAGACAGATACTCGATAAAGCTTCGGGTTTATTCAGGCAGCATGGATTTAACCGTGTGAGCGTCAGTGACGTTATGAAGGCTAGCGGCCTGACACATGGGGCGTTCTATAGTCATTTCAAATCCAAGGACGAATTGATTGACCGTAGTCTTGAGCATGCCTCAGCGCGGAACAGAGAAGGATTTTCTACCGAAGAAGTCTCTGCTCAGCCATTGCTTGAATGCGTGCAACGGTATCTCAGTCAGGCTCATCGCGATGATCTAGCCGCAGGTTGCTTAATGGCTGCACTCGGCTCAGAACTAGGGCGTCAACAGGCGGGAAAGGCTGCTTTCACATCGCATGTGAAAGCAGTCCTGTACAGCATGGAAGGAGCGTTCGCAGCGTGTTCACAGCTCGATGCGAGGCGCACATCCATTAAAACTCTCGCGACCATGATCGGCGCATTGACCCTGGCGCGGGCCGTCAGTGATCGAGACCTTTCTGACGAAATTCTGGATGAAATGCGCGCCGCTATGGCTGCATCAGAGACGGGCTCTGAGGACCCCCGTTCATAGGGACTAAAAGTTGCTGCCCACGATCGGCCGATTTTGCATCAGGTAATTGCCTGCGCGCGAAGTGGGCAGGTCTGATTTGTCAGCTGTTAGAGAATGTTAATGATTCCAAGCTTTTCAACGTCTTTTTTGCTGGGATGCCCCACAGCCGCTTTTGTGATCGGCGTATGGATAGGCCGCATCAGTGAGCGATCTCGCGGTGAAAAAACGCTCCGTGCATTTTGGGTGGGTCCTACTGATGTGTACGCAGCATATTCAGAAGTAGAGGCTCTAAGGCAGGCATTGTACGACGACCCTGGCTTACGCTATACCGCGGACGATGTGGCGGAAATCTCCCACGCTGAGATGTGGGAGGTGGCTGTAGACGAGCCCCTGGGGTCGATGCTGAAAAAAGCTAGAACGCCTGGCTGGCTTGCAGGCATCTTTAAGTGAGAGCCGTGCAGGTTACGTCTGTATTCTCAAACGCCATTGCAGATGTCAGAAAAAACACAATCATTCACCCAAATCAATTCTCAGCTCAAAGTCATAAAGCGAGGTATTCCAATGGACATCGTCGAAACGCTTTTGAAACGTAACGAAGCATTCACTCAGACCAAGTTTTCAGCGAGTTTGAGCATCGTACCTACGATGAAAACGATGATCATTGGATGCGTTGATAGTCGCGTTGATCCCGCTGACATATTTGGGCTTGAGCCAGGTGAGGCCGTGATTATTCGCAACGTCGGTGGTCGTGTAGAGCCAGCCACCCTGCACATCATGTCCATATTGGGAGCCGTGACCAAAGCGAGCGGCGGAGTGCTTGGGACTGGGTGGAACTTGATTGTGCTGCATCATAGCGACTGCGGAATTAAGCCATGCTTGAGGCATGCACCTGAGTTGCTGGCTAAGTATTTTGGCGTAGGTATCCAACATTTGGATGATCTGGCGATTACAGATCCTTATGCGTCCGTCGCAATCGACGTAAAAGCGTTAAAAGCCAACCCAAATCTTCCGGCTGGCTTTTTGGTGACAGGCCTTGTTTACGACGTCAAAACAGGTCGCATAGATACTGTGGTCCCATCAGCCCGATTGCGCAGTGAGTAGCAGCGAGCGCTAGGCTTTCTGTCAGTACTCCTGATGTTGATACGTACGATCTTATTGACACAGCTATCTGGGGCTAGAGCCGATCGGCTAGCCCCCGTGTGATTATTCCAGCGAATTTCGGACTTCCCGGAGGATTTCCTCTGACAGGACAGGGTCGTCGACTGCTCGGGCTAAAACAATCGCCCCGACCATACTGGAGATTTTGTGAATCGCGTCGCGGCGCACATTGCGCTTTTTGGACTTCGCGAACGGTGCCATAAGGCTGACAATCACTCCTTTCAGGTGTCGAGTGAATGCTGGCTGAACAGATGGCTCTCTGGCCACTTCTGAAGCCAGCGCCGTCATCAAGCATCCCGTGCCAGGATCGTTACGATGCCATTCAGTGAGATAGTTTTGGACATACTCCTGCATCGCTTCCGGGGTGTGTTCCGCTTCTTTCATTGAGGCCAGTGCTTTTGACGAAGCAGCAGCAATCGTCTTGGCAATCAGATCGTCTTTAGAATCAAAATGGTTGTAAAAGGCGCCATGGGTCAGGCCGGTTGCCTTCATGACCTCGCTAACACTGACCCCATAGAAGCCGTGCTCCCGGAACAGAATCGACGCCTGCTCAAGGATTCGTTGATGCTTCTCGGCGGTTTCCTCTGCTGGATATCGCATAAAGCCTCTTGATAGATTGCTGAATACTGATTAATGGTAAGCAGTATAGCTATCATGCTATAAAAGCGAAAGCATGATGGTCATACTGTTTGAGGCGACGTTTGCGTTTGGGTTTCTGCGGCAGATCAATGTCTGGCTGCGGCGCTTGGGATTTTGATTTGGAGGCGATCAATGAGAACGGTTTTGGTGGCGGGCTCTACCGGCGCGACCGGTACTCATGTAGTGAGGTCATTGCTTACGAAGGGCCATCGTGTGAAGGCGCTTGTTCGTGTTTCGGATGCCCGCTCGCGCGCGTTGACGGAGATGGGGGCGCAGGTCTTGGTTGGCGATATGCGCAGTCTTCCCTCAATTCGGAAAGCTATGGCGGGGGTGGAAAGCGCTTATTTCGTCTACCCATTGGCAGGTGGTTTAGTTGAGGCCGCGACTGTATTTGCTCAAGCCGCAAAAGAGCTTGGGGTAGGGCATATCGTCAACTTGTCCCATAAGCAGGCGATGCCTGACGCTCGTAGCCATGCAACGTTGAGTCACTGGCTCTCGGAGCAAATTTTCACCTGGGCTGGTGTACCGACTACGCACTTGCGGATTTCCTTTTTTGCGGACTGGATGCTGAGCACAGCTTCGCTGATCCGTCAGGGGCGGTACGTGACACCCTTTGACGCTGATAGCCGAGTCGCGCCAATTGCGACCAGCGATGTGGGCAGAATTGTTGCCGGGGTTCTTCACAATCCTGTCGGACACGGCGGCAAGATTTATCCGCTACATGGGCCCAGCGAATGTAGCCACCTGGAGCTAGCTGCGCTCCTAAGTCAGACCCTAGGCAGGCCCGTTCGATACGAGCAAGTATCTGTTGACCAATTTATGAGGTTGCTCGGGCTCGGACCTAATGCAGCTTTAGCCGCACATCTCGCTGCGATGAAAATCGATAAGCAGGAGGGGCGTCTGGAGGGGCTAGATAGCACCGGAACGGGGATCATGGGGCAACTGCTTGTAACACCTACACAATTTATCCAGCAGCATAGGGACCAACTGATTTAGTTTTCAGTACACCTATCCCTTGATGGGACTTGGCTCTTATGTGCGTTGCAATTCCATCCACTGGACCAGTCTTCAATTCAGCCTAGGAGCGATGCGAGCAGATGACGGACTTAATATTCGTGCCGGGATTTGGTGGGTCAGGCCCCTCTCACTGGCAGTCGATATGGGAAGCTTCATTCACATCCACGCGACGAATACAGCCGACAAGCTGGGATCTGCCTGATTTAGGCGATTGGCTCACTGCGTTGGAATCTTCCGTAAGGAGGAGCACTGAGCCGCCAGTACTCATCGCCCACAGTTTGGGCTGCCTTTTGGTCGCGTTCTGGCAGCGGCAGTCTTCCCTCCCAATCGCGGGTGCATTCCTGGTAGCCGTACCTGATCCGTCAACGCCGGGATTCACTGAAACAACGCCGACTTTCGTTCAAGTCCCGACTGTCCCATTCCGATTTCCATCGCTAATCGTTTCTAGCACTAGCGACCCTTATGACGCCAATGGCTACGCAATCATCAAGGCGCACGAGTGGGGGAGTGATTTCTGTTCGATCGGTGATTGCGGGCACATCAATGGGCAAAGCAACCTTGGCGATTGGCAATTTGGTCAAAGGCTGATGGCGTCATTCATTGCCAAGAACGGTTCTGCAAAGTCATCACTGTAGACGCGCACATTTTCTAGAAAATCCTGGGAAAAATAGTTGACCAATAACAGGATGACCATCATGCTCAGCCGAGGTATAAGCATGACCGTCATCATGGTTTGGTTGGGCTTTTTTAGCGAAATGGTTATCAATTTTTTTCGGCACATTTTCAGATGACATACCAGGTAGGTTGGCGACTGCACTTTGGGCTGGATGTCTGTGATTGTTGAGATTATGCGCGGCTTTGGAATGGCGAGGACGAATACGACCACGCTGCTGCGCTGGCATAACACGGAGTGAAACGTATGGATATTAGGGGAAAAACAGTGCTGGTCACCGGTTCCAATCGAGGCCTAGGCCGTACATTTGTCAAAGCTCTGTTGGAAGCAGGTGCCGGGAAGGTCTACGCGGCAGCGCGGGATTTGAAAGGTCTGAATATCCTAGGCGCAGTGCCCATCGAACTGGATATCACTGATGCAGCTAGCGTGGCTAATGCGGCAGCCACTTGCCCTGATGTTGACGTGTTGGTGAATAACGCGGGGTTTCTAAAGTACGGTTCGCTGCTGGCTGAAGACAGCATCAGAAGCTTGCGTGAGCACTTCGAGATCAACACGGTTGGAACGCTGCGGATGGCCAGTGCTTTTGCACCTGTATTGGCCAGGCAGGGAGGAGGAGCGATCGTCAATATTCTTTCAGTGCTTAGCTGGCTGAACATCGAACACTCTGGGCCATACAGTGCATCGAAAGCGGGTCAGTGGTCCCTCACAAATGGCCTTCGCAATGAGCTTCGAGCACAAAAAACTTTAGTGATCGGTGTGCATCCCGGTTACATCGACACAGACATGGCTGCCGGCGTACAAGCCTCCAAAACGAGCCCTGAGGTCGTGGTCCAGATGACCCTTGAAGCGCTTCGTGAAAGCCGTGAGGAGCTAATCATTGATGATGCCGGTCGTTGGGTGAAGTCAACACTGTCTGAGGTGAATGCGGGGTATCTCTCACCTACGTAACTCAGGGTGTATGACGGATCGATTTGGGATGCGCAAGACAGGTGCACTGATAATAATAAGGGAAGCGCCATGATCAAAGGAACCTGCGCCACGACGGTGAGTTGGTGGAAAATTCCACACCTTCCATTTTTGAAAGTCCTTCATCCCCGAGAATCTGTTTTATCTGTTCACAGTATCGCCAGACTCTTCAGCTCCATGGCATGGCCTATGCCGCGGTTCGGGAGGCATTCTGATGCGCGCCGTCCATAATTGCGCTTACGTCGAACCAGCTGGGGCCTTTGCAGTAGTTGAAATTCCTGAACCGCCGTTGCCTGGCCGGTTTCAAGTCTTAGTCGGCATGGATTTCTCATGCATCACTCATGATGATTTGAAGACCTTGAGTGGACGAGGCGGACCACTGCCACTGCTCCCTAGTGTCGCGGGGATTGCAGGAATGGGGACAGTCTTGGCGGTTGGCCCCAGTGTCGAGGACGTCAAAGTAGGGGAGCAGGTCGTGCTTCCTCGTACTCGCCACACATGGACTGAGCGGTTGATTGTTCAGTCCGCTGAACTCGTCCCCGTTGAGGCTATAAAGGCAGGCTTGCCGCAGGCAAAGGGATGCTCCTTCGAAACCCACTCCTATGCAGAAGTGGGACAGTTCGAAAGTATGATCGAGCAGTCAGCTGAGTTGATAAAACTTCTGCTTTGGCCGGGTGCCGGTATTGCTGAAAGTAGCGAGTCTCCAAAGGTTTTCCCGCTTTGGAAAATCAGATCGGCTGTCGAGCATGCACTCGCGGGTTGCCAGGTGCTCCTCGACATCCGAATTCCTCCGGATGGACGTCTTGGAGCCGATCAATAACGCATAGCGGCAATGCGTGTGCCCAAGACGAAGCGGTAAATCGAATCTTCACAACTAGCGTCACATTTGCTTGATGGCAGTGCTGAGAAAATTTGGCATCCGACATCTGCCGGTTGCTTTTGTAGCTGCGGCGATAGGGATAAGAATAATGTCAGGATTGACGGGTCCGCTGTCCAGGGTACTTCGGGAAATCACGCGCGAGGTGGCCCGATATGCTTGCTAGTCCGGATAAGGCATATGGGCAAACCATGTCCTCTGTTTCGACGAAGCAGTCACTAGGCCGCAGGCTCGTCCTGGCGACCCTCATATTTTGCGCGATTTTCACCATTGCAGCTGTAGGTGTTCGCACATGGTTCGCATGGAGTTCCAACCTGAACAGCATGAGTGCTGAGCTTGAACTGATTGATGAAGTATTTGAAGGAACGCTATCCAAGGCGGTCTGGGAAATGGACCGTGACGCCATTACTTCTCAGCTCAACAGTGTGGGCTTAGCCTCGCCACTGGGTCACGTTCAGTTAAGGATCGTTCGGCCGGGACGAGCAGTGGAGGTACTAGAGAAACGCAAATCGGACTTCGTAGACTCGACCCTCGTACCTTCACTGAAGCGCGATCTGGTGGTTCATCCCTATGAGGGTGCTTCTGAAGTCGTCGGTGAATTGATCATAGAAGGCAATGAAGCCCTACTGTGGCGCCGACTTTGGAAGGAGGTGCTCAGTATTGTAGCGACCCAGGTCGTTCAATCGTTGGCGCTAGCGGGTCTGATTATGGCCATGTTCAATCAGTCCGTGACAAAGCATGTCCGACGCATCGCCCTTCATCTCGGGCAGCTCTCCGCAGAGACTTTAGGAAAGGAGCTAATCCTTGATCGGCCTCCCACGCTTGAAGACGAACTGACGTTGCTAAAGGCCGGAGTGAATAGGCTTCAGGAAAAGCTGGTGGCTCATTTGGCACGACAGCGAGCGGACGAACGTGCAATGCAAGTCAGCCGTGAGAGGCTTGCCAGTCTTGTCCAGGAGCGTACAGCGGAGTTGGAAGAGGTGAATCGTCAACTGGAAGAACTCTCTAGACGGGATGCACTGACGGGGCTTGCTAACAGACGACAGTTCGAAGAAATGAAGATGCATGAATTTGAGTTAGCTCGGGCCCATGGAACTCCCTTAGCTGTACTGATGTGCGATGTCGACTTCTTCAAGCTTTACAACGATTCCTACGGGCACGCGCAGGGCGATGAGTGTCTGAAGTTGGTTTCAGGTGTTCTGAAGAGTATTTTTCGGCGTAAGGGAGATCTGGCGGCACGTTACGGGGGTGAGGAGTTCGCGGTTTTGCTTCCTGGCGTTGAACTAAATGAGGCCCTGATGACCGCAGAAAAAATGCGGTCGATGCTGGCGGCTCGGGAGGTCGTACACGCGGCCTCCATCGTTTCCCAGTTCGTCACACTGAGTATTGGCGTCGCGGTGTATGACCCCCAGACTATGGGTCACTTTGACCAGCTTTTGAAGCAGGCCGATGACGCTTTGTACCGTGCCAAAGGCCAAGGGCGGGATCGGGTTAGTGTTTAGAGGGGTAACTGAGAATGTTGGCTCGACTTCTCGTACTGGCGTTTGGTGTTGGTATTGCACAGGCCACGATGGCGACGACCATTGAGGCTGTCACCGAAGACTCCTCGTATACCTTCATCGAACGAGGAAACGTGTCTGGTCCAGCAAGTGAAATCGTCAGGGACACCCTGCGAGCAGCAGGATTCACAGACGTTCATTTCGCTCTCTCTCCATGGGCCCGAGCTTACAGCCTTGCATTAGAGCAACCGAATGTCTTGATTTATCCAATTGTCCGCACCCCCCAGCGAGAAGCTCTCTTCAGGTGGGTTGGGCAACTTGCCCGTGTCTCAATTTATCTCTACAAATTTCGCACAGCCGATGACGTACAAGCCTCTGTATTCGACGAGGCGAAGCATTACACCGTTGGTGTCGTAAGAGACGATGCTCGTGCCAACTATTTGGCCGCGCAGGGTTTTTCGAAGCTAGTCGTTTCCGCCACCAATGAGCAGAACTTCAAGCTTTTCCAGCTGCGGCAGGTCCAGATGATTCCGCTACCCGAGCATGACGCAATAGCTTTCTGTGCGAAGGCAGGCATTCCTTTCACAGAGCTTGAAGCCGTCATGCCGCTCAACGAGCTGGATATTGGCATCTACATGGCATACAGCCTGGCAACCCCCGAGAGCATAGTCGTTCAGACAGTTCAGGCGTTCAAAGAGGTCGAGAGCGCTGGCGGACTCAAGAAGATGGAGTCGATTTACTCACATGAACGGCGTCCGTAACGTCGGCACTGGATGCAGTCAAAAACACAGTGTCCTACTTGCCTGCGGTCATGGTGAATGGTCTGGGAGGCGCACCAGCTTCACCGGCTAGTACCGGTATAGCGTGGCCACAAGCCGTCTGACTGAAATCACTCATTTCTGTACCGGTTCCTGGATGTCGAGGTGCGAAGGATCGCTGGACAGCATCTCGGCCAGAAAGTCTACAAACACCCTTGCGGCCATGCGGGTCGTTCGACCTTGCGGGAAGTAAGCATGAACAGGCAGTTCGGCCATTTTCCATTCCGGCAGGATTTGCACAAGCGCACCGCTCTTCACTTCTCCTGCACATGCCCAGGACGTGGTGGAGACGATCCCTAATCCGCCGCCAGCGGCTGCCAGTGCCCCCGCGGTATCGTTTATCGAAATCTGCGCGAGGGGACTGACAGATGACTTTTCACCATTGCGATCAAATTGCCACGAAGTGACCTGAGAGCCGGCCGGGCCGCCCACGATACGATGTCTCTCAAGGTCGGCAGGGCACTCAGGCGTGCCATGCCGGCCTACGTAATCGGGCGACGCAACCAGCACTCGCCGCATTGATCCTATTTGCCTGGCGGTTCCTGCCAAGTCAGGGAGCTTTCCCACGCGAATTCCGACATCCACGGCTTCCTTGACCATGTCCTGCCACTGGTCTTCCAGTTGCAGGTCCAGATGGAGTGAAGGATGTCGCTCAGTGAACGCAGACAACCTCGGAATGACAATGCGCAACCCCATGGTGGTGGGCATTCCGATCCGCAGCACGCCGCGTAGCTCCCCAGTCTCCCGCACGCTGTTTTCCGCATCATCGACGGCTGCAAGTATCGGCTCCATGCGCGCCAGGAACTCTAGTCCGGCCTCTGTAGGGACAACGGCCCGGGTGGTTCTGGACAGCAAGCGCGCGCCCAGGTTTGCCTCCAGCTCCGCGATCATTCGGGAGACCTGGGACTGAGCAAGTCCGCTCTCCCGCGCCGCGGCTGAGAAGCTTCCAAGGCGCGCAACCCGGGTGTACATCCGCAGCGACACGATGTCTTTTAAAGCCATTTCTTTCGTGCTCCTTCAGTGTTGTTTCACCCTAAAAAAAGGGTAGCGGCGCGACGCGAGGACTTAGCGACCCCTAGCCCAATGGCTTGAGGCTCGGGGTGGCCGCGTCTGACAGCCTACGCCGCGAAAGCACGCTTGATGCGACCTGACTTCGAAACCCGTGCGGCACTGGCGCATTTAATCTATGGAGGTTCACCCATGCTGAATTGAGATAAATGTTAGACGAAATCGACGGCTACCGGACGCCCCGTGAAGAGACGATATTTGCTCCATCGGAGACGAAGCACTCAATCACTTCCCCGACCTGATATGTGCCGCCAATACGGCCAACCCCCTTAATTTATAGGATCTTATCTCATGTCCAAGAAAGTTCTGATTACAGGTGCAACTGGCGACACGGGTCGTGCTGCTGTCCGCGAATCCATCGCTCTGGGCCTTGATGTCCGCGCCATGGTGCATAAGCTGGATTCCCGGTCTGATGCGCTGACAGCATTGGGCGCTGAAGTGGTCGTTGGTGACCTGCTCGAAATCAATACCGTCCGCGACGCAATGCAAGGCATCGACGCTGCTTACTTTGTATGGCCTGTCCAGCCTGGTCTGCTCAACGCAACCGTCAACTTCGCCCAGGCCGCGCGGGAGACCGGTGTCAAAACCGTTCTGAACCTTTCCCAGCGTTCGGCAAACCGTGAATCAACTAGCGACTCCTGCCGCGATACTTACATCGCTGAAGAAATCCTGAACTGGTCAGGTCTTCCCGTCATTCATCTGCGCCCAACCTACTTCCTGGAATGGTTGCTGTATCCATGGCAGCTGCCTTTCTTGCAACAAGGTGTTCTGCGCATGCCAGTAGGCAAGGGCCGTCACTCGCCAATCGCCGCAGACGACCAAGGCCGCGCCATCGCGGCGCTGCTGAAGAACCCGGAAGGTCACATCGGTACCACCATCAACCTGTCGGGTCCGGTTGAGATGGATCATGAGCAAATGGCTGCCGAATTGTCCGAGGCGCTGGGTCGCAGGATCGTGTTCCAGGATCTGCCGGTTGAAGAGTACGTGGAGTCGATTGCAGAAATGGGCGTTCCGCCCTACATCGTTCAACACCTGGACGGCGCGATGCGTGACTACCACAACGGGCGCATGGCCGGCGCTGACAACAACATCGAAAAACTCACTGGGCGTCGCTCGATGACTGTCGGCGAGTTCGCTCGCCAACACGCCGACAAGCTCAACGGCAACTGAGAATGATCGGTCGGTTTGCATTCAACAGGCCGACCATTAATTAAAATCCTTTTGAACGAATCGAGAAATCCATCATGAAAATTGAAAACTCTATCGCTTTGGTTACCGGTGCTAACCGTGGTATCGGCCGCACTTTCGTTGAAGAATTGTTGAAGCGTGGCGCAGCGAAAATCTACGTAGCTGCCCGCGACACAGCATCGTTGAGCGAACTGCTCAAAGGTGGCGACCGTCGTCTTGTGGCACTGCCGCTCGATGTCACAGACCCTGATCAAGTGGCCGCTGCCGCCAGTGTGGCGAATGACGTCACCTTGTTGATCAACAACGCCGGTTACGCAGCATTCGACGGCGCCATTTCCGCCCCAAGCATTGACGATGCACGTCAGGAAATGGAAGTGAACTACTTCGGTCCATTGGCCATGACTCGCGCGTTTGCTCCCGTTCTAGCGAAAACCGGTGGCGGCGTTCTGAACATGTTGTCGATGCTCTCGCTGATCAGCCTGCCGATGGCGGCTACCTACTCTGCCTCCAAGGCAGCTGGCCTGTCGCTGACTCGCAGCATCCGTGCCGAACTGGGCGGGCAGGGCACTCAGGTAGTCGGCGTACTGGCCGTGCAGGCAGAGACAGAGATGGGGGCCAAAATGCCCGAGCCTCGTCTGAGCCCGCTGGAAATCGTAACCGACGCCCTGGATGCGATAGAAGCAGGCACCAACGATGAAGTGGTTGCTGGTGCGCAGACTCGCGGCATCCATGAGAAATTCACTGCCAACCCGCAACAAGTCCAGGCAATGATGTCCACCAAGTTGCCTCAAAAACGCTGAACCCGTCGGAGCTTCATTGATTTGGAGCAACTGGCATGCATTCGGCCGTCGCGACTCAGTCGTAACGGCCGAATGTCTTTTTAGGTTCGCCAATGTGGCGGATACGCAGCTTCATAACCTGGTAATTGTTCAAGCCTCTGCAACCATGCACTTATTCCTGGATGCGACGAGGCCAAATCATCCAGTCCTAAACCCAGTCCTATTGCGTCGGAGCGTTTTCCAACCCGCGCTAGCATCTGGATGATGGGCATCGCGTTGATATCTGCTGCCGTTGGCAGATCACCTGCGAGATATTCCTGGCGCTCCAGAAGCTCCTCTATCCATCTAACGCTGTCGATCGCTGCAATCGTGGCTGCTTTCAAACGATCCGGATGTGTGTCGGCTTCTCCTCTGAAAAGAGGGAAAACGACCCCTTGCTCGACCGGATCCCTCGTGTAATTCACAACCTCCATAATCCGTTGCCAGACCAAGCCCGTTTCGGCGGATGTTCTTCCAAACAGTGCTGGTTCAGGTTGTTCTCTCTCTAGAAATGCCATGATCGCGACAGACTCGTGGATCAAGGTTTCTCCGCATTTCAAAACTGGTACTTGTCCGCGGGGATTCATAGCCAGAAATTCGGGCTTTTTTTGGTCTTTTTGGCTTGAATCGAGTCTGTGGGAATTGTAAGCAATGCCCTTGTATTCAAGGGTCAACATGGCCCTCCAGACATTGGTGCTCCCGCTTATCCAGTAAAAATCATATGCCATGATCTTTTGTCCCATGACTTTGCGATTAGCAACTCTGTGAATTTAACCCTGAGCTGCGAAAAAGGGTCTTGATGGACCTGCGCAGTTATCCTCGACCCGGGTTCAGCGCAGCAGCATGAATGCTGAGGGATTCAACCTTGGAAAGCGCGCATTCCGTATTTCACCGCGGTCCGCTTTGCAACAAGCTCGAACCACTCTTTCATGCGTGGCAACTTATCCCACGGAATCTGGCCTCGGATGGACAGCGCGAAAGTGAAGGCTGAAATATCTGCCATTGAGAACGTCTCACCCGCTATGTACCCCTCTTCCAGAAAGGTTTCTGCGGTTAATAGGTTCTCTAGGGCTCGCTCGTCCAATGGCACAGATGCGTCTCTGTGCCCCACCTGGCGCAAAAAAAATGCGGCATGACTGTTGGCAATCACGTCAGTGATGAAAAAGAAAAATCGGTCGTAAACCATAAATTTTTCGACGTCGAGGTTGATGGGGGACAGCCGGCCAGGGGCTTTAGCGTCGGCGTATTGAATGATCGCGTTCGACTGATTGATGACAAGGGGCGGGGAATAGCTGTAGTCCACCAGTGTCGGAACCTTTCCGGCTGGATTCAGCACCAGAAATTCGGGCTTTCTGTGGGCTCCTGCGCGAAGCTCCATACATTTCGGAGTAAAGGCGATGTCTGCTTCAGCCAACGCGATAGCCGCTCGTAAGCTGTTCCCGGTTTCGCTGCCATACAGTTCGACTAATGCATGCATCCCATCATTCCTCAACTCATGAACGCTGGCTTGAGCGTAACTTATCGGACAGAGAAGTGGAGTGGGATAATGGCGCTGAAGCCTGTAAATTCCTGGCTTTTGAGGGTCTCATCGAAGTGCTGGACGAATTGTTATTTTTACCGGACTTTTTGATGATCTGAACGCTTGTTTGATTTTGTCTGTCGCAATTCTGTCAAGGCTTGAAGGTGACCAATTTCATTCGTCAAAATCGATCTGGCAAAGCTGCGCAGTCTTACGTTGCTGAGTTCAAGCGAAACTCTGAACACTTTTTACGCGGCATAAGATCAAGCAACGTCATGCCTGCCAGCTTTACCTCAAAGCTCGTCTGGGCCGCTTGAAGCACGTCTTTCATGCGGCTTTTAATGTCGGTTCCGACCTCGCACGCATCGTTAACCGGGTAACTGTGGACTGAGAAGACGGGTGATGCCTCGCTAGCGATGTAGATTTCGAGCAGCGTGATGGTTTGCGCCGGTCTCGCCAAAGTGCATGTGCCGCTGGCTCCGCGCGTACTAACCACCAAGCCAGCTTTTCCAAGCCGCGCAATAGTCTTGCGGATGAATGTGGGATTGGCGGAAATGCTTTGGGCCAACTCTTTAGAGGTGGCATGGCCGGCGGGCCGATAGGCGAGCACAGTCAGGATATGTGACGCGATTGAGAACTGAACGTTGTTGGCGGACATGTGTTGGGTTACTTCATGGCGATCTCTAGTGCAGTGCAAATTAGAGCTTCGTGGTTTGAGATAAAAACGGCCCCAGCTCTTGAGAGAAGGGGCCGTTGACGTTTTTGCTAGTCAGGAGGTGGTTCAGCTCTTCACCACGGGCATCTTTTCGCCTGGTGGCTGGGAGTCCCAACCGCCACCCAAGGATCTGATCAAAGCCACCGTGGTGACTGCTCGGCTGCCGCGCACCTGTACCGCAGTGCGTTGCACGGCAGTCAAATTGCGTTGAGCTTCGATCATGTCCAGGTAGCCCGTGCGGCCAGACTCATAAAGCATCTTCGCCAAGTCGGCGGAACGCTGCGCCGACACGACAGCGTCGTCGGTCTGTTGGGCCTGACCTGCAAGGATACGAAGACCTGCCAGGTTGTCTTCGACTTCTGCAAAAGCGACCAGCACGTGCTGGCGATAATCGGCCACTGACTCCTCCAAAGCGGCCTCACTGCGCGTAATGTTGTTGCGGTTACGACCACCATCGATGATAGGCATCGACATTAACGCGCCAAGCACCCACGAGCGGCTGCTCCAGTTGAATACGTCGGCCAGGGAAGTCCCGACACCGCCGATACCGCCGTTGATATTCAGCGCCGGGAACATGGCTGCACGTGCTACACCAATGCGCGCATTGGACGCTTCCATGGTGTGCTGGGCAATGACGATATCTGGACGACGTTGTAACAGGGCCGAAGGAATACCAGTCGGTATTTGCGGCACCGAGGCGATGTCATTCAGTGGCTTGGCGGCGGATGTGAAACTCGATGCCGGTTTGCCCAAAAGGACCGCGAGTGCATGCTCATTGGTCGTGCGCTGTTGCTGCAAGGCGATGGCTTCGGCTTTGGCTGTGGACAACTCGGTCTTAGCCCGCGACAGATCAAACTCACCGATGTCGCCCAGGTCAAAGCGGCTTTGGACTACTTGTAGGGTCTCTCCCCGCAAGCGCACCGTTTCGTTCAAGGTGGCCAGCTCTGCATCCGTTTCACGCAAGCGGAAATAAGTCTGTGCAACGTCCGCCTGAAGCGACAGCAGCACCGAGCGGTAGGTCGCTTCACTGGCGGCCGCGTCGGCTTGCGCTGCGCTGACATTCGAGGAAACCCGGCCAAACAGATCGACCTCATAACTGGCTGTCAAATTGGCCTGGTATATGGTCTGCGGCGAAACCGGAGTTCCAGAGGGAAGGCCACGTGAAAGTGGCGAGGCTTGGTTACGCTCTACACCTGCATTGACGCCGATCTGTGGAATCCGATCCGCTTCGGCAATGCCGGCGATCGCTCTTGCCTGTTTCAACCGGGCTGTAGCTTGTGCCAGGTTGTTGTTGCTACGAGCGGCTTCAGTGATCAGGGCGGTCAGGTCTGGGTCATTGAAGGCCAGCCACCACTCACCACGCGGCTGGGCTTCAGCAGCCCTTGCTACCTGCCAGCGAGTACCATCCGGCGCAGTTACAGGGGTGTTGGAAGACTCTTTGAAAGCCGCAGGGGTATCTACCTGGGGTTGTTTGAACTCTGGTGCTGCGCAGGCGGCCAGCGCCAACGCCAGGAGCACCGCACTGGTACGTTTGACAAAAATATTGGCGTTCATATCAGCGATTCTCTTCGAAAGCGTGAGTGGCGACCGGTGTCGAGTTGACCTTGTTGCGGCTCAGGAACTTCGCCAGCGAGCGCATCACCACGTAAAACACCGGGGTCAAAAACAGGCCGAAGAAGGTAACGCCCAGCATGCCGCCAAACACGGCCACGCCCATGGCATGACGCATTTCGGAGCCGGGACCGTGGGAGAAGACCAGTGGCAGTACACCCATGATGAAAGCGATTGAGGTCATCAAGATCGGCCGCAGGCGCAACCGGCAGGATTCAAGCGCAGCTTCTACTGTGCTCCGGCCTTGCTCCTCCAGTTCTCGGGCAAACTCCACGATCAGAATCGCATTTTTCGATGCCAACCCCACCAGTACGAATAGTGCAATCTGGGTAAACACATTGTTGTCGCCACCGGTCAGCTTCACGCCCAGCAATGCACACAGAATCGACATTGGAACGATCAAGATCACAGCGAGCGGCAGCGTCCAGCTTTCGTATTGGGCCGCGAGGACCAAGAACACCAGCAGCACACACAGTGGGAACACGTAGAACATGGTGTTACCGGCCAAAATGTCTTGGTAAGCGAGGTCAGTGAACTGGTAGGTAACGCCTTTGGGCAGTACATCCTTGGCAATGCGTTCGATGGCGGCTTGGGCCTGGCCCGATGAATAACCTGGTGCCGGACTACCGTTCAGATCGGCCGACACGTAGCCGTTATAACGCTGAACACGCTCAGGACCGTAACTGTCCGAAACGCGCATCAAAGAAGACAGCGGGATCATGTCGCCATTGTTGCTTCGTACTTTCAGCTTTTTTATGTCTTCCACATGTGAACGGTACTGTTCGTCCGCTTGGACACGCACCTGGTAGGTACGGCCAAATCGGTTGAAGTCGTTGACATACACCGAGCCCAGGTTCACTTGCAGGGTCTGGTAGATAGTTGGTAACGGAACGCCCAGTTGTTTGGCTTTGTCACGATCAATGTCAGCGAAAATTTGCGGCACATTGATCTGATAACCGGAGAAAACACCCACCAGCTCTGGGGCTTTGCGGGCCCGTGCCTGAAGCTCTTGGGTGGCCTTGTTCAATGCGTCGTAACCGACGTTGCCGCGGTCTTCAAGCATCAGTTTGAAACCGCCCAATGTGCCCAGGCCATCAACCGGTGCCGGTGGCACGACCAGAATGAAAGAGTCCTCAATCGAGCCCATCTTTTTGTTCAGCTCGACCGCAATGGCACCAGCACTCAGATCGCTCGTTTTGCGTTCATCGAAGTCAGTTAGGTCGCTGAAGGCAATGCCTGCACTCGGCGAGGCGGTGAAATCGTTCACAGACAGGCCAGGGAATTGCACGGCATGCAACACGCCAGGAGTGTCCATTGCGATCTTGCCCATGCGCTGGATGATCGCGTCAGTGCGGTCAAGGGATGCAGCGTTGGGCAGTTGCGCGATACCGATGAGGTAGCCTTTGTCCTGAAGCGGCACAAAACCGGTGGGCACAAGTTTGAACATCAGACCGGCACAAGCTGCGAGCATCAGGTAGATGGCGATCGAGCTGCTCTTGCGTTTCAGTGTGCCTTGAACACCGCGTTCGTAACGTTCCGAGGAGCGGCCGAAGAACCGGTTGAAGCCGGTGAAAAAGCGACCAAACAGTTTGTCGATCACACGGGTAAGTGCATCTTTTGGCGCATCGTGAGCCTGGAGTAATGTCGCCGACAGCGCGGGCGCCAGAGTCAGCGAACTGAATGCCGAGATGACTGTAGAGATAGCAATGGTCAGCGCGAATTGTTTGTAGAACTCGCCGGAGAGACCGGGCACGAAAGCGATGGGTACGAACACGGCGCAGAGGACGAGGGCGATCGCGATGATTGGGCCGCTTACTTCCTTCATGGCCTGGACAGTAGCGTCACGCGGCGACAGGCCACCGGCGATATTACGCTCAACGTTTTCGACGACCACGATGGCGTCGTCGACGACGATCCCGATCGCAAGTACCAGTCCGAACAGCGACAGGGTGTTGATAGAGAAGCCGAAGCCCAGCATCACAGCAAATGTGCCGACAACAGAGACCGGAACAGCGAGCAGTGGGATCAGCGACGCGCGCCACGTTTGCAGGAATACGATTACAACCAGTACTACCAGTGCAATGGCTTCAAGCAGCGTATGGATAACGGCAGTGATCGACTGCTGCACGAAACGGGTAGTGTCGTAGACGATGTCGTATTCCATACCTGGTGGGAAATCGGCCTTCAGCTCGTCCATGCGGTCCCGCACGTCGCTGGACATCTGCAAGGCGTTGGCGTTAGGCGCTTCAAAAATCACCAGTGCGACGGCTGGTTTGTTATCAAGGCGGGCCCGCAGGTTGTAGGCATTTGCACCCAGCTCGATGCGGGCGACGTCACGCAAGCGGGTCAGTGCACCATCAGCACCGGTACGCACAATTATGTTGCCGAACTCTTCAGGCGTTTGCAGACGACCCTGGGTCTTTACCGAGAGCTGGAAGTCACTGCCTTTTGATGGGGATTGACCGATTGCGCCGCCGGCAACCTGTACGTTTTGCTCGCGGATTGCGTCGGTGACATCAGTGGTGGTCATGTCGCGTGCAGCGATCTTGACCGGATCAAGCCAGATGCGCATGGCGTAGTCGCCAGAACCATTCAACTGGACTTGGCCAATGCCATTCAGGCGATCGAGTTGGTCCTTGATATTGATGGTGGCGTAGTTGCGCAGATACTGATCGTCGTAGCGGCCGTCTGGCGAAGTTAAATGGACCACCATAGTCAGGCTCGGCGACGATTTGATCGTCGTCACGCCAATCTGACGGACTTCTTCTGGAAGGTGTGGCAAAGCGCGCTGGACGCGGTTTTCTACGTCGGTCTCGGCTTGCGAAACCTTCGTGCCGATTTTGAAAGTTACCGTCAACAGCAGGTTGCCGTCGGCTGTGGACTGCGACGACATGTACAGCATGTTGTCGACGCCATTCACTTCCTGCTCAAGCGGAGTTGCTACGGTCTCGGCAATGACTCTTGCATCAGCGCCTGGATACTGAGCCCGAATCTGTACCGATGGAGGTACTACATCCGGGTACTCGGCAACCGGCAAGGTAAACAGCGCAATCAACCCGGCGACAAATATGATAATGGACAGGACTGCCGCGAATATGGGCTTGTCGATAAAAAATCTGGAAAATTTCATGATCGATTACCCTTTCGCTTTAGCGTCTGGTTTAGCTTCGGAAGAGGCCTCGACGACAGGTGCGTCTGGATTGAAGTCCATCGAAACCATATGAGGTGCGAGCGTGACGCCAGGCATCACGCGCGGCAGGCCGTTGACGACGATTTTCTCACCCGCTTTGAGCCCGCTGCGGACGATGCGCATGCCGTCGTATGTGGCTCCCAGCGTTACTTGACGGTACTCGGCTTGATCTTCCCCGTTGACGACGAAGACGAACTTACGATCCTGGTCGGTGCTAATGGCACGTTCATTGATCAGCAGCGTAGGGCTCTCATTTCCACCTTGAGTACCGCCTTGCAGCTGTACCCGAGCGAATAGGCCCGGGGCCAGGGACTTGTCTGCGTTAATGAATATTGCACGCATGCGTACGCCACCCGTTTGCGGGTCGAGCTGGTTGTCAACGAACTCAAGCTTGCCTTCGTGGGGGAAACCTTGCTCATTGGCCAGCCCGACTTTTACGTTGACGTCCTTGCCGTTGTGATGAGCTTTGCCGACGCGCAAGTAGGTGTCTTCATCGCCGTCGAATGTGGCGTAAATCTTGTCATCGGAAACGACCTTGGTGAGCACTGCGCTGGTATCTACCAGATTGCCCAGTGTGATGTCGGCCTTGCCGACACGGCCGTCGATAGGAGTGATTACGCGAGTGTAGCTCAGGTTCAGCTTGGCATTTTCGTACTGGGCTTCGGCGGCCCGAGCACTGGCGTCAAGCTCCTTGAAATTTGAATTTGCTTCGTCTAGTTCGCGTTGGGCGATGGCTTTTTCGCCGATCAATTTCAACGAACGCGCTAACTCGATTTTGGCCAATTCAACCTTGGCACGCGCTGCACCAGCAGCCGCTTCAGTGCGGTTGGCTTCTGCTTGATAGGGGCGGGGATCTATCACGAAGAGCACATCGCCTTTTTTAACAATGGCTCCAGGATTGACGTTGACGCTGGTGATAAAGCCACCGACGCGAGCACGGATGTCTACGCGCTCTATGGCTTCCATACGCCCCGAAAATTCTTGTGTTTCGATGATCCCTTTCTGAATAACCGTGGCGGCCGACACCACTGCGCCGGCCGGAGCCGCTGACTCGGGTGTCTTGCCACTTGCGTCGTTGCAGCCAGAAAGGTTTACCGCCACCAGGCCGGCAATTGCTATCGCCACTGCACCGACAATTGGTCGGGTACGGGTCTTGAGGTAATGAACAGTTTTCATAATGTCTCTTCAGAAGTCGGATTTTGTTGGCTAGAGGAAAGCTGGCACTACGCACTTAGAAATGACCTAGGGCGTGAGCGACGGCAGGCCGGAAAATACGATCCGGGAGCCGGCGCCGTATTGGGGTTAACATTATGGTCATCATGCTTGAAGTGCAATTTCGAAAATTGCATTTGCATAATCAATGAAAGTGATGGGAACGCTGTTCAGTCGTTCAGGCTGATGCCTTGAGGGTGAAAGGCTGGGTGATTGCGATAGGCACGCTTGTGAAAGCCTCAAACGCTGAATGCCCTTAATGCCAAGCTTGTCTGTTTGGCGAGCCACTAGCTAGATCAGCCTTCCCACCTATACAGGTGTTTGAAGCGTGGGCGCTCGCGCCGATACCCTCGTTCGGCGTGGACAAGTCGAGCATAAATGACATTGGTGTCTAGGCATCAATGCATATGCACTGATATCGTTGCCAGATGGCGTAGTAGCCATTCCGCTGGCACGCAGAGACTTCTTGAGCCGACCATGCGCGCTTTGACCGCAACCCTTTAGAATCAGGAACCGACCGTGATGAGCATCGCCCCCGACCTGCCAAATAGCAGAATGATCCTGATTGTCATCGCAATGGTTTCGTGCCTGGTGATGCTAGACAACAACGTAGTAGCAGTGGCACTCCCTACGATCGCCGCCTCGCTGAAAGCGGATTTTTCGGATCTACAGTGGGTGATTACGGCCTATGTTCTGCCTTTTGCTGCGCTGCTTATCGCTGCTGGTTCCTTCGGCGACAAAGTCGGCCGGCGCCTTTCAGCAGTGATCGGCATGGTCATATTTGGAGCGGCATCACTCTCATGTGCCCTTGCTGTATCGCCGCTGATGTTGAATATCTCTCGTGCAGTTCAGGGTGTTGGTGCCAGCCTCCTGTTAACGGCCTCGATGGCCATCATAAATCACACGTTCCAGGGTGCAGAGCGCGCCAAGGCTTACGCCTTCTGGGGTGCCTGTATGGGGGCTGCCATTACTTGCGGGCCAATCATCGGGGGCGTTATATCTAGCGTTTTCGGCTGGACCTGGGCCTTTCTAATCAATGTGCCGATTTGCACGGCGTTGGTTATTGCAACGCTCAAAATCATTCCTGAGTCGCTAGACCCGGATGCCAAGAGGTTGGACTACCTTGGCATCCTGACATTGAGTACAGGTTTGTTTCTGCTTATCTGGGCCGTCATCGATGGAAACTCATTTGGCTGGGTCGCTACAGAGATTCTTTGGAGGGTGTTTGGTGGCCTAGGGCTTTTGGTAATTTTCGGCTTCGTCGAAGTGCTACAAGCAAACCCAATGGTAAATTTTGAGATTTTCCGTGCACCCAATTTCGGCGGAGCAGCCTTCGCAATGGTGGGCTATGCCGCGGGTGCTCAAGTGATGATCTTTTATCTGCCGCTTTACCTGCAAAATGCGTTTGGTTTTGCTCCAGTCATTGCAGGCATAGCCATGCTGCCCTTCGCATTACCGATGTTTTTAGTGCCGCGGCTAAGCGCGAAGGTGAGCGTTTCGCCTCGGACTCTTCTCTCAGCGGGGCTCTGCATCACTGCTGCGGGAAACATCATAATGGCGCTGCTGGCGAACGCAGATGCGTCCTACTACGTATTTGCTTTCGGAATGATTGTCGCCGGCACTGGAGCGGGCATCCTGAATGGAGAAACCGCGAAAGCAGTACAGGGTGCCGTTCCCCCAAATCAGTCTGGTGTGGGTTCAGGCATTGCGTCGACCATTCGTTTCACTTCTCTGCTGTTTTCCGTAGCTGCACTCGGCGCGGTCCTAGTTTCCTTCATGCTGATGATGTTTGTTCCCATGGCCCAGAATCTGGGACTATCGTCACGAGCAGCCGAACTGATAGCCAAGCGTTTTTCAGCAGGG
This sequence comes from Pseudomonas sp. NPDC087358, assembly GCF_044900785.1. Classification (NCBI taxonomy): domain Bacteria; kingdom Pseudomonadati; phylum Pseudomonadota; class Gammaproteobacteria; order Pseudomonadales; family Pseudomonadaceae; genus Pseudomonas; species Pseudomonas sp. NPDC087358. The sequence continues at coordinate 131,483 of NZ_JBJDOA010000011.1, forward strand.
GATACAGCCTCGCTGCTAGCGACACTTCCAGTGTCGTCAGCAGAGCATATCTTTGCCGCCCTGAGAGCTTGCTTCGATGCAGGTTTTGGAGCAGCAGCTTGGGTCGCAGCAGGCGTGGCTGTAGTGGCGTTAGCGCTTACGCGGTTGCTCATGAGCAAAACCCCGATCAAGGCACCGGTGGAGGCTGTTTTTGTAGCAGGAGAGTGAGCGAGATGATCGGTCCAGGCGTTGACCTGGCCCACGCTCGCTAACAAGATGCACGTACCCTGATGCCGGTGGTTGAGGAACGATGAGCAGTAAATCAGTAAATAACCAGTGCCTTTGTACAAGCGTTAGACAGCTTGCTCGCCGCATGACGGCAATCTACGAGGTTCATCTGACTCCCCACGGTATCACTGCGCCACAGTTCTCAATTCTTCAACGCCTGCATCAGGTTGGCCTAATAGCGAATCTTGAATTTGCGGATGTAATGGGAATGGACAGGAGCACGCTGAGTCGCGGGCTGAAGCCCCTGATCGCTGTCGGCTGGATTGAGACAGTGGACATGCCAGAGGGGACGATTATCGATAAGCGTTCATTCGGCTTACAGCTGACTCTAACCGGCCTAGCAAAATACAAAACTGCCTACATTGGTTGGGCTCAGGCACAGGTTGAGACTCAACAAAAGCTAGGTTCTAAGCTTTCTTCGAAGCTTCTTACGACGACTTCATCTGTCTATCAGGTGCTAGAGCCATAGAGCCTCATCGCCCTGTAGTGCTGGGGTCTCAGAGCCGCGGCTCAGCTTGGCAATGTGAAAAGGGTGGACGCGGCTGCCTGGCCTTTTTGGCGAGCTGAGGCAGAAACTCAAAAAACCTTTGACGAGTTATGTTGCATATGCAACTATAGATTCATCAGCTTGGTTTTGACCTGTAACAGCTGGCGAATTGAATGTGTTGAGATCGGTCTGTCCCAAGGCAGACAGCTACCATCGTTCAGACCCGTTATTAGGCAACACGTGATCGGCTAGGCTATCGCTGGGGTGTAGGGAATGTCAGACACGGTTATCAATGAGATGGTCCATGACTGCATGATCTCGCGAACGCGACTCATCGCCAGGGTACTGTCCAGTGTCTACGACGACGTACTTCGACCGTACGATATCAGTTCAGCGCAGTTCGCTTTGCTGGTAGCAATCTTCAATTTGAAGTCGGCGAGTCGTGCGGATATAGGGCGTTTTACCCATCAGGATCGCTCAACGTTGACACGTAATATCAAGCTCCTGCTCGACGGTGGTTGGATTGAAGAATCTGCTAGCGATGAAGGAGGGCGACGTCGGCCCGTAGTGCTGACTAAGTCTGGAACCCAATTACTTCACGACGTTCATCCCGCATGGTTGGCCGCTCAGGAACGGGCTCGCGTCATGCTCGGCGAAGGCGGGGTTGCAGCCGTCATGGACGTCGGCAACGAAATGTTTTATGGCGAATAATTTGGCTTTTTTTATTTGCTATGTTGCATATGCAATATGGAAGCCGCTACCGCGCTTTGTATGTTGCATATACAGCACTAAATGACTTATCCGAGATGTTTCAGCTTCGGAGAAACCGGGCCTCTGACGGCTCATAAAATGATGTTCTTAATAAACAGGTGAATTGAGATGAGTACTGACTATCCACGCGACATTTCTGCATTGGTAATCATTGACCCGCTGAACGACTTCCTGTCCCCAGGTGGTAAGTTGCACGACGGCATCAAAGACGAGATGGAACGCGTGAGCTTCCTGCCGAACCTGATGCGTCTGGTTGAAGGCGCTCGCAAAGCTGGTCTGCAAATCATCTATGCACCGCATGGTGTTGATGAGCACAGCTTCGACGACGTACCTTTCTTGCACTCCTACCTGCACAAGAACACCCGCGATCAGCAGTACTTCTGGAAAGGCACTTGGGGCGCTGAGTTCTACGAGCCGCTGCGTCCACAAGAAGGCGATATCGTGATCAGCCAGCACCGCCTGTGGAACTCGTTCCGCGGCACTGACATGCAGGAAAAGCTGCAAGCTCGTGGCATTCAGAAGATTGCCCTGTGCGGTCTGACTTCCCACAAGTGTGTTGAAAGTACCGGTCGTCATGCCTTTGAAGAGGGCTACCACGTCACGTTTATCAATGACGCTACTGCTGAGTTCAACCGTGGCGAGCACGCTGCTGCACTGACTTATTCGTTTCCGCTGATCGGTCATGCTGACCTGACCGTCGACCAGTTCCTCGCGAAGCTGTAAGTCGTCGTCCGGCATGAGTTAGTAACAAGACAAGAGGGCGCCCGTTGCAGAGGGCGCCTTTTTTCTGACCAGGTGTTTGATTTCCAATCACCTAGGGACAATTCCGATTAGACGAATCTTGTCTATGTCACCTTTTCTAAAGAGTATTTCCATGTCCAATATCGGTATCAAAGACAAAGTCGTTGTCATCACTGGCGCAAGCAGCGGGCTAGGCGAGGCGACTGCTCGTCACCTCGGTAGCATGGGGGCACGACTCGTGCTCGCGGCACGTCGAATTGACAAGCTGGAGGCAATCATTGCAGATCTCAAAGGCCAAAACATTCAAGCAATCGCTGTGGCCACCGACGTAACGCATCGTGATGATCTCGAACTTCTGGCTGAAAAAGCGATACAGCAGTTTGGGCAGATCGACGTCTGGATCAACAACGCCGGCATCATGCCTTTGTCGCCAATGAGCAAGCTACTGGTGGACGAATGGGATCAGATGATCGACGTGAATATCAAAGGTGTGTTGTACGGTATCGCTGCCGCCCTGCCACATTTCCAGAAGCGTGATTCCGGTCACTTCATCAACATTTCGTCGGTTGCTGCACGCAAGGTGTTTGCTCCGATCGGTACCGTCTACAGCGCCACCAAGTTTGCAGTGAGTGCTATTTCAGAAGGCTTGCGTGCCGAAGTCGGACCGAACATTCGCACAACGGTTATTTTGCCAGGTACCACTCGCTCCGAACTCAAGCACAACAGCACAGATCCAGAAACCGCCGCAAGCGTCCAAGAGTTCTGGAAAAACTTTGAGATTCCGGCCGAGTCTGTGGCACGCGCAATTGCCTATGCCATCGAGCAGCCTGTTGAAGTCGACATCAACGAAATCGTGCTGCGTCCAACCGCGCAGGAGTTCTAATCGGGCTTCAGCTGTCGTCCGTGTCCACGACATGGCATCAACGCGCGCCGCTTCTTCGGCATCAACGTCGCTGAGGCGGTGCCCCTCTGTCGGTACATTTTACGTCAACCCTAAAGAACCCCGAGATGGTGACGATCACCTTATGAGCGCAATTTAATCCTAGGGAGTTTGATATGTCGGTTTCTGGAGTTAACTCGCCTACGTCACCGTATGCGCCCACAACGACAGCCAAGCAGGAAGAGTCGTTGGTGATGGCCGCCACCGCAACTCCGCCAGTCGAGCCGAAACCCTCCACCGTGGTAACACTGGGCGATGGCACTGTATCGGAGGTCTCCACCTACACTGGGAAGCTCAGCAGCATGCCCATGAGCGTTGCTACTGCTCCGGAAATATTTGTTCAAGGAGATGCTGACCATGACAATTCGCTTAACCTGGATGAGTTCACTCAGCAAATGAAACGGGTAGGGGTGTCGTCAGACGCTGCCGCTAAGTTGTTTGAGGAATTGAATGTCTCGAAAACCAAAAACCTCTCCCTTGATGACTTTGTAAAAGGTGTTGTGAGCACGAATGCAAAGGGGAGCAGCGTTTTCCAAGATCTATATGTTTTATATACCTCAGACAAGGACGGAAAATTTAGCCTTGAGGCAGAGAAATCATTCATGGCCCAAGGGGCGATGGTCGCTCAGCAGTACTGGACGAAGCACCCCGAACTACAGCGGCGGTCTTAAAATCGTGCACAGCGCTGAAAGTTCGGCTGGTCGTGATGTTCCTCGTCACATCGCCGACCTACGTACGGAGCAGGTCGAGATGTACGTTCAGGGTTTACCAGATAAGCGGCGGAGGTTTATGACTCAAGCAGGTCTACCAGACTTCCTTGCTGGGCTTCCTTATCACGGTTATCGGTAGACGCAGTATGCTGATCGTCTTGGTTGTTGGTGGCTTCCTTCGCTTGCGAAGTCGTCTGTGAGCTTGAGGTCTCTGCGACTTGCTGCTGGGCTTCCTGCTTCACCATCTCCTCGACTTTCTTGTCAATCTTGGCTTGGTCTTCTGGAGACATCGCGTCATATTGCTCCTGCGCGATCCCCAACTCGGCCAACATGGCTGTACGGACTTTCTCTCTTGGAGACAGGTGCATAAAATCCATAAATGGTTGGGATGCAGTTTTCTTCCCTTGTCCCTCAGCTATGGTTAAGGCTTTCGGTTCAGAAGCTGGGTCCGTGTTCTGCATCGCGATCTTAATTTTCGCAAACGCCTCGTCTACGCGCTCCTCAGTTCCATCGCTTGTCGTGTCATTTGGTACTTTCCGTCCCGGCATTGCTTTGAAGTGCTGCCGCAGCAAACGCCCCAGCATCGATTTCTGGCGCTGTTTTTTGCACGTGCCGAACAACGTGCTGGATACCGATAGCTCCAGTGACTCCATTCATAATTAGCCTCCGAATTAATATGTTGGACGACATCCTAAGCAAGCCGCGGGCCAATTCAAATTTCCCCTCGGAACGGTCATGATGCATTGACGCTAGGGAGAAAATTAGCTTTGGTTGGCAAGGATTTGCCCGGAGGGTAAATACTTTGCCAACCTTTGGTTTCTGGGAGTAAGCCACCAACCGCTTTTAATCGGATGGGCTATGGTTGATTGTCTATACATGATGGCTGTAATGCTTGGCTGCGTGATTCAAGTATCGTATGCAACCCTTATTCAGATGTTAGCGAGCAGCCACCTCGCCGTGCTTCATAAACTGGCAAGCAGTTGGTCAGTCACTCCGCATGCTTTTCCATTCGCCCCGTCAGCATTTTGCCGCGCGATTCGATGCCGCGTAGGTGTCATTCCGTGCGCCTGTTTGAAGGCGCGGACAAATGAATACTCTGAGTGATACCCGATTTTCTTCGCAAGCAGGCTGATTTTGATGTCAGTCTGGCTCAAGAGCTGGGCAGCGATTCCGAGCCGCCATCGTGTTAAATATAGATGCGGTGTCTCACCCACTGACTCATGAAATTGCTTGGCAAATAGGGATCGGGATAAACCAGCTTCATGTGCCAACGTGTCGATGGTCCAATTCTCTGCCGGGCTTTTGTGAATGCATTCCAAAGCCTTAGCCACATGTTGGTTTTGCAGCGACGAAAACCACGTGTCTGCCAATACTGGTTGATCTTCAGACCAATGGCGCAGGACGTAAATGAACAGGGTGGATAGCAGATGCCGGACCACAATATCGCTGCCCATAGTTGCATTTTCGACTTCGTTACAAAGTTGCCTCAAGGTTTCTGCAAACGGAGCGTTAGTGCCATTGGCTGGAGCCTTCACATGCATGACCTTAGGCAGGGACTTAATCGCTGGCATGATTAAGTACCGGGCTATTCCGAACGACCCACACAGCAGAGTCGTTGCGTCAGGATCAATACTATTGCGCGTCTTGTTGTCTTGGATGAACTGACTGAGTGGCACCACCCTGCTGGTCACAGTACCGCGAAGGCGATGAGGCGAACCTTGGGGGAAAACCACGATATCGCCAGCCCCAAGCGGGATTTCTGAGCCGCCTTCAATTTGGACGTAAGCGCTACCTTCACCGACGAAATGAAAATAAGCACCCGCTGTCTGTTCCAGTTCTATACCCCATTCACCGTTCACCCTTGAGCGAGCAAGGATAACGTCCTCGGAAACGAGATAATTCAGCCAATGATCAGAGTTGTTCATAGCACTTCCAGTGTTAGCAACGATGCCGTAGGGGATTTCATGATCTTGATGGGCTGCTTTAAACGTCAGTCCATTGGTCGTCCCAGCGTTATAGGCTGGGCCAAGGTTCAAGCGTAGTCAGCGATTCGATAAATGACAGCCAGGCTGCGACGGGGCACGATAATGATCATGCGCTTCGATGCGGACGTAGATTTGCGTGGATTTGCACGCCACCACGCAGTGTTCGCGATCCCAACCATAAGGACGATCGTGTCCACCTAAAAAAATTCATCGACATCATCGCCCTGCCGTAGGGATCGCCATGCACCAGCGAGCCTCCGATTCCAAAGATTTCGAAGCCCAGGTGGTTCGTAAAGTCGCCGTCATGGCGACAGAGAATTGTGCATAGCCTCACGTAAATCAAGATAATAGCGCCACCACCCTCATGGGGTAACACCATGCAGACTCACGATATAGATGCGGCCAAGATGCACCTCTCGCGGCTAGTCGATGCAGCAGCGCGGGGCGAAACGATCATCATCGCTAAGGCAGGCGTACCGATAGCCAAGCTAACCGCCGTCACTACTGTAAAACGGCGCGGGATGCTAACCGGTGTGACATTCGACGCCGAGACATCCGAAGATTTGGATGCTGGGATAGCGGGGCTGGTTGAGGCGGACGAATGAGGCTACAGAGTTGTTGGGCAGTCAATGGCCTGTGAACAAAGTTTGGATCGATCCATGGGATATGCGTACCCACTGGAAACGTCGTCGTGGAGTCAGGCAGCGTCAGGACGCCTAGGCGTTCTGCCTTCTGCAAAGAGGTCCGGGCATCAGTCCACAACCGCCATGAGTTCGCTGGAATGACGTCCCTAAGATTTTCAAAGCCGACGTTTCAATGAGCGCCTGCATCCCGAGTGTCGCCCTGTGGGCTCTATCCCGCGATACTAATTCGCTGTCCACTACCCTCCCTAAAGATTTGAGAGAAGCCATGACCACCTTTTCCTTCCGCGCCGACACGATCCACGATGTTTTCGAGCTGATGCTCTCGCCTGGCATTCGAGCAGTTCACCGTCTCACGATCATTCCAGACCAGACCTTCCCAGACGTCGAAGTCGAGCTAGTGAGTGATATGACAGAGGATGAGGTTAAGGACGTCATCGCCAATCTCGGTGATGCCCACGTCATAGCTGAGACTTTTCTAGCCTGTGAGCTGAAATTTAATCCTTTGCAGCGTGGAGATGACCCTCACCCGTTTCCTGCGGCGCCGGAGTTCTAATTGCATGGTCATTAAGCACACTGAAAGTCGCTCGATTAGGGGTTACCGAGGCTTCTAACGATTGTATTCGCGCGTCACTACAGAACGCGCCGGCGATGGGCCTCCTGATCGTCACAATGAGAAAGCTTTTCGCCAATTTGAAGATCACTATCCGCGGCTGAGCAGAATTTTTCGCAACGTGAGTACAGAATCGGGGCTTAAGTTTCTACCGGTTCCTGCCCTGGTATCCACTTGATACCCAAGCTGATCATATTCCGCGCGTAGGGTCGGGTCCGACAGCGCAGCACGTGCTTCGTTTAGAACCTGCAAGCGCTAGATGGCGTCATTACCAGGATTTTGGTCGGGGGCAGATGCGTGGACTGCTGGCCCGCCAACGTTCGCCAAAAAGCGTCATTAGCTAATGCACCAAAGCGTGCCGCTTTCTGGCATCAATGATGCTTATCATATTTTAAATCGACGGCTGAGGTGGTTACTGGGTTACGGGCGCCAGCACGCATTGAGCCTGCCCCCCCATTGGTCCCATTGGATGCTAGGCAGACGACAGTGAGACCGACCGGCTCTGTGCAAGATCACAATTACTGCTGACTCCATCTTTCAGCAGCATTCGTGCGGCGCCATGGCCCATTTACATCTCAACGGCTGAAGAGGAGATAACGATTGGACAGCACAAATGCCGACCAGGATTTCGAAGCGACACCGGCATTCTGGCGTTCTCAGGAAATGCTCCTGTTGCAGCAGGTCACCGGCCTCATGGGGAAAGATCTCACATCCGATAACGTTCTCAATGAGATGTTGCATTTACTGTCCGAGCTGCTGGGGTTGAACCGGGGGCGGATCGTCTTACTCGACGAAACCTCAAAAGTCGCAAACATTCGCTATGCGTATGGCCTGACGCGTGAGGAGATCAAGCGCGGCATTTACGCACCTGAAGAAGGGATCACGGGAAGAGTATTGGCGCGCGGTCAATTGATCATCGTGCAGGACATCGACAAGGAGCCATCCTTTCTAGGGCGCGTTGTTGAGCGGCCCAACCTCCCTGCGGGCCCGGTTTCGTTCATCGCGCTGCCGATCATGATCGGGCAGAAGGTGATTGGTGTACTGGCGACTCACCGCATTCGCATGCGCGCACGACCTCTGACGGACGACCTCAGTATTCTGCGAATCCTGGCAACCATGGCGGGGCAGATCCTGCACCTGAGGACCTACGTCAGAGAGAAGACCCAAGCGCTAGAGTTACGTAATCAGCAGCTGGCGCGCGCGCTAGAAACTCGTACCAACAATTACGGAATTGTGGGCACTTCGCCGCAGCTTCTCCAAGCCATATCGGAACTTGAGCGAGTTTCAAATTCGACCGCGAGTGTTCTACTGCTGGGAGAATCCGGCACTGGTAAAGAGCTGTTCGCACGGGCGCTGCATCTGGCGAGTCCAAGGCAAGACAAACCCTTTATAAAGATCAACTGTGCTGCAATCCCGGACACGCTGTTTGAGTCTGAGCTATTTGGATACGAGCGAGGTGCTTTCACGGGTGCGAACAGTGCGCGGGCAGGGTGGTTCGAGCAAGCAGACGGCGGGACGATATTCCTCGATGAAATTGGCGAGTTACCGCTTTCTATGCAGACCAAGCTACTGCGTACTTTGCAGGAGGGAACGATCACCCGGTTAGGCGGCAAGCGAGAATTAAAAGTCGACGTTCGACTGGTGGCTGCCACGAACCGGGATCTCGCCATCGAGGTGAGCCAAGGGTTATTTCGTCAGGATCTGTACTACCGATTGAACGTCATCCCGATTCATTTGCCGACACTGGCCAGCCGCCGCAGTGATATTCCAGCGTTGGCGTTACAGTTTTTGAACCGAATCAACCAGGCGAATCAGCGCAACGTCAGCTTCGACGCCTCTGCGATGGAACGTCTGCAACAACACAGCTGGCCTGGAAACATACGAGAGTTATCGAACCTAATAGAACGTATGGTGCTCTTGGCTGACCAGCCAGTGCTCGACAGTTCAGACATCGAGCGTTTTCTGCCTATCGTTCACGAGGCCACTATCCCCACTGTCGTTTCTAGCGGATTGGACTCATCATTCAACCACGATCTTGTGAGGCCCTACGTCGCGGCCAGCTCCCATTCACTTGAACAGCTTCGGCAAGCTGTGCAGCGATGTGGAGGAAATAAATCCCGCGCCGCTCAGATGCTAGGAATGACCGCTCGCCAGTTCAATTATCGATGGAAGAAGATCGCCTTAGGGGATTGAGTGTGGCTCTCAGAATGTTGACATTGTTTACATTGTCGACATTCTTTCAGACGCCAGAGCAAGACGAATACTATGACCGCAGGCTGGTTACATATAAATAGTCTTGCGTAACCATATGATTTTACTAACTAATAAATTATCTCTATCTTGTCGATTAAAGCTGGCACATCCATTGCGATAGTCCATTGGCGAAAGGGTACTGCGTTTCAGCAGGCTCGATGATCACGTCCAATGGAGATAAAACATGTCCACTGCAACCGCCCAAACCATCAGCACCTATCTGAAGCCGATCGACCGTGCAGGCCTGGAAGGATTCGCCGAGAAGGGCCGCAATAACCCTCAGATGCGTGGCACCAACAAGGTCCACACGGTCACTCAGGGCATGTTCCGCACTCTCAGTTACGTCGGCGACCACACCCCGGTAGTCGTGGATGAGCCGCTGCACCTGTTCGGCGAAAACACTGCGCCAGCGCCTGGCGAAATCATTCTGTCGGGCCTGGGCGGTTGCTTGGCAGTGGGTATCACGGCTGTTGCGACCTGGATGAACGTCAAGCTCAGCAAGCTCGAAGTATTCCTGGAAGGCGACATCGGCAACCCGTCTGCCTGGGGTGCCGGTGGTGCGGAAAAGCAGCCGCTGGAAATGGGTTTCCAGGACATCCGCGTGAAAGTGCTGGTGGAAGGCGATGCGTCCCGCGAAACCCTCGACGAAATCGTCCGCCTTGCAAACTTTGCCTCGCCGATGGCCAACACCCTGCGCAATCCGATTCCGTTCAGCATCAGCCTGGCTGATTGATCGACGGCTAATGAATCGAGCGCACCACAGCTGACGTACACCACTGAGGGAGGGGTTGCCATGAACAATACTGCTGTTGTTTACGCCACTGCGGGACATACCGCGGACTGGAACGATGACAGCCAGGTGCTCAGCGAAGTCAGTCGCATTTCGACCGGGCCGCTGGCACAGGCTGCACATCGGATCGATGAAGGTCATTACCCGCTGGATATCATGGCAACCCTCGGACAGGCCGGTGCTTTTGCGGCGCATCTGAAGCAGCAGGGCAATCGCTTCGACGTCGCCATCGGCAGCATGCACGAGGCCAGTCGCAGCTGCGGCTCGACCGGTTTCCTGATGTGGTGCCATGACGTCTGCGGCCTGTACATGGATCAGTCGGACAACACCGCGCTTCGTCGCCGTCTGGAGGCGCATGCCGAAGGCCTGACGTTCGGCGGTACAGCGCTCTCAAATCCAATGAAGGCCTTGGCAGGTATTGAGACGCTCATTCTTCGGGCGCGCAAAGTTGCCGGAGGGTATGTGGTCAATGGAGCGTTGCCTTGGGTGAGTCACATCAACCGTGGGCAATACTGCGGCGCTATCGCGGGTGTGGAAAGAGATGACGGTTCGATCTCTCACGAGATCATGTTCATGCTCGACATCGATGAGCGCGTTGAACTCAAGACCTGTCCGGAGTTTTCCGGCATGGAAGGCACCAGCACCTTTGGTATCCGCCTGGTCGATTTTTTTGTCGCGCAGGACAACTTGATTGCCGATCCTGCGCGACCTTTTATTCAACGCATTCGTGGCGCTTTCATCCTGCTTCAGTCGGGGATGGCCACCGGCGTCACACAAGGCAGCATTGACTCGATACGTGAAGTCGAGTCGACGCTTGGCCACGTCAATCAGTTCCTGCACAACGGTCCTGATGAGTTGCAGTTCGAACTCGACGATCTGAATACACGGGTTCTGAAGCTGTGCCGAACCCCTTACGAAACCAGTAAGGATTACTTGCTCGACGTCCTCGATGCACGGGTACAGGGAGCGGAACTGGCCCTCAAGGCCTCGCAATCGGCCTTGCTGCACCAGGGCGCTCGTGGCTACCGGATGAGTGCCGCTCCACAGCGCAGGATCCGCGAGGCGCACTTCGTTGCCATCGTGACGCCCGCCATCAAACACCTGCGCTGGGAAATGGCGCGGTTGATGAAAGAGGAGCTGCCAGCATGAGCGCGCTGACCACACCCTGGTTGCAATTCATCTGCCGCGCCTGCGGGCTGATCTACGACGAAGAACTGGGTGATCCAGACAGCGGTCTGCCACCCGGCACACGTTTTGAAGACATTCCGGATGATTGGGAATGTCCGCTCTGCGGGGTGACCAAGACCGATTTCGAGCTGTTCATCAAACGTGAGGTCGAAGCGGTCAGCCACGTGCCGAGCGCCCATCGAGGCACCGGTATCGTCGTTGTAGGTGGAGGTCTGTCGGGCTGGGCGATGGTTGAGGCCATTCGTGAACTGGACGGTTCAGTGCCTATCACTCTGGTCAGCGCCTGCAACGGCAACCGCTACCACAAGCCGGAATTGTCACTGGCCGTGAGTCGCGGACAAACCGCGCAATCGCTGGTGCGTGAAACCGCGCATGACGCTGCTGCCCGACTGGGTGTACGTCTTTATGCCGAAACCTCGGTGGTCGGCCTTACGCCAGCGTTGCGTCAGCTACGCACCACTCGCGGCACGCTCAATTACACCAAGCTCGTATTAGCCCAAGGCGCTCGCCCGGCACTGCCGGCCGCGTTGCCGCCAGGCCTGTGCTGGCGCGTCAACAACCTTAACGAATGGTCAGGATTACAAGATCGTTTGAGCCAGGGCCCGCAACGTATCGCCATCGTCGGTGCCGGGATGGTGGGCTGTGAACTGGCCGAGGATTTCGCCCGGGCTGGACACAGCGTCACCTTGATTGATCGCAATGCTCTGCCACTGAGCGGCCTGTTGCCTGACCTTGCCGCAGAGCTTTTGCTGAGTAGTCAGCAGCGTCTGGGCATCAGGTTCGTTGGTAGCGTGCAGGTCGCAGGAATCAAGGGCGTTTCCAGAGGTGTAAAGACCTTGGCAACCGAATGCGGCCGGCAATTGGAATTCGATCAAGTCGTCGCTGCGACTGGTCTGATTACCGATGGCCGATTGGCCCGCAACGCAGGCCTGGCATTCGATCGGGGCATTCAGGTCGATCCAGCCACGTTGATGACCAGTGACCCTGACATTCACGCCCTGGGCGACTGCATCAGCCTGGCGGGCATGCCGTGCCGATTCGTCGAGCCGATCTCGTTGCAGGCCAATGTGATTGCCCATGCGCTGCTCGGTAAAGCTCACGATGGCTACGTCCATGTGCAGCCGGTCATTCGTTTGAAAACCCGTTCATTACCCATCGTTCTGCGCGGGCTGCCGTCAGCGGCCGGGACCTGGCGCGTCGTCGAACAGGGCGAGGGGCATCTTCGGATGGAGCAGGACCTCGACGGCCTGATGGCCTCCACATTGCAAGTTGGACAGGCAGCGGCCTGACCCTCACTTTCCACAAGGACACTGGGCATGAGCGACGACAACTTTTACCGCCCGTACAACACCGATTCAATCTTGTCGGGCTGCAATTGCGGACAGCACGCCAGCCAGCAGGCGCATGATGCCGGTGCCGAAAGCGCCCGCTTGGCACGCGGGCAAGACCCAGAGGCCCTGTCCCGGGATTTCGTCGAGACTGCCGCGATACGCGCGTTGTTTCCTGACGACAACACCCGTCGACGCTTTCTCAAAGCAGTAGGTGTTGGCGCTGCCATGGCGGCCATCAACAGCCTGTTGCCGATCCAGGCGATGCAGGCCATGGCTGAAGACAAGCCTGGCGCGCTGGAGAAGAAGAATCTGAAGATCGGTTTTATCCCGATCAACTGCGCCACGCCGCTGATCATGGCTGACCCGCTGGGCTTGTATAAGGCGCAGGGTCTGAATGTCACGCTGCAAAAAACCGCAGGCTGGGCGCTGGTTCGCGACAACATGCTCAACGGTGAACTGGACGCCTCGCACTTCCTCGCACCGATGCCGCTGACCATCTCACTCGGTCTTGGCTCCAACGCTCAACCGATGCGCGTTGCGAGCATTCAGAACACCAACGGTCAGGCCATCACCCTTGCGCTTAAGCACAAGGACAACCGCGATCCTCGCAACTGGAAGGGCTTCAAATTCGCCATTCCGTTCGAGTTCTCGATGCACAACTTCCTGTTGCGCTATTACTTGGCAGAGCACGGGCTGGACCCTGATCGCGACGTGCAGCTCCGGGTGACCCCACCTGCGGAGATGATCGCCAACCTGCGTGCCGGCAACATCGATGGTTTCCTTGGCCCAGATCCGTTCAACCAGCGAGCGGTATACGACGAGATTGGCTTCATCCACATCCTCTCGAAGGAGATCTGGGACGGCCATCCATGCTGTTCGTTCGGCACCTCGCAGAAGTTTATCGAAGAAAATCCGAACACCTTTGCCGCCTTGTACCGGGCGATCCTCAATGCGGCGGCGATGGCCCGCGACCCGGCCAACCGAACAATGATCGCGCAGACCATCTCCACACCGAACTACCTGAACCAGCCGGAAATCGTCATTCGCCAAGGGCTCACCGGGCGTTTTGCCGATGGTCTGGGTGTCGTTCAGGACGATCCCCGACGCTCCGACTTCGATCCAATGCCTTGGTACTCCATGGCGACCTGGATGCTCACGCAGCTCAAGCGCTGGGGCTACATCAAGGGCGACATGGATTTCAACGGTATCGCCGAGCAGGTGTTCCTGCTCACCGACGCTCGTCGTCAGATGCATGATCTGGATATGCGCGAGGCCAGCGCCGAACCGCTATCGGGCTACAAAGCGTTTTCAGTCATGGGCCGTCCGTTCGACCCGACTCAACCCCAAGCCTATCTCGATGGTTTTGCCATCAAGCGCGCATAGAAGGAGCTTTCGATGAAATCACTAAGATTCAGGGCGGCTCTGCTGTCACTGGCGATGCTCGCAGCCTTGCTGCTGGTGTGGCAGATGGCAACGTTACCGGCGGCTAAATCGGCGAAGGTGGCGATGGACGAGGAATACGCGATGCTGATGGGCAAGAGCCTCAGCAGCGAGCAGCGTAAGGTCAGCGGTTTTCCGACGCCTGCGCAGTTTTCGACATTGGCGCTCAAGCAACTTAGTGACCCGTTTTATGACCGCGGCCCGAACGAGAAGGGCATTGGTATTCAGTTGGCGTACTCGCTCGGAAGGGTGGCCATCGGTTACCTGATTGCCTTGCTGGTCGCCATACCTTTGGGCTTTGCCATCGGTATGTCGCCGCTGCTGTATCGGGCGCTCGATCCGTTCATACAAGTGCTCAAGCCGATCTCGCCGCTGGCCTGGATGCCCATCGCGCTTTACACCATCAAGGACTCGTCGATCTCGGCCATCTTCGTGATCTTCATCTGCTCGGTTTGGCCGATGTTGATCAACACCGCATTCGGCGTGGCAGCCGTGCGCAAGGACTGGCTCAACGTGGCCCGCACCCTTGAAGTCAGCCCGCTGAGGAAGGCGTTCATGGTGGTGTTGCCTGCTGCGGCGCCGACGATCATCACCGGCATGCGGATTTCCATGGGCATTGCCTGGCTGGTCATCGTCGCCGCCGAGATGCTCATCGGGGGTACGGGCATCGGCTATTTTGTCTGGAACGAGTGGAACAACCTGTCGTTGTCCAACGTGATCTTCGCCGTCCTCATGATTGGTGTGATGGGCATGCTCCTGGACCTGCTGTTCGCCACCCTGCAAAAGAAGGTGACTTATGCTGGATGAAACCACCAACCGCACACCTGCCTTCGTCAAGGTCGAAGGGCTGACCAAACGCTATCGGCCGGAGCTTGCCCCCGTATTCGAGGACATCAGTTTCTCAATTCAGCGTGGCGAGTTCGTGTGCGTGATCGGCCACTCCGGCTGCGGCAAAAGCACCATCCTGAACATCCTCGCTGGGCTCGACGAGGCCAGCAGTGGCACCGTGGTGATGGGGGGCAAGGAAATTTCCGGGCCGAGCCTAGACCGGGGCGTGGTGTTTCAGAACCACGCGCTGCTGCCTTGGATGACAGTGGATCAAAACATCGCGTTCGCCGTGCGCTCCCGTCATCCCGATTGGTCCAAGGCGCAGGTCGCCGAACATGGCAAACGCTTCTTGGAGATGGTCGGCCTCAAAGGGGCAGGGCAGAAAAAGCCCAGCGAACTGTCCGGTGGTATGAAGCAAAGGGTCGGCATCGCCCGAGCGTTCTCGGTTGAGCCACAGATGCTGCTGCTCGATGAGCCGTTCGGCGCACTCGATGCCCTGACTCGCGGGGTGATTCAGGATGAGCTGCTGAGCATCTGTTCGGCTACCCAGCAGACGGTTTACATGATCACCCACGATGTTGACGAGGCCATTCTGTTGGCCGACAAGATCATGCTCATGAGCAATGGCCCTCACGCCCGTATCGCCGAGATCGTAATCAACACCTTACCGCGTGATCGCTCACGCGAAACCATCCACCACGACCCTCAGTTCTATCGTATCCGTAACCATTTGGTGGACTTTTTAGTCCGTCGCTCCAAAACGATTCAGGAGCACAACGCGCAGTCCAGCACGTTGGCCGATCCACTGGTCGTATATCCGGGCCTGGCCGACGATAGTCCGCCTCCGGGGCCTGATGGACCGTCGGATTCGAAGCTGCGAATTGTCGCCTGAGCCACCGTTTAAGCCCCTTAACTGCACAACTCAATCAAAGAGGTTCCCCATGATTTCCAATCGCGACCAAGTGACCCAATTGATCCTCGCTGCCAAGGTTCGCAAGGGCCTGAAGTGGTGTGACGTTGCAGAGACCATTGGCCTGTCCAAGGAGTGGACAACGGCCGGCTGCCTGGGGCAGATGAAGTTCGATAAAGCGCAGGCCGAGACGCTCGGTAAGGTGTTCGAACTGTCGGATGAGGCAGTGGCATGGTTGCAGGTAGTTCCCTATAAGGGCTCTTTGCCGACCGCAGTGCCAACCGACCCACTGATCTATCGCTGGTACGAAATGGTCAATGTCTACGGCACCACGATCAAGGAATTGATCCACGAGGAGTTTGGCGACGGCATCATGAGCGCCATCGATTTCTCGATGGATATTCAGCGCGAACCGGACCCGAAAGGTGATCGCGTCAACGTTGTGCTGTCAGGCAAATTTCTGCCGTACAAAAGCTACTGACAGCGTTGAGCAGAAGGCCGGTCGTGCGGCCAGCACGGCCGGTGACTCATCGGTACAACCGCTGCGCAGTCCGCCAATCCAAGTGCGAGCTTGAACACGCGAGCAGTCCTTAGGAGCTAACACATGCTTATTGGCGACAAGATTTTGCTGGAATCCTTCCTGGATGAAGCCACTTCAACGTTTAGCTACTTGCTGATGGACCGTACTACGCAGCAGTGCGCGATCATTGATAGCGTTCTCGATTTTGAACCAAAGTCTGGCCATACCAGTACTCGATCCGCTGATGCTCTGGTTTCGCGAGTAATGCAACTGGGCGCGTCAGTGCAGTGGATTCTCGAAACTCATGTTCACGCCGATCACATTTCTGCCGCCACTTACCTGAAAGAAAAGTTGGGTGGAAATATCGCTATCGGCAGCCGTATCACCGATGTCCAGACCGCGTTTGGTGTGTTGTTCAATGAGGGGAGTGAATTCAAACGCGACGGCAGTCAGTTCGATGTGTTGCTCGGGGATGGTCAGACCTTCTTAATTGGCACGCTCAAGGCGGAGGCGATGCATACGCCCGGACATACCCCGGCCTGCATGACCTACGTTATCAGCGTCGATGAAGACACATTGGCGTTTGTAGGCGACACGCTATTCATGCCGGACTATGGCACCGCGCGGTGTGATTTTCCGGGTGGGAATGCCCGGACCCTGTATCGCTCGATGCAGAAAATCCTCGCACTGCCGACGTCTACCCAGATTTTCCTATGCCACGACTATCGGCCTAACGGCCGCCCCATACAGTTTATGACCACTGTCCAAGCACAGCAAAAGGGCAACATCCACCTGTGCAACGGCGTCACTGAAGATGACTTCGTCGCCATGAGGGAAGCCCGTGATGCAAAGCTTGATATGCCCGTGCTTATCCTGCCGTCAGTGCAGGTCAACATGCGCAGCGGGCATCTGCCTGAGCCTGAGAGCAATGGCATACGGTATTTGAGAATCCCGCTCAACGCCCTTTAAAGATGCCCCGTCAGCGTCAGGCCATATCAGCAGGTAGTCAAATGATTGAACACAGTGCGCTGAGCATCCTGCTTGGCGGTTTCATTGGTGCCATTTTAGCCCTGACTGGCGCCGGTGGCGGAATTCTTGCCGTACCAGTTCTGGTGTTCGGGCTTGACCTGTCCATGGCGCAGGCAGCTCCTGTCGGATTGCTGGCAGTAGGCCTTTCGGCGGGCGTCGGTGCAGTGCTGGGGTTGCGCGATGGTGTGGTTCGCTACCGGGCGGCAATACTCGTCGCAGTGGCTGGAATCGTCGTGGCACCCCTCGGGTTGTATATCGCGCAACGCGTGCCCAATCCGCCCCTTGCACTTGGGTTCTCCCTGGTCCTGCTTTACGTCTGCGTACGCATATTGCGCAAAGCTTCCGTGGATCTGCTCAGAGAGGAGATCGCGCCTCGCGCTGAGGTCATGCCGTGCTTGCTCAATGCGGCCAGGGGCCGTTTGCGATGGACGTTGCCCTGCGCAAGGGCACTGGCTTTTACCGGATTGTTTTCGGGGTTGCTCTCAGGGCTACTGGGTGTAGGCGGAGGGTTCGTCATCGTGCCTGCATTGACTCGTTGCACTAATCTGGAAATCAAAAGTATCACTGCCACATCGTTAGCCGTCATCGCCATCGTATCAATGGGCAGTGTGACGACTGCGGCGTTGACCGGAACGCTCGATTGGCAAGCCGGTATCACTTTTGGCGCGGGCTCAGTAATGGGTCTGATCGGTGCCCGACAGATTGCCCATCGTCTGGCAGGCCCTCGTTTGCAGCAAGCGTTTGCCGTTGTGGGTATGGTTGCGGCACTGATGCTTGGAGGTCATGCTCTGCTGCGGTAAATCAGAACGGCTATTGGTGGGTTGCTGAATGGCGTCAGCGACACGTTTCGTTCGACACGCTTGGGCTCAGGCACCTGCTTCAACCGAAGTTGCGGCTTGTAGGCAGCTTAGTAGTGATGATAGCCTTATGATGTCATTCAAATTTTCAAGGAAGAAATTGTGCCCAAGATTCCCCGTTTATTTTTTGCTGGGCTCTGTACAGCGCTGGCATCTCATTATGCAAGCGCTGATGACTTGCTTTTTAAAACGTATGCGCACGATTCGCCAATCACCAGCTATTCCTCGGCTCAAGGTTACTATGATTGCACTGAAGACATTGGCGCTAAAGCACTGTGCTTGAACGATGTAAGATTCATAGATAACAGTTTTACCGCGATCCTAGTTTTCTCAGCAGACAAATTGATTTCAGTCTCTCTGCGGGCAAGCTTTGACCAAAACCTGTACGGCAAGGCAATTGGCGCTTTGGCTCAGTCTTTTACCCTCGTAACTTTGGCAGATAATAAATCTCAATTGGACGTTGTTGAACTCGGCGCCAAGAGTTCCAATAAGTCGGATTATGCTACAGCGTTGACCAATTACGAGTCCGTAGGGTTGAACTCTGGCAACCTGACGTACACATTCATGGAGAAGAGCATTCCGACAGCAGGGCATAAAAGTTTCGTCAGCGCACTTGCCGCCGCACCGAACAATGTTCGGGCCGCCGAATTGATGCTCGTCAGTGACGGTGCTAGTAATAACATGATGATTCGCTTTTCTCTTCCAAAGCTTGAAGCTAACAAGGTTTTAAGTGAAGTTAAAAAGCCTGTGGAGAAATTCTAATTATTCACCTGCAAAACTTGCTACATGGCTGGTGCCTCAGGACCTAATAATATTTCGTGGAGTAGCGTATGAAATTTGTAGCAGGGTTGATTGGCGGCTTAATCCTCGCGGTACTTGCCGCCACGGTTGTGGGTCTCGCTGGTGCAGCCTCTTCAGGCGGAACAGGGAGTACAGGGGCGTTTTTAGGCGCGTGGGGCATAGCTTTGGTGATCGCTCTGACGGCACCAAGAGCAGGAAAAGCTTGGCGTCGACTACTACTCATTTCAGGTCTGATGGCATTCATGCTACCGCTGTCGGGTATTATTTTCACTGGCAGTTACGTTGCAACCAAGGTGGACCATAACAGCGCGCATGCCGCGGCTGAGGCAGCTGGCGCCACGATCGGCGGAGCGCTTGTCAGTGGTGCACTCGGGTTCATTGGGTTTTTCCTTGGCGTAATCCTGATTATCTCTGGCCTGCTGGTGGGTCGGGATAAACAAGTTGTTTACGTGCATGCGGCGCAGCAGCCTGTCGAGAGATGAAGAAATAGGCTGGCAGGTGTTTCGCCTAGGGCTGAAAATGCATGCTTTATCCAGAGTCGGTTTCCAACAACAAAGGAAGTACAGGTATGTCCACTCACATCAAGCCAGGTCCTAAACCCAAGCGTGACGACGGAAAGGATGATCGTCGACATCATGTAAACCCCGAGACCAAACCAAAGCATCCGACGCTCCCGACGCACAAACCACAGAAATAGAACAAGCCAGGCAGTGGCATCGCAAGAGCAGGTATTGAGTACGAACAAACGGCTTTGAGTTTTGGCCTGCGCTGAACTAAATATTGCCCACTGCCTAATTTTAAGCGATCAATATACAAGGTTATTTGGCCTTTATGCCTTGCGGTTAGATCGTTGCGGTTTATGCGTACGCGGCGAGGGTGAGACGATCACGCAAAAAAATGAGCTGATCAAACGCGACTCGTTTCCCGGGGGGTTCTACGATGGGCCCACTGAATCCTTCCGGGCCTGAACCATGATCAATTTCGTGCTTAACACACTGCTTCGTAAAGCTAGTCGACTCGACAAACTTGGTATCCATCTAATCAGAGTGTGCGTCGCTCTCATTTTCATATGGATCGGCGCATTGAAATTCGTTCCTTACGAGGCTGACAGCATTACGCCATTTGTGGCGAACAGTCCGGTGATGTCGTTCTTCTACGAGCATCCGCATGAATACAAAGAACACCTGACTCATGAAGGGCAGTTGGATCCTGCAAAGCGTGAGTGGCAGCAGGCGAACAATACCTACGGCTTTTCAGATGGACTGGGCACCGTAGAAATTTTGATCGGTTTGCTGGTGCTTTCGTATACGTTTTCTCGCCGACTAGGCATGGTTGGCTCCGTACTTGCCTTCCTGACACCCCTCGTGACGCTATCGTTTTTGGTCACGACACCGGAAGCATGGGTTGCCAGTTTGGGCGATGCTGACTTCGGTTTCCCTTACCTGTCAGGCGGCGGCAGACTCGTACTCAAAGATGTACTGATGCTTGCCGGCAGTGTGGTTATGATTGCAGATTCTGCTCGGCGAATTCTTGGCCATGAAGCGGCTCCACGCGGTAACGGGAGCGACTGAAGGAGAAGCTCCACATTTCACACGCGGAGCATCATCCGGACCGGAATACCTGGCACAGCCAATAGGTAAGGGATAACTCAAGCTGCTTGAGAGAGTGCCTGATTAGATCGGCAGCGGACGTTGAGGGCCATCACCGCGCGGATCCGCCTCTGCGCGCAGCTGAGCGAGACGGTCAACATGGCAGGGAATTAATACCTAATCCAACGCATGTCGAATTCGAAAGCTCCACGCTATTCGACTCTATACTCGTGCTCGAACCTGATGTCTGAGAATGAGTTTGGATTGCTACTGATGCCTTCGGGCGAGGAGCGGCACTCAATTTGTCTGACATGACCTTGAGGGTTGATTAGGTAGGAGGGTGTCATTGTACGGACCTCCATAACCATTGCGGACCGCCACATTTTTGAACCCAAAAACATGACTGCCATCGATACGCTCATCACGCTCGCTAACGTTCGAGGCAGCCTGGACTTGCGTTGCCAATTCCAAGGCGACTGGGCTCTTGACCATGCGCAGGAAGCCAGCGGCGTTGCGCCCTACCATATCGTTCTTGCCGGTCAGTGTCGAATGGAGCTACCGGATGGGCGACGTATTACGCTAGCGGCAGGTGATATTTTAGTATTACCCGGCGGCAGCAGTCATGTTTTGCTGAGCAACGGCATTCGTGTCGCATCCAGCTCACCGCAACGAATCATTGGTGGATTGGTGCCGGTCCAGCGTTTCGGAGATGGGGCCGAACTGGATTTGCTTTGTGGACATTTCCTCTACCAGCAGGATTCAATGCTGTTCGCTGCATTACCCGATCATTTACTCATTGCTGGCAGCGTCTGTCTCAACACTGCGCCACTGTCTTCGCTCGTGGCCTTACTACGGGGTGAAGCCGACCTAAATCAAATGGCTGGTCAGTTCATCGTCAATTCACTGTCCTCCGCGTTGTTCGCGCTGGTGCTGCGCGCCCACCTTCAAAACTTTACCCAAATCGAAGGCACACTCGCGTTGCTTACCGATAAGCGTCTGGGTCCTGTCTGGCAGACAATGCTTGATGATCCTGCCCATGACTGGAATGTCGAAGCATTGGCAGGCCTGGCCAATATGTCACGTGCAACTTTCATCCGTGCTTTCAGCAAGCTTAGCGGCAGCTCGCCTTGGACACTGCTGACAAAAGTGCGCATGGAGAGGGCGTATGGGTTAGTGACTCGCACCCAAAACCGGCTAAGCGACATCGCTATTCAGGTGGGTTACCAGTCCCAAGCGGCGTTCAGCAAAGTCTTCAAAGATACTTATGGCAGCGCACCTGGCCAGCTTCGGCGGAGTAACGATTCCGGTAGCTGATGATCGTATCTGACTGCTCGATGCCTTTTCAGACACACATTAGCTTCAGCACTGGGTCAACGACGAGTTGATACGACGATCACATGCCGTATCCCAAGAATTGGGGTGGGTCATTAGACGCTGATGTTTCTGCGCACTATGCAGGTTTAATTTAGAAGTGCTCCGCAGACGCCTGGTGGCGATTTCGTCGGAGTACCAAGATATGACCAGCTGTACAGCCGAAGGTTTCGCCTTGCTCGACTGAGCGCGAAGATCCATGTCTACAGGGCTCTGGCCTTGCATGGGTCAACCATTATCAAGGAACCACTCGTAGTAGAGTCAGACATCATAGGTCAGTATAAGACCCCCTCCTGGATGATTAGGGTATCTGTTGAGTTCATATGAGGCGTTTAGACAAAAATATGAGGTGAACGAACAAGTTCGAATGCCTCCCGAGGTGGAAAATAAACTTATTCCCGGCGCTATCCAGCTGCCACACTCAGGAGACACCATCATGTTTAGCAATTGGCCAGATCTGCTTGCCACAGTCAAAAAATCATTCGGCGCTTTGTCCAAGTCCAATCCGAAAATGGTTAAGGCCTATATGGCGCTTGGCGAGGCAGCAGCAGAAAACAATGTGTTGGATGCCAAGACCCGTGAATTGATTTCGTTGGCGGTGGCGATCACCACCCACTGCGACGGTTGTATTAGCAGCCACTCAGCTGCCGCGATCGCAGCAGGGGCCACCCGTGAAGAGGTTGCGGCAGCGTTGGCTACAGCGATCTCCCTCAATGCCGGTGCGGCGTACATATACTCGCTTCATGCTTTGGAGGCATACGACTCTTTGAAAGGATGAGCATGCCAGCCTGCCGGCTGCTATGAGGGGCTTGAATAGCTTCTCTGTACCCAAAATAGCTATGAATTTAGGTATCTCAGCTCGCCAATGAACCAATGAACGATTTACATATTTTTCTAATGAGCGCGGATAGAATCGATTTCCGCTCCTGAAAGATTCCTAAGCCCGCTAATCCCGTCGCGGGCTTTTCTTTGCCTACAAATCACGCTTGCACTTCTTAAATGTGCATTCGGAAATCAGTAGGAGGGTCACTTTGGTTGTGGGTACCAAGCGGAAAAAAGGGAACCCCAGCTTCGCGGGGGAAGGGTGCCAGCGGGTTCGTGTTGCCCTATTAGGTATGCAATCTGGAGAGCCGCGAGGTCATCGTTGTGTGAGGCAGCTTGAATCAAAATCGTCGCGCAATTCTGCGAGTCCAAATATCGACAGAAGGATTACTGGCGGTTATGGACATGCATCCAAGTACCGGCCGCGGGGCGGCTAAAAATCAAATGTCATTTTCAGACAACTTTGGATCTGTGCGGCAATAGGTCAAGCAATTATTGGTCACGTGCGTAAGACATAAGCTTAACCTAACGACTACAATTGCAGTCATGCAGCGTGCTACCTGAAATTTACAGGCGAAAATAGTTTGATAAGCCGTCCCGTTATAGACCAGTCATAGCGTTCTGCTTTTGGCGCGCCTCGATGCATTTATGACGTGGGCTCGGCCATCAAGGGTTGTGGATTGGTTTTCGCTGCTTGGTATTGAAAGGCAATGGCTGCTTTTTGTGATAGGGTGGCGGACTGTGATAAGACTGTTTTATTCAAAGGGATGTGATATGGCTGAAATTACTTACGTATTAGTTGTACCCACAGACGAAGCAACAACTTTGTTTCAAGGGTGGAGCAGGGCAGCTACAAGCAATGATTTTCTCTTACTTATGGGAGTTGTCTCGGTAGCTCCCTTTGATACGGGCGAAGTATTTATAAACCAACAGAAACTTATCGAGCTTCGCTGTGGCGGTACGCGCAGAAATGTAGTTACTATAGGGTCTCAATTAATAACCGAAATTCCAAAGCTAATCAACTCCGCTTTTGTAGTCGTGTTAGCTTTGCCTCAAGATATTGACGAAATCAAAAAACTGAAATTTTCAGATAGCATTCATCGTTTGCTGGTTTCAACCGAAAGGGCTGAAGGCGTGATAAATGTTACTGAGTATCAGAGTCACATCACTGCTCAGTTTTTAGATTACCATATATATCGTTTGATGATTGAGGCGAAAAAAATCTTTGCACCTAAAGCAAAAATTCCTAAGATGCGCGCGGCCTTTAGAAAGATTGCAAGATGTACTTTCTATCAAGCAGGATGCACAGTAGCGAACGAGCTGGTACTAATAGGGCTCGGCTTCAGGCCTTCAATGCATAAATACATTGACCCTAGAAAAGTTGAAAATTACTATGACGCCGTCTATGAAAGTGCCCAGGCAGTCCTTGCTATGACTGACGAGCACAAGGAGCATGTAGATGAGGCCATCATATATTCACCTGCTATCTACGGAGCACTTTATGATGTTAATTCTCATTTTTGGAATCAAATATTAAGAGAAATAAAACTTCCTTTTCACAGAAATTTTATTAAAAATGGACTTATTAAGAATCCAGAATATTCCGGATGGACAGTGAATAACGCAAATGCGGACACGGATCATCCATCGAAAGACCCCATGACCTCTACGATAACAAAGGAGCGTCAGAGGGAGTTACGGATAACAAATTTTACAGTTGGACTTCTTGCAGGTACTGAGTCATTACCTGCGATCCGGCTTCCGAACTCTGTAAATCTCCACTTATCCAAGCTTAAGGAGATTGAGCGCATCTATAATATGGATGACAAAAAGTCTAAGCTACTTCTCCAAGTAAAATTTAAAGCTCTGTCAGATTCTCTGCGCTCAGCATTTGGCTCGAAACTTTATTATATAATTGCGAGCCGGGTTCTTCGCTGCAAAATCTGTAGCGATGTCCCGCTTGAGTGGGTCTATCTAGACAAACTACCTCTAATGATCAGCCATGAAGTTAGTAAAATACCAATGACTCCTGGCAACATGCTTTTGCAGCTGTCGACTATGGGCCGTTTTACCACGCTTAAACTCGACGTGTTACAGAATATCCTCATTATTCGATCTTTTAGTAAGTCTGACAAGTTAGGCTTATATTTGGAAGCTGCTATCAAGCTCTTTCCAATAAGTACTAAATCAAAAATCTCTATTGTAGATGTTTCATCAATTGAGGAGGTGGTTGCCGCGCTCAATACATTTGAGGGGGCAATCGTAATATTTGATTGTCATGGTAACCATGGGGGTATTAAGGATACCGGGTGGTTAGAAATTGGGACGGAGAAACTGATAAGCTGGGAGTTGCACGGCAAAGCTAAAATTCCGCCTATCGTGATGTTGAGTGCATGTTCGACATCTGCAATTAGCGGATCACACGCATCGGTTGCCAATGGCTTCTTACGTTGTGGGGCCCTAAGTGTTATCGGAACCTTTCTCCCGGTTGATGCTCTCAGTTCTTCTGCGTTCATGGCAAGAATTATTTATCGAGTAGACACTTTTCTTCCATTGCTAAAAGGTATGGGATACGACGCGATCACTTGGAGAGTTTGCATTTCACAATTTTTGAAAATGTCTTACTCTACCGACGTCCTAGACTTCTTTACCAATAGTGAGTATGGTTTGACAGATAAAGATAACAAAAAAATACACTTCGAAGTAAATCTGCGCATTAATTCTTTAGACCCAGCCTGGTACGATTATTTAATAAACGAAGTGTCGCAAGTTCTGGGGGTGGGAGACGCTGAACTTTTTACGGCAGTCAAAGAGCAACATCCTTTGATGGAAACCATGTTCTACTGCCAGTTAGGGCGCCCTGAGCTATTAAATATTATTTTGTAACGGCTTAGCTTACATTTGTAGATGCTGCCATCAAAAAAATACAGTTGGAGATGAAAACTCTATACCGCATTCGCCGCCGGTGTGGCGAATGCGCTGGCCCTTTCCGATGCTTGAATCTATTAATCTTAAAAGTCATCTCTATGCTGCAAGCCTGCGACATGATTTTTGGCTTCGCTTTATAAGCTACTCCATTCAACACCATAGCTTGGTGGATACAGTAGGTGTGTTCACTATCGGGCTCACCTCACTTACTGCCAAGCAATAGACTGGATCTATCTCCCGAAGTTGCAGAGTATTTATCCTAATACGACAGCAAATAAAACAACAAGCCATGCCTAAAATTTTAACAGTGCTGCCTGCGTCGCTCCGCTCTAGAAATCGAAAACTCTTACCGTTCTGGAAGTCGTACTAAGCTGTAAAGTTCCTAAGCCAGCCACGACCAAGGTGGCCAAAACAACAAAAATGTGATGGGGGGATATCGCAAGTGCATTTGGCTGCTTAACGCTATCGCCGACCATCAGCAAGCCGTTGGCGTCCCTTCACACTTAAATTTCGTGAGAAAAGACCGTTGCATAACTAGAGCGTAATCCCACAGCTAGGAGGTGAGCTGGCGGCGGTGCTGTTGCACAAGTTAGAAGTTATGCGACACGATGAGCGTGCCTTTTGCAATTGATTTTAAGTGTCGCATAAGTCTGTCGCATATTGTGCTATACTTGAGATATAACTTGCGACGGAGTCTTCATGAATCACTTAATTGGATATGCGAGGGTTTCGACCCAATGTCAAAACCTTGAGCAGCAGCGTTCGCAGTTAATCGATCAAGGTTGCGCGAGAATTTTTGAGGAGAAGCTGAGTGGTGCAAAGCGGGATCGGCCAGAGCTGATCCGGATGCTCGACCACCTTCGATCCGACGACATCCGGGTGGTTACTCGATTGGATCGTTTGGCCAGATCTACATCTGATCTGTTGCAGATCGCAGAGCTGCTGCGAGTCCGTGGCGCAGGCCTAAGATCATTGGCTGAGCCATGGGCAGACACGACCTCTCCAGCAGGCAGAATGATTCTGACGGTCTTTGCGGGAATTGCTGACTTCGAACGCTCATTGATCTCAGAGCGTACCACCGCTGGCCGACTGGCTGCGAAAGCTCGCGGCGTACGATTCGGGCCGAAGCCATCGATGAGCGCATCGCAGATAGCACATGTGCGAGAGCTGAATAATGCTGGTCGTCCGATCTCCGAGATATCTAAGCTCTTTGATGTTCATCGCTCTACGATCTACAGAGCAATAAGCGAGACCGCTAGGTAGACAACAAGCGGGTCAATACCTGTATAAGCGGTTTCGAACCAGACCAAATGTACTACGCTCGGAAAACGCTGAGCCGCGCATCATCGAGAACCAGGATCAGGTCGAAGATTGCGAAGGCCGTCATTTCTTTCAGCAATCCATCAAGGAAAATATCTGCTTTTTCGAGATCCCTGGCTGGCTCTCTCCAGTTATCGTAAACCAGGAGCCAATTTTTTTCGAATCGCTGAAATCCTGGCTTGGAAACCGTAGCCATTTTGCGGCGAACAAAATTCGCCATGGCCTTTGCCCAATCAACGGCTCCGTCACCGATGAACCCTTCGCCAGGTTCATTATTGGAAATCATGTCGCGAACCTCCCAAGCAAATTTTTTCCCCTCGCCCAATAGCTGCTTCGTTGCCCAATGAAATTCAGGCGCATCTGGTAGGAGGGCTCTTTCGCAGTCCATTGCAGCTGTGGTCTGGGACACCGCTTCAACGATTTCGATTCCTATGGCGCTTGTTGCGCTTCGAACTACTATGTCCGGTCTGTCGGAATGGAACACTGAGGCCGGCAGAGGGATTGGTAAATGCGGGTCAATCAATAGGGCATTAATGATCGTGTAGATTTCAGCGCGGTCATTCCTATCAAAATCCCCTTTCTCATGTCGTTCAGGGACTGTTGTGTCAATGCCTGCGAGCAGCTTCATTCTCACGGTTAAGTCCACTGGCAACTCCGTGAGTAGGTACGGCTTTATACGCTTAGGTCCATCGATCATGTGAGCGGCTTCCTTCATAGCCATTCGAGGGTAGTCACCGAGAGTGCCCGCAAAGCTGAAACCCGAGAGATATTGGCGGATACCTACCGTTTTATTGAGCAATCCCAGCTTTAGGCCAGTGATCAATTATTGTTGCAGCTGTCGGCTCTACTGCACGCTTATGATCTGAGCAATCCAATAATAGCCAACTTTCCAAGGGACTGATCCAGGCGGGGAAATTGTGGTCGAGAAGCCTGGTCCTGAGAGGACTTTATCCAGTGCTAGGGAGGCCAACAGCCTTCACCGGCGTCCCTCCGCCCAGCCAAGGATGAGCACAGCAACCACCACTGGGTCATTCGGCAAAGCCGGTATGGATGAAGCTCATGACCGGCTCCGCCGAAGGTGACCACTGGCGGTGTCGAGGGGGAGGGGTGCGGTCTCTTGACGGTGTCCCATCCGCTTTACGGCATCGATACATTAGGACTCAGGCACATGCATCACAGTGCCTGCTCTATGAATCGACGGGTTGGGATTGGCGGCCCTCGTCACGAAATGCACATGCCAAAGAAGACTCTTCATATGGAAGGCGCTCGACCGCTCCGACTCCGCTGCGACCTGCCATTAAAAGTCATGGGCATCATGCCAGGCGTCGATGAGTTCCTCTCTACCGAGAATACGAGCAGCTTCCGCATAAGCTTCAAGGAATCCAGCATGTTCCATCCAGTCATCTGTTCTTCCTTCGATCTTCCTTCCATAGACCTTGAGAATTACGATCTGCATATCGATTTCGTCGTCTAACGTTTCTGCTTTGGACATCCCCGAGTCACCAATAATGGTGGTAAGCATTTCGACTTGGCTGATTGCCTCAGCTTCTGCCATCCGCACGAGTAAGTTGACCATTCCCTCTGCGACCTCAATCGTTTCTACATATTCGCCCTGAGCCGAGCCATTTCGGACTATTCGAGCCTGCTTGGCTTTCGACTTGGAGCGCTTTGCTCGCTTAGCCTGTTTTTTATCTGATGCCATGGTTGATTCCTAGGCGAGGGTGGAGCGGCTTGAACAGCCGCAATGAGGAATCTAAGCGAGGTTAACGCATTGAATTCGCAATAAAATTTATTGATGCGGAAGCGAAAAAGCTGAAAATCGGATCAGGTTGCGCGACTGGGTAAGGGATATGGCTGAACAAGCTCAGTTGGACCTCCTAGCTCCCCATCGCTCCGGGCGCGTGAACTCTTAGGCGAGGAAACATTCCTGATTGAACCCCGTGATTAAATACGGTCATGAACGCTTTGAAGAATGCATCTTCTGTCGTTAAATGGCGCGTGTACTGGTGAAGTTCGCTGTATGATAATGCTATACATGGCACCCCTGTTGAATTAGCGACGGCCATTATCTGCGGCGTGTATTCGTCGTAGTCATCGCTGAATAGCTCCTTCAATATCACTAGCGAATATATGGTCTTGCCTTCTAAGCTGACTTCAATATCCTTACCATCAAGCCGCATTATCATTGGAGAGGTGCGACTGAGGTAACTGACTGCACCTGTCACTTGAGCCAATCCTTTTTTCAGAGCACCGTTGACGGTTTTTCTTTTCCGCTCGATGGTGTTGTTTACTATGCGCTCAATATTAGGGCTATCTTTCGCCTGAATGATAAGAACATTGTTTTCGCTGATGATCAGAAGGTCAGTGATTTCTTCATTGTCATAAGTGCGCAGCGGGGATAAATAAATATCTTCATTTGCAAAGGTGCGTTGCAATAATCGAGCGATTTCTTTTTCCTGAAAGGCGCCCGGTTCTTCGCGCTCCAGCGTCACATAACTGAAACCTGGACTGCCTTGGTATGAGTTATATTCCGGTCGTAGATCGAAGATAACGATATCTTCATCCATTAAGGGGTATTTGAAAATAACCTTAACCGCCGTTGCGTCATCATCAGGAGTGCTTAATTGAAACCACTCTGACATGGCGTTCATCACTCGGCCTTGATGCATGTCTTCTAGGCTTGGAAATACCGCTTCCATCAACAGATTTCGATGTTTTTTCGTTGTATTAAGTTCGGCGCGGTAAGCAAGCAGCTCGTGGCCCGCCTCATCAAAAAAATGCACATCTACTTCTTTTGACAGGAGCAGACGGGCCAGCTGTCGGCCAAAAAACTCTTTGATGAATGCTCCGCCTGCTATCAGCGGATGCTGTTGGTCATCGAAGAATGCTGCTAAAAAGCCAACTGACTTAACCCCATCCACATCATAGGGGACCAAGTGAACTGAAAAACCTTGTCGTACCTTCGCAGCTAGGATCCCTTCCTTGGATATCTTGACTATAAGCTTGGGTATCGAGTCGGCTTTTGCGGTGAACGGCATGAGCCCCATCGTAAGCTCCCGCACAAGCCAAGCTACCTTGGGATATAAAATTGAAAGCATTCAGTTCGCTCCATGATTTGAAAATATTGGCTTCCATTACCTGGTTGTATCGAGGCGCCTGAGTATCAGTTCAGGCCGCATTGTGTCCCTGTCTCGCGGCATTCAACTACCGGTCTAGGCACCTAGCGCTGGGGTAGGCCAATCTCTTCCAGTTGGGATTTCAGGACTGCCAGCAGGTCAGTTCCGCTGGACGAGTCTTCAGCGATTAGAAAGCACAAGCTCAGAAGCAATGACGGCGATACCGCGAGTCTTGTGCAAAGCTCCACGGTTTTCTCCAGCGTTGGGACATGGTACCCACCTTCGACTCTTGAGATATAAGCGCGTGAGGTGACCGGCTCAAAATCTTCCTGGGTGAGCCCTTTCTGCTTGCGCACGTGCCTCAGCGCCATGCCATAGGCTTTATTCAGCTCCACCAGCTACCCCCACAAAAAGGTAGCATCAGGCAGGCCCGATATGTAAAGTACCATATCGAACTCGACACATTTTCAGCGTTTCGTCGATATTATATAGGCTTTAGTTATCCAACGTTCGCTCCCTCATGGGCCGGGCTAGGTGGGTGGTAGGCGCCTAGGAGGAGATATGTTTCGTATCTGGCTGCGAGTGCGCCATCACGTTGACAGTTATTTTCGCAGGAGACGGCTTCAACCGGGACTTATACGAATCTCTGAAGACGGAATCGTAAGCGCCGATGATGAGGATCTGACTGGCTCGGATGCCTACAAAAACGCTGGGCGAGCCGCGTATTGGACGCTTAGCTCTGAACATCGTCCAGAGGTCTCGGAGCAGGATCAGGTGATCATGCGGCGGTCGCTTAGCAATCAGGCCGATTCGATCTGGAAGATGCATGTGCACTGCTCGCCGGAAGGACCCTTGGTGCTACTTCCAGCCCCAGGCCTCTGTGTGCATCTTGGATGGCAAGAAGGCGACCGATTGGCGCTCAGGAGGCTGTTTACGGGCGAGCTGATTCTGTCTGTGGATAGGCGCGCGCGCAGCAAAAGCGGCTGACTATTTCCGCGAATTTTCCGAATCCGGTATGCGTTTTTCAGATCGAAGATTCAGAAGGAGCCAATTTGGTGGATACATTACGGAGCCTGGGATGCTAGAGACTTTCGAAGATGCGATGGCTCGCTTACGGGACGATTCTGGAATTGAATCATTCACCGCGTACATCGCGGATGCCAACATCCAGCCTTCTCTCAGACTCGTAGGAAGGGTATGGCAGCACGTTCGCGTGACGCCTGAGGGGCAGTTCTCTGATGGCCAGAGGATTGTTACCGCAGTCATAAGCTTGATTCGCGTGTCAGGTGACAGCATCTGGATAGAAACCGAAACGGGCGGCGTCTACGGGATCATTTCATTCGCACCATTAGGGTGGACCCACATTGGTAGCCTGTACAAGGCTCACCAGGCGCTTGAACCAGGGCGACCCCTGAAGCCAGACTTTATCGTGGATCGGCTCCATGATATCGACTATTCAAAACTCTTCAGACCGAAGAAAGTCACGAAGGCATCCCCTCGCGTACCCACATCAGTAGATGGCCACGTCGGCCGACCACGCAGGCCGCAGATTGATCCGCAATACCCTGAAAAGCTGGCGAGCGACATCAGGGCAATGGTTGCCCAGATCGCGACCAACACAGCTAACTGGTCGCAAGCTAATAGTGATTCCGTCAAACCATTGAATTTCGACCGGCCTCGTGACCAAGTTCAGCCTGACGATACATCCGAGCTGACGAAGGAGTAGAGATGCGAGCAGACCTTGTTACCCAGCTGCGGGAAAATTTCCCCGCGCTCCTCGGGCCATCATCGGTCCGCATCGAGTGTGGAAGCGGATGGTTCAGCATCATTGAGGTGCTGTGTGTGCTGATGGAGGATGATGCGAACGGACTACCAGAAGGGCTCTCAATAGCGGTCCTCAAGGAAAAGTTCGGAGAGCTAAGGATTCAGACCAGCGTAAATCACCCGCAGACGACGGCCTGGGCCGAATTCGCACGTAGATTGTCCATTAGGGTCTGTGAGGTATGCGGATCTCCTGGCAGCCTTGTAACTACCGATAAGTGGGCAAGGAGCCGCTGCACTGCCCATGGCAGTGATGTTCGAGACTAAGTGGGGTCGTTGGAAGGGCGCCATGACTCAAAACCTTGGATTCCGAGGGTGAACACCTCAGCAAGAAGGCGTTTCGTTTTTTTCAACGAAGACAATGAAATTCAGCGATCATTGCGTGCACGCCGGAATTTGCCTGCGTCACCAACTCTGTCGTCCTTCCTTTCGCCGCAGCCATCACAACGCGGGCCTTATCGACGTAGTGGTGGAAAGTTGTTTCCAGGCTCTCGTGGCCCATCTGAGTTTTTAGCGCCTCTGCACATGCAGCCCAAAGGAAATCTACCGCCTTGGTCAGCAAGTCGTCTCCAAAATACTTGATCAGAAAAACCGTAGGCCACCAGTGTCGTGAATCGTAGAACGTCACACTGTCCCTGAAACCTTTATGGGTTGCCTGAGCTTTTTTC
The DNA here is from genome assembly GCF_044900785.1 of Pseudomonas sp. NPDC087358. Taxonomy (NCBI): domain Bacteria; kingdom Pseudomonadati; phylum Pseudomonadota; class Gammaproteobacteria; order Pseudomonadales; family Pseudomonadaceae; genus Pseudomonas; species Pseudomonas sp. NPDC087358. The sequence continues at coordinate 164,220 of NZ_JBJDOA010000011.1, forward strand.
TTCGCTGCGGTTCCACGCGAGGAGATCATAGTCTCAGTAATGGGAACACCTTGGCTGTTCAAGAAAAGCACTGACAGCGGACAGTCTTTTCCATAGCGCTCCTTATATAACTTACGCCTATCCTGATACAGCGGTTTTATATAGCTTTCGTCAATCATTCTAAGATCATCTCTGTGGATAACGATTGTCCTTGTTTTATTTCCCTTGCTGCCGTATGCCGTGTACTCGAATGTCAGTTTCTCATGGTCCATTTCGGAGTACGGCAATATATGAACATTTTTTCTGTCACCCAGATAAGGAAACTTGCAGAGGTCGATAGGGCGCATCGCTGTACCTAGGGCAAGCTTGAATAGCGTTTGGTACACTGGGTCAGCAAAAGCATCTAGATATTGCCTGATTTCATCAGAGGTAATCAGGGAATTGAAAAGGCACTGTCTGGACTCCTTATCAAGCGTTTGAATATTTTTGCCGCTCCTGGTTACGCGCGCCTTTGCTTTGACGTATGCAAGCATTCTCTCCGATTTGAAATTTGCGATGCAGGTCTTCAATGCCACCTCTACGTTCGTAAGGTAGCCATTGGTGTTGAGCCAATGAAAATAGCCAAGGAGCACCTTCGCGTCTTCAAAGATGGTTTCAGAAACCGGTCCCGCACTCTGGTTTCTTACCCTAGTGACTTGACGCGATATTTGCCATCTACGAATATCATTGTTGGTCACAAAGACATGGTAATTTGCAATATCCTTATCAGCGAATCTCGGCTCAGCCGACAGATATCGATAAAACATTGAAATCACGCTTGAGTAGCGATTGGAAGTCTTTAGCGATTGGCGAGCATAATTCAGCAGGTATAGATTGGCATGACTCAGCAAATGGTTCCTGTTACCAATACCGGCGATCAATATGTGGTGCCGGACATGCAGCCCGGTATCGGGTGTTTCATATTCAATTATCTGGCGGCTTATGCTGAACGTCATCAGTTGCCCTGCCTTACTTTAAAATGAACAACCTCTTCATAGCCATGTGCAATATTGATCGGGTCTGCGTTGTCAGCCTGATTCAACTCTTCTTCAGGTATCCCTTTGAAGAAAAACGACCGCTGGGCATTAATGTCACTTTCGGATTGTAAGTAAGGAATGTATATCACCGTGCTTTTGACAGGTGGAAGGCGGCGTCTGTAAAGGTCTAGCATTGTTCGATCAAATACCGGGAATCTCACAATGATGTGTTTGGAGCTATCGCTCGGCTTGAAGTTATCTACGAAAATGTTAAACCTGCTTATGTAACGCTCGGCGAAGATGACAACCGTGCACTCCGCATCGCCTGACATGGTTTTGATTGACTTGCAGGCCATGTCGAGGGCGCGATCCTTCTGGCTGAAGAAATCCTCGATGTCGCCCGATTTGTTATAGGCAGCAACCGCTCCCGCAAGATCAACGTCCACCTTCTGCTTTTGGCCAACGTCCAGAGATACCCCAAGAGATTTCACGTCCATGCGGTCGTTTTCCAGCGCAAGCTTGGCTCTGCTTGGCTCTGCTTAGCTCAAGCTCAAGCGTGTTGTTTTGGGCTCTCATTTCACTGGCGTAAAGGCTCTGGCGTTCAAGGCTGACACGCATATCATTTGCCGCGTGAGCAGTTATATCCCCGATCATAAGTGTCGTTATGTAGTGCTTTAGCGTGTCTTGCAGCTTCTTTTCATATCTGGACTCAGCCTGCTTGAGTTGATTCTGAAGATCTCGGATCGTCGCCTGATTTTGATTGATCAATTCGTGCGAAAGGAATGTTCCTGCACCGCTCAACAAATCAGCCAATGGTTTAACACCTATGGCATAGTCTTTCAAACCACTGTAGTAGCGATTAAAAGCCTGCCTTGAGATGCCCGCTTGGTCCGAAAGGGCTTTCACTCCCAGTGGTGTCCCAGGAAATACGGTGTGGTGGTCGATGATAAGCTCAACGAGCCTCTGGTGAGTCTTGTTGTGCTCCATCAGGCCACCTCTACCATTGGGATAAGCGCAGCCAGTCCCAACAAAGCTGCGGCCTCTTTCGGGCCCTTATCTCTCAAATTGACCAGGTGCGCTTTGTGGGCCTCAATTCTCGCCATGATTTTTCGGCGTGTTTTTGGTGGCAGCACTTCACCACCGCTTGCCAGCAGGGACTCGTAAAATTGCACGTTTTCCGCCAAGGACTTTTCTGCCTTGGCGACTACTACGGCATTCCGGCATTCAATCTGGCAATTTGATGGGTCAGGAAAGATACGCCCCTCTGGCAGCGGTCGCCCGTGGAGGCACGGCGGAGGAGAGCTTCGGTCAAGGTCATTACCGGTCACGCAGTACGTTCCGACAGCCGTCCGCCCCACAAACAATGGTGTGCCAGAGTTGAGCAAGTGTGCGATGTAGACCAGAATCGATGTCTTGAGTCGCTTGCCTCTGAACTCTTCCGGGCGCTTGATCATTTGATTCGCAAGCCGTTCCGCAGGCTGGCCCGAAAAGCTTCCATCCCGCACCGCAGTCACGATCTCATGAAATTCTTTCGAATAGCTCTCTTCAAGTGCTTGGGCTACAGCCCTCACCATGTAAGGGTTGCGCGATATGTACTGGAGCGTCATTTTGTAGCTGTGGTGCCCAAAAAGCATACGGATCAGGTCAATATTCCGCTCGCTCCGGTTGATCAAAATCTCGGCAATAGTCTTTCGAAACCGATGCGCGTGAATTCGGTCAACGCCGCACGGCTGTTCCAAGGCTGATGTGATCGCTGTGACATTAAATGTGTTCCCGTCCCCGACTGCTATGTTTGCAAAGGCGTTTTGGAAAACGAGCCCTTTTTTGTAGTACGACCAGAAGCTCCGCAGCACCTTGAATTTCATCAGTAACTTCCCGACGAAGCTGGGCAAAGGCAATTCCTCCTTCTCTCCGTTATGGTTGGGATCGTTGGAGGTTTTGAATCGCGTCATGTCTACCCAAAAAATGCCAGACTCGCCCTCTCTGATATCGTCGAACGAAAGTATGCCAAGCTCGCTTTTTCGCATTCCAGTCACAAGCGCGACGAACACAAAAACCGCGTTTCTGACCTCATCAATGGCATGACCAAACTCTGACACCCACCTGTATGTAAAAGATGGCCGACCACTATTCATTCCATCTTTACGATTTACAGTCAGCACCTGAATGCCGTCGATCTCGATTGTCAGCGCTTCTTCAATGTCGATTTGCCGCTTAGCCCGTCTCACCACGCCCTTATGGAATTCGGAGATCCCAGAGTCGATCAGAAAAGTCCTGGCCTCAAGCAGTCTTGGCATTGCTTTCTGGATCCAGAAAAGCGAATGGTTGACGAGCTTTTCCAGCTCGTTTTCTGAGAAAGGTATCCAAGACTGGATCGATCCCGCGAAGACATCCTGTACATCGCGACTCCTTTCACGGGTATCTACGCTCTGAGCCGACGCAGGCAGACACATTTCCTCCGGGAGCAGCTTTTGAACTGACAGCGCTGCCCAGGTCCGCATCATCATGAACAACTGGAGATAGTGACTTGACATGGTCGAGGCTTTAGCATCGTCAAGCGCGCGGTTGATCATTCTGTTGGTGATCATGGCCAGATGCCCTGGCAGTCCAGTCAACCGATTCGGAGTGAGCAAGTAAATCTCGATGAGCCGAAATTGCGAAGCGTGCTGATACGTGGACATGAAAGATTTGATCCGCGCGTAGGGTGTAAACGCAGGAATGTATTGATAAGTGAGGGCGCGCTTCAGCTCGTTCAGTCCAGGAATATCTGAACGGAAGTAGATAGTCTTCTCCGATCCTTCAAATCGCCAGGCGGATGACTGGTATTGAGAGAGTGCCGATACCGGAAAATCGCCCTCCGGATAAAGTGCCAGTTTCGCACGCAGACCGCTCTGACTGGGAGCCAGTGCGTCAGCAGTCTCATCAAGCAACGATTCGAAGCGCTCCAGAGCCGCCTCCTCGGCGTCACTCTCAAATTCCTCAATAATGCGATCCTGCATCTCGATGTAGTCAGACATCAGCAAGCTCCTCGTCGAAAATCACCCGCAGGCTGGAGAGGTCGCGGGGCAACAACGGAGAATGCTTTCGCCGGTATCGAGCGGCTGCGTTGATTTCATCGTCGTCATGGCAGTCTTGAATCAGATGCTCCAATAGCTGTTTTTCCCATTCCAGGTCATCGTTCCGTGCGCTGCTGTTTTCTGAGTCAAGCTCATGCTCAATGTGAGATACGCGCTCCAACAGATACGGCAGCGAATCGTCAAACAGCCGAATCTGCGAGCAGCCAATACATTTTTCCATCCGGAAGCAACGCTTGCCGTGGGCTACCTGATCCTCATGTCCCTTCCAATCTGGCGAAGTTTGATCTTCACACCCCCACATCGGACGATCATGCCCAGGGATCGTAAAGAGCGTGACAGCAGCTGAAGCTTGGTCGTTTGCACGCTTGCCAAGCAGGCCGCGAAACTGACCAGTCACCAACAACTCCACAACCGCATCAAGCTCGGTCCGTAGGCGTTCTTTGCGCTCCTGCATAGCTGCGCCTGAGCTGTTGTAATAGACATCCGTTGTCGATGGATCGGAGTGCCCGAAATGTGCGCTGATCATGCCCATGGGCATAGTCCTCTTCTTGTGCTTCAGCCAAGTAGAGCGCAACCGGCGCGCGAGTTCACCAGTCTTAGTGAGCCTGCGCCCGTTGTCGATGATTTCGTACTCGCGGAGAAAGCTCTCGATGCCGTATTGCCATGAGTTGACAATATTGATTGATGAGTGACGACTGCCGTTTTTGTACCAGTCTCCAAATGTACGTAGAAAAAGAAACAGCTCGTTTCGCTCAAAGCCAACATTTTGAAACGGATCAGTATCAAACTCAAAACCTTGCAGCGGTTTTGATAGGTTTCCAGCCAGGATGATCAAGTTGTAGATAGAGTACTTATCATTTTTATCGCTCGAAGCAGTCATTTGTTTCGGAGCATCATAAGGCAAGCCATTGCTTTGCGACCTGAACTTCTCTGAAAAAATGACAGCCATATCGTCGTCAATTGAGCCAGTCAGAATATGCTCGAAGTCATTTCCGTCTATTGATAATACGGTCTCTTTGTTCCATCCAGATTGCAGCATCAAGAATAGGCCGATTGCGCATTGGTCTATGACTGTGGGGAAGTACATTTCGAGGAGCTGATCTAGTTTTATGCCAGATACAGACTGAACAATGTACTTGTGGCCTATCGCCTTCAGAACTTCAGTGCGGATTCTTGTGAAGCTAGTCAGATTAGGACGCCCAGTGAACTCATAAATTTGTTCGAGCGAAAGCTGCATGGGGAAGCCATGGTTGAGTAGCGTCTTCAAGCTGCGGGTATGTTCTGGAACCCATTTGCAGACGGGGCCTTGGTGTGCGTCAACGCTTTCCTGGCTTAGCGGAATTGCGGCATCTACCAATTTGCGCCACTCAAGCTTCTGATACAGCTTGTCCGTATGGCGGACCAGCGCCGCCGTCAGGGCGTCATACGCCCCGTCGCTCAGCGGCTCGGTTGGCTTTGGCTGCCTGCGATTGATATGCGCAATCATGACCATCGGGATCGTGCCATAATTCCTGGCAACCGAATTAGCACATTTTTTCAGAGCCTCGGCATGGAGTGGAGTCCCCCCAGTTCTCAATAGATAGTCTTGAAAGCCAAGTTGGATCTCTATGGAAATATCGGTGTACTGTCTTGGATGCAAGGCAGCAGGATTAATGGCTCTGTGTTCTGCGAGGTAGTCAAAGAAGAGGTTTATTGCTCGGCCCGTTGCGTGTCCGTGCGTATGCGCCACTGTAGGCACGTATCGCACAAAAGCATAGTGCAGCGTTAGGCACAAATTCGAGGTTTTATCAAAGTACGGGTGATTTAGGTATTTCGCCGGTACGACTCTTCCGTTTCTTGCCACAACTTTGGCAAGCCTAAGTGTTTCATCTATCGTCATCCATAATTCTCATTTCAATGACGCAGGTGATCTGCGTCCTTGAATTGAGCTTTACAAGCGCAATCGCGACCAGCCTTTGTCTACTTGTAACCGCAATGACACAATTGTATCGTTGTTATCGATATGTGTGTCAAGAGGTTGGATGGAAATACCGGCTTCGGATGAATGAAGATTTACCTGCGCAGCTGAAGTTCGCGAAATGTGCCATATGATGCCGTTTCGCGAACGAAGGTAATCGGCTTCATTTTCGAAGCGGATGTCTTTTATTACCAGGACCGTTTTCCCTTGCAGGTCGGGATGTTTCGGAAACGGCGGGGTAATGGGGCGCGATTGAAGAAGGCGGAATCTAGCTTCTGCGTAAGTTGGAATATCCCTGGCAAGATGGGTCTTGATAATGGAGAGCATCTCGATTGGGCGCAGATGCCAGAAGGGATCCACTTGGCCTCGCTCCGATTCATCCCAGGCTTGGGAGTCGCTCAGGCCCCAGAACGCCTTGGTAGCAAACCAAATTGCCGCATCGGGGGCAAAGGCTTCTCTATATATAGAAGGGCTTGTAGTGGGGGAGGGGGGCTGGTTGAGCTGCCGTTCAGCGCGCATGAGCCAGTGGTTTGGGTTATGATCGCGCAGCCAGTCCGTACCTGCTTGTTGAAACATCTGGCGTGGCGACATGCCCCAGTCTGGGATCATTAGCTCCTTGGCCTCGTCGGACCAAGTCTCCCAGTCGGTTAGGCCAAACAGGGCTTGGCACCCTTCCTTTAGCGGGTCTGCTAATGCGTACGCTGCGACCTCGGGATGCTCAAGCAGCATCGCTGCGACCGTATCCTTCCCAGATCTAGCTTTCGCTGCTAGGCCTATCATTATTGGCATTTACTGTTGATCACTCCACTGACGTAACTGGGTATAGTATCAGTATACGTTGTTTACCTGCAATGAATGGGCCGTATATTAAGTCTATGTTTACCTCTCATCAGAAACGAATACAAGATGCCACTTATGCCTATCAGGGCGGCGGGCGAGGGCTGTCGGTGGAGCGCATCGCCGCCCTGGAAAACTTCGTCCAGGGCGAGCTGCGTCCTGATCTGACACTGGTGTTCGACTTGCCGGTGGAAATCGGTCTGGCGCGTGCCAGCGCGCGGGGACGTCTGGACCGGTTCGAGCAGGAGGGCCGGGCGTTTTTCGACGCGGTACGCAGCACCTATCTCAATCGCGCCGCAGCCGCCCCCCAGCGGTATCGCCTGGTGGAAGCCGCCTTGCCGCTGGATCAGGTCCAGGCTTCGCTCGACACGCTGCTGCCTGAGCTGCTGCAAATGCTGGCGGAACGGCGACATGGCTAACGCCTACCCCTGGCAGGCCAGTCTCTGGCAGCACCTGGCCGGACGCAACCAGCACGCTCACGCTTATCTGCTGCATGGGCCTGCCGGTATCGGCAAGCGGGCGCTGGCCGAACGCTTGATGTACCTGCTGCTGTGTCAGCAGCCACAGGGGCTTGAGGCCTGCGGTCATTGCAAGTCCTGCTCGCTGCTCAACGCGGGCAGTCACCCGGACAACTACGTGCTGGAGCCGGAGGAAGCGGACAAGGCGATCAAGGTCGATCAGGTCCGCGATCTGGTCAGTTTCGTGGTGCAGACAGCGCAGATGGGCGGTCGCAAGGTTGTGCTCATCGAGCCCGTCGAGTCGATGAACATCAACGCTGCCAATGCCCTGCTCAAGAGTCTGGAGGAGCCGTCAGGCAATACCGTACTGTTGTTGGTCAGCCATCAGCCGAGCCGTTTGTTGGCCACCATCAAGAGTCGTTGTGTGCAGCAGGCGTGTCCGCTGCCGAGCGAGTCGATGAGCATCGCCTGGCTGGCCGATGCCTTGCCCGAATGCACCGAGCAGGAACGCAGCGAACTGCTGACCCTGGCCGCTGGATCTCCACTGGCGGCCGTCAGTCTTCAGGCCCAAGGTGTTCGCGAACAGCGCGCGTTGGTGGTGGAAGGCGTCAAAAAGCTGCTCAAGGGCCAGCAGTCGCCGACCCAACTGGCCGAAGGCTGGAAGGATGTCCCGCTGCTGCTGCTCTTCGACTGGTTCTGTGACTGGTCGAACCTGATCCTGCGTTATCAGCTGACCGACGATGAAAGCGGTCTCGGCCTGCCTGACATGCGCAAGGTCCTGCAGTATCTGGCGCAGAAGTCGTCGCAGGGCAAGGTGCTGGCGATGCAGGACTGGGTGCTGTTGCAGCGTCAGAAAGTGCTGTCCAAGGCGAACCTCAATCGCGTTTTGTTGCTCGAAGCATTATTGGTGCAGTGGGCATCCTTGACCGGACAGGGTTAGACTGGCCATCTGCATGACATCAGTATCAGCCGAGGAGTAGAGATGAGCGTGCCACTGAGCCCGGGTCCACGTAACGGCATTCTGTCCCTGACCATCAAGGACAAATCTGTCCTGTACGCTGCCTACATGCCCTTTATCAAGAATGGCGGGCTGTTCATTCCCACCAGCAAGAGCTACAAGCTGGGCGATGAAGTGTTCATGCTGCTCAACCTCATGGATGAGCCTGAAAAGATTCCGGTTGCCGGCAAGGTCACCTGGATCACCCCCAAGGGGGCTCAAGGCAACCGCGCAGCGGGGGTGGGCGTGCAGTTCAACGACGGTGACAACACCGCCCGCAACATGATCGAAAATTACCTGGCCGGCGCCCTCAAGTCCGACCGTCCCACCCATACGATGTAAGTGTCACGGTTCCCATGCTCGTAGATTCCCATTGTCACCTTGATCGTCTCGATCTCACCGAACACGCAGGCTCGCTCGACAACGCGTTGCAAGCCGCACGCGGCCGTGGGGTGGGGCATTTCCTGTGCATTGGCGTCAGCGCTGACAACGCCGCTGCGGTCAAGGCGCTGGCCGAACGCTATGAGGATGTCGACTGCTCGGTCGGCATCCATCCGTTGGACCTCAAGCCCGGCGAGGAGCCGGCGCTGAACTGGTTGCTCGACGAGTTGAATCACCCGCGCGTGGTCGCCATTGGCGAAACCGGTCTGGATTACCATTACGAGCCTGAAGCGGCCGCCCTGCAGCAGGCGTCGTTCCGCCTGCACCTGCAAGCGGCCAATGTCACGGGCAAACCGGTGATCGTCCATACCCGGGGCGCCCGCGCCGATACGCTGGATTTGCTGCGCGAGGCGGCATTGCCACAGGCGGGCGTCCTGCACTGCTTCACCGAAGACTGGGACATGGCCAAGGCCGCGCTGGACCTGGGGTTCTATATCTCCTTGTCAGGGATCGTGACCTTCCGTAATGCCGACGCGCTGCGCGAGGTGGCCAGCAAGGTCCCCAGTGACCGCCTGCTGGTCGAGACCGATTCGCCGTATCTGGCGCCGATTCCCTATCGCGGCAAACCCAACTTGCCGCAGTACGTGCGCGAGGTGGCGGAGTTCCTGGCGATGCTGCGTGGCGAAAGCTACGAGCGCTTCGCCGAACAGACCACTGACAACTTCAAGCGTCTGTTCCCTTTGGCACATGTGACCACCGCCGTTTGAGGTCGCCGAATCGCAGGCAAAAAAAACCCGGGTTCTGGGGGGTGAATCCGGGTTAAGACCATTAGGAGTAAAACAAAGACACACTATCCCTTGGTGCCTTTACCGATGCCAACACTTGGGGGAGATGCCGCATCAGCGAATATAAGTATTGGTCAGATTTGGCAGCCGTCCAGCGCAGAACTGTACGTTTTTTAAACAGTTTTGGAATACCGATTCGGCTCTTGATACCTCAATGCATGGCGATACGCTGGACTATGGCCAATGTCTCTTCGATCACCCGCGACTGGGTATAGAAATGCGGCGAAAAACGGATACCTGGTCCGCGAGGCAAGCACACCACCTGATTGCTCATCAGCTGTTCCCAGACATGCGCCGCAGCCTGACCCTCGATACTGAAGGTCAGAATCCCTGAGCGGCGTTGCGCTGCCCGGGATGAATGCAAGCGCACGCCCTTGATGGCACTCAGGCCTTGCTCCAGCCAGATCACCCGTTCGATGACGGCTTCGCCGATCTGCTGCATGCCGACTTCTTCGAGCAGCGACAGACTTGCATCGAGCGCCATCGCGCCGAGGGTGTTGGGGCTGCCGCATTCGAATCTTCGAGCGCTGGCAGCGGGCTGCCATTGGCGGCGCGCATAGTCCCCAGAGTGCTCCAGCATGTGCCAGCCGTACTCGTGCAGCTTGAGTTGCTGGCGCAGCTCGGCACGACAGTAGAACACCCCCAGACCCTCCGCGCTGCACATCCATTTGTGGCCATCGGCCATGGCGAAATCGCAGTGGCTGGCCTGTACATCGAAGGGCAGGGCGCCGATGTGTTGAATTGCATCGATGCAGAACAACACACCGCGCTGCTTGCAGCCTTGCCCGAGGCGTTCGATATCCAGACGCGTGCCCGTGGCAAATTGCACAGAGCTGACCGACAGCAGGCGGGTGCGCGGACCGCAGGCCGCGAGCAGGGCGCCTTCGGGGTCCGGGCCTTTGAGACTGACTTGAATCACCTCGACGCCCTGGGGTTTGAGGGCTTCCCATACCACGCGGTTGGAGGGGAACTCCTCGTCGCTGATGACCACTTGGTCGCCGCTTTTCCAATCGAGGCCAAAAGCGACAAATGACAGGGCTTCCGAGGTATTTTTGACCAAGGCGATGTCGTCGGTCGACGGTGCATTCAACAGGCGAGCCAGGCGTTCACGAAGGCGCTGCTCGACCTTCATCCAGTCCGGATAGTCCCGCGCGCCCAGCAAAACGTTCTCTTCGGCGAACTTGCGCACCGCCGCGGCTGTGCGTTTTGGCCATGGGCCGACCGCTGCATGGTTCAGATAACGCAGATCGGCGGATTGGGCGAATTCGTCATGAAACGTAGACATGGTCGGATGATCCGTGCAATTTGCTGCAAGTTAGGCATAATGTGCGGCTTCGATTTTGAACCCACAGCCCCTTCCTATGCAGAAAGAACCTCGTAAGGTCCGTGAGTTTCGGCGCCGTGAGCAAGAAATTCTCGATACCGCGCTCAAGCTGTTTCTCGAACAGGGTGAAGACAGTGTCACCGTCGAGATGATTGCTGATGCCGTGGGTATTGGCAAAGGCACCATTTACAAGCACTTCAAATCCAAGGCGGAGATTTACCTGCGCCTGATGCTCGACTACGAGCGTGATTTGAACGAGCTGCTGCACTCTGCCGATGTCGACAAGGACAAGGAAGCCCTCTCGCGGGCCTACTTTGAATTCCGCATGCGTGACCCGCAGCGCTATCGCTTGTTCGACAGGCTTGAGGAGAAGGTGGTCAAGGGTAACCAGGTGCCGGAGATGGTCGAGCAGTTGCACAAGATTCGTGCCTCGAACTTCGAACACCTGACCCTGCTGATCAAGGGCCGTATCAGCGAAGGCAAGCTTGAAGACGTACCGCCTTACTTTCACTACTGCGCGGCATGGGCGTTGGTGCACGGCGCGGTTGCGCTCTACCACTCGCCGTTCTGGAGCAATGTGCTGGAAGATCAGGAAGGCTTCTTCCAGTTCCTGATGGATATCGGCGTGCGCATGGGCAACAAGCGCAAGCGCGATCCGGAAACCGGTCACGATCTCAAGCCGCAAATCTCCGAATCCTGACACCCGCCGCCGGTCAATCGACTGGCCCGGCAGGCACCCATGGGTGTCTGCCGATCACGCTACTCTTTGTTTGCCGGAATGCCGCTTGCTAAAAGCTGATTTATGAGTCAGCTTTTGCGCGCTGTAATCTTTCCGGAGTTCTCCATGATCGTAGATCGCCAAGGCCGACGTTTCCGCAATCTGCGGATCAGTCTGACGGCCGCCTGCAACTATGCCTGTACCTATTGCGTGCCTGACGGCAAGCGCCTGGTTGCCGCGCAGAACGAGTTGTCGGCTGATGCCATGGCCCGCGCCGTGGAGTACCTGATTGAAGTCGCAGGGATCGAGCAACTGCGCATTACCGGTGGGGAGCCGCTGGTGAGTCCGCGGCTTGAGCGCTTCATGAGTCAGGTGGGGCAGATGAAGCTGGCAGACGTCAGTCTGACCACCAACGGGCAACTGCTCTCACGCAAACTGCCGGTTTTGCTCAATGCGGGCATCCGCCGGATCAACGTGTCGCTGGACACCCTCGACCCGGCTGCGTTTCGAGTGATCGCCCGCGGCGGCGACCTGCAAACGGTGCTCGATGGCATGCAGCAGGCGAGGGCGGCCGGCATTCGGATCAAAGTCAATATGGTGCCGTTGCGCGGACAGAACCTCGATCAGGTGCTGGCGTTGCTCGACTACTGTCTGCAGCGCGGCTACGAGTTGCGTTTCATCGAGCTGATGCGCATGGGACACCTTGCCGGTGATCGAAACGCGTTCGCGCAGCAATTCGTCAGCCTGCAGCAGTTGCTGGCGCTGATCGGCGAACGTTACCCCTATCAGCAAACCGACGCAGCGGCGGACGCTACGGCTGTGCGCTACCGAATTCCTGGCAAAGGCATCTTTGGCATCATCGCCAACGAGAGTGTGCCGTTCTGCCGCAGTTGTTCGCGTCTGCGGTTGTCTTCCACAGGGTGGCTGCACGGCTGTCTTTCTTCGAGCAACCGCCACTACGTCGGCGATCTGCTGGATAAACCAAGGCATGAGGCCTTGCCCGCGCTGCAACGTTTGTTGGTCAAGGCACTGGGCGACAAGCAGCCGGTGGCGTTTTCCGGCGGCGCGACAGTGATGAAGATCATTGGTGGATGATTCCTCACGCCCATCGTTCATCGAAACTCATCGTTTCACCCAGGACTTGTAGCGGTCCGGCTTGCCCGCGGTTGCCTCCTGGTCCGCGCTGCCGCCGGCGACCCGGGCTGCTACAGCGGAGTGCACAGGGAGCGACGTTCGATGAGCCCTGCCTGCATTACCTGGCTCAATACCCGACATGGCGCAAAAGCTGCATTACCCCGCCATTCGCCGGTTTTCCGTCACCGGACTTTGGAGGAAATAATGCGTAGCCTGGTTTTACTGCTGGCGTCCTTGGCATTGAGTGGCTGCATGCACGTCAGCGATCTGGCACAGGGCGCTCATGACGAGCTCAGCGATGCAGGTCTGCTGGATCACAGCTCGACACGTCGGATCAACAACTTCCGTCTGCAACCTGACTCCTTCATCTATATCGCCCAAGGTTCGTTCGTCCCGCCGGGTGGTGCTTATCCGCGCCCCAATGTGGTTGCCGAAGAGGCCTTCAATGGTTTCGTCGAATACTTCCCGATGGTGCGTCGCGCCCGTGCGCCGGAAGGTCTGGATGAGGCAATGAACGAGGCGCGCGCTGCGGGCGCCCACTACCTGCTGTATACCCGCTTCGCCAAGGCCGACGACCGTATCGGCAACTTTGACGAGTGGTCCGATCAGGAAGCGGTGGACCGTCTGGGGATCGATAGCGGTGTGATTCAACTGATGCTGATCGAAACCAACACCCGATATCTGATCGATTCGGCGCGGATTCACAGCCGTGGCGGCCTGCTCACCCTGCACGATACCAAGCCTGAGGATTTGCTAGGTCCACCGATGGAGGATTACGCTCGTAGCCTGTTGGGCGTTCCTGCCCGCTGAGGAGTAGCGTATGAATGGCCCGGGCAAAGCCAACGATTTGTTGGCACAACTACCCAATAGCGGCAAGGGTTTGCCACCGGTGCACTTGTGGAACCCGGATTTTTGCGGCGATATCGACATGCGTATCGCCCGCGACGGCACTTGGTTCTATCTGGGAACACCGATCGGCCGCAAGCCGATGGTGCGCCTGTTTTCCACGATTATTCGCCGTGACGGCGATGATTACTTCCTGATCACGCCGGTCGAGAAAGTCCGTATCACGGTCGATGACGCGCCGTTCGTAGCGGTGCTGCTGCACGTTGAAGGTCAAGGGCAATCACAGGTCCTGCGCTTTACCACCAACGTCGACGACGAGGTGCAGGCGGGGGCTGAGCACCCATTGCGCGTCATCATCGATCCGACGACTCAGCAGCCTGCGCCTTACCTTCTGGTACGCAACAATCTTGAGGCGTTGATCCATCGCAATGTCTTCTACCAGTTGGTCGAGCTTGCGGTCACCCAGGAGATCGAGGGGCAGCGCTGGCTGGGTGTGTGGAGCAGTGGAACGTTCTTCCCGATCGGTCTGGAGCCCTGACCGGCGCACGGTTTGCACGTGTCTGTCCGAGCCGGTCGATTGCCTGGCTGTCAACTCGCGGTTAAAGTGCCGCCCCCCGATTTTTCTGAGGTTTTTGCATGAGCCAGTCCTTTGATATCGCCGTGATCGGCGCCACCGGTACTGTCGGCGAAACCATCGTCCAGATTCTTGAAGAGCGCGATTTCCCGATTGGAGAACTGCACCTGCTGGCCAGCGCCGGGTCCGCTGGCAGCTCCGTGCCGTATCGGGGCAGGAACGTGCGTGTGCGGGAAGTCGATGCATTCGATTTCAACAAAGTGAACATCGCGTTTTTCGCAGCGGGCCCCGCCGTGACCCGCGCTCATGCCATGCGCGCGACTGCCGCGGGGTGTGCGGTGATTGACTTGTCTGCGGGGCTGCCGGTCGAGCAGGCGCCGAATGTGGTTCCAGAGGTCAACGGCGAACAGCTGGCGAGCCAGGTCAGGCCGCATCAAGTTGCCTGTCCGAGCCCGGCTGCCGCGGCGCTGGCCTTGGTGCTGGGTCCGTTGCGGGGCTTGCTGGAGGTGCAGCGAATCAGTGTGACGGCGTGTCTGGCGGTCTCCAGTCAGGGGCGCGAAGGCGTCACGGAGCTGGCCCGGCAAACCGCTGAGTTGCTCAACGTGCGTCCCTTGGAACCGCGGGTATTTGACCGGCAGATGGCCTTCAATGTGCTTGCTCAAGTGGGCATACCCGATGCGCAAGGGCACGTGCCGCTGGAAAAACGTTTGGTCAGCGAGTTGCGCGAGTTGCTCTCCCTGCCTTTAATCAAGGTCGGTGTGACCTGTATTCAGGTGCCGGTGTTCTTCGGCGACAGCTTGAGCGTGTCGGTGCAGACCGCAGCGCCGGTGGATCTGGCGGCGGTGGCTGCCGCGCTGGATGCCGCCCAGGGCATTGATCTGGTGGAAAGGGACGATTATCCGACGCCGGTGGGTGATGCCGTGGGCCAGGACGCTGTCTATGTAGGACGTTTGCGCACCGGGATCGATGACGCCTGCGAACTCAATTTCTGGGTGACGTCGGACAATGTGCGCAAAGGCGCGGCGTTGAACGCTGTGCAGGTGGCTGAATTGTTGATAAAAGACGTTGTGTAAAAGATACTTGCCAACAATTCAAAGAATCATTCTAGCTGCGGCGTGTCGAAACGCCCTACGCCCTAGCAGGCTTTATCTTCTCGGTCGCCGGGGAAATTTTAAACAAGGGATGGGCTATGGTTCAGGTTCGTAAACTGGTTTTGGCAATCGCTGCGGCTTCGGCGCTGTCGTCGGGTATGGCCCAGGCGCTGGGCCTCGGTGGTCTGACCGTCAAGTCGACCCTGAATCAGCCGCTGCTTGCCGAAATCGAACTGACGCAGGTGCAGGATCTCAACTCCGCACAGGTGGTGCCGAGTCTGGCCACCTCCGCCGAGTTTGCGCAGGCGGGCGTGGGACGCATGGCGATCCTCGATGACCTCACGTTCACCCCGGTGGTCAATCCCGGCGGCAAGAGCGTGCTGCGCATCACCTCCAGCAAACCGATTCGCGACCCCTACGTGAAATTCCTGGTGCAGGTCCTGTGGCCAAACGGTCGCGCGCTGCGTGAATACAGCTTGCTGCTCGACCCGCCGAAGTTCTCGCCGCAGGCGGCAGCGGCGGCAGCGCAACTGCCTTCCACCGCGCCAGCCGCCGCGCCGGCCCAGGCAGCTGCCGCACAGACGCCGGCTCCCGCCGCTGCGCCTGCTCCGGCAACACCCGCCGAGCCCAAGTACACCGAATACACCACGGCCAACAACGACACGCTGTGGGAGATTGCCGACCGTGTACGCAACGGTGGCACGGTGCAGCAGACCATGCTGGCGATTCAGGCGCTCAACCCGGACGCTTTCATCGCTGGCAACATCAACCGTCTGAAGAAAGGCCAGGTCTTGCGCCTGCCGTCGCCGACAGAAGTCAGCGCCACGCCCCAGCCTCGTGCCATTGCCGAGGTCGCCGAGCAGAATCGCGCCTGGCGTGAAGGCCGTCGCATGCCGACCGGCGCACGTCAGGTCGACGCCACCCGCCGTGACCGCGCAGGCGCTGCCCCGGCGCAGATCGATGCCAAGGATAACCTGAGTCTGGTATCGGCCAATGCCAAACCGGGCGCCAAGGGCGCTGCCGGTGATGCCGAGCTGGGCAACAAGCTGGCGGTGGCCCAGGAAAATCTGGACAGCACCCGCCGTGACAATGCCGAGCTCAAGAGCCGCATGGGCGATCTGCAAAGCCAGCTCGACAAACTGCAGCGCCTGATTCAGCTCAAGAATGATCAGCTCGCCAAGATGCAGGCCGCCGGTGCTGCGGTGCCTGCGCCAGTCGACGATGCCAACAGCACGGTCAGCCCCAATAGCGTGACCAACCCCAACAATGCCGCGAATCCGGCCATGCCGGCCGCGATCGTGCCGGCTCCGGCAGCGCCAGACGCGGCCGGCAAGCCGCCGAACGAAATCGCCCCGGAGGACGCGCTGCCGGTCGA
Source organism: Pseudomonas sp. NPDC087358 (assembly GCF_044900785.1). Classification (NCBI taxonomy): domain Bacteria; kingdom Pseudomonadati; phylum Pseudomonadota; class Gammaproteobacteria; order Pseudomonadales; family Pseudomonadaceae; genus Pseudomonas; species Pseudomonas sp. NPDC087358. The sequence goes on from NZ_JBJDOA010000011.1 coordinate 180,829, forward strand.
TGGTGCCAAGGTGACGGCCGCTACGCCCGACCAGCCGCTGACCGTACCGGCCGATACCCAGGCCAACACTGACAACCAGAGCGCGCTGGACAAGATCCTCGCAAGCCCGATGCTCATGGGCTTGATCGGCGGCGGCGCGCTGCTGGTCCTGCTATTGCTCTTGTTGCTGCTGGCACGTCGCCGCAACGCAATGATCGAGGCCGAAAGACATCGGAAAATGGCTCGCGCTCTGTCAGACGAGGCCGATTTCGCTTCTGACATGGATCTACCTGAAAGCAGTTTCGAGGGTCTCGAGGTCCCTGCGCCCAATGTAAAGATGGCACCGGTGCCGAGCGCAATCATCGAGCCGGCCCGCGAAACGCCGGCTGATGTGCTGGTACAGGCAGAAATCCATATCGCTTATGGTCGGATCAATCAGGCCGCCGCGTTGCTGGAAGATGCCATCAAGCAGGAGCCTGGGCGCAGTGATCTGCGCCTCAAGCTGATGGAGATCTATGCCCAGCAAGACAATCAGGCAGGTTTCGTCGCCCAGGAGCGGCAACTGGTGGCCACGGGAAAGAACCACGCTGAAGTCGAACAGCTGAAAAGCCGTTTTCCCGCCATGGCGGTCGCCGCTGCGGCCGCTGCGGGTATTGCGGCGACGGCGGCTTTGGCTGCGGAGCTGGACGCCAGATACGTCGAAGACCTGCTCAACGACAAATCGGAGCCGGAACCGGTCGCTGCGGCTGAACCCGTTCTAGAGCCGGTCGCCGAGCAGCCCGACGACTTCGACACGGCTTTCGACCTGAGCCTGGATGACCTGGAAGCCGCTTCGCCTGCAGAGGTGCAGGATCACAGCAAGCCGCTGGCTGACGACGATCTGGACCTGGATGCTCCGTTCGCCAACACCCCGGACGACCTGGATTTCGATGCCATCCTGCGTGAGCAGACCGAGGCCAAGAACAGCGAGTCCACCGATCTGGCCGACTTTGACCTGGATCTGGCGGAGGATCAGCCAGGGCTCAAGGCTGAGGATGATTACCTGCTGGGCATGCAAGACGAGCTGCGCGATCTGCCTGCCTTTGAGCAGACAGCCGATCTGGGTGCCGGCAAGTCGGGCCAGGAAGATGATCTCGAGCTGCCGGCTGATTTCGATCTGTCGCTGGCGGACGAGATGGAAACCGAGCAGGCCTCTGACGCCTTCGCATCCGAAATCGATGACGTCAATGCCGAGCTCGAGCGTTTGTCGCAGGGCCTGGACCAGCCGTCGGCGGCCAAGCCGTTCGATGACACCCCGACCTTCAACGAGAACGACGCGCTGCTGGCCGACGACGAACCAGAGTTCGATTTCCTGTCGGGTACCGACGAGGCGGCGACCAAGCTGGATCTGGCGCGTGCATACATCGAGATGGGCGACGCCGATGGCGCCCGTGACATCCTCGACGAAGTGGTCGCCGAAGGTGACGACGGGCAGAAGACCGAAGCGAAGGACATGTTGTCGCGCCTGGTCTGATCCGGTTCTACGCTGTACCCGCAACGACCGCTTCGGCGGTCTTTTTTTTTGTTGGTGCTGCTTTGGCTTAAAGAACGCCTAGCCGACGAAGCGAGTCCAAGACCCCTGCCGCCAGCAAGCGCAACGCCGCCCGGCTGGATTGCTGCCGGGCGTATGCCTGCCCCGAGGGTGTGCAAGGGTTTGCCAATAGCGTCTTTGCTTTCGATCCGTATAATGGCCGCCCTTGCGCATATCGACAGGCTTTAAGCTCTTGGCAACTACAGACACTGAGGCACAGACAGCGGCAGCCGAGATGGCCGCCGAGGGTTTTTCCAGGATCGCACTGGGCGTCGAATACAAAGGTTCGCGCTACAGCGGTTGGCAGCGCCAGTCCACCGGCGTGCTGACGGTCCAGGAAACGCTGGAAAATGCCCTGTCCAGAGTCGCCGATTCGCCGGTCTCGTTGATGTGCGCCGGTCGTACCGATGCCGGCGTGCATGCCTGCGGGCAAGTGGTGCACTTCGATACCCGGGCGGTGCGCAGCATGAAGGCCTGGACCATGGGCGCCAATATCAATCTGCCTCACGACATCAGCGTGACCTGGGCCCAGGTGATGCCGGCGCACTTCCATGCACGCTTCAAGGCAATTGCCCGGCGCTATCGTTATGTGATCTACAACGACCAGATCCGCCCGGCGCATCTGGGCCAGGAAATCACCTGGAACCACCGGCCGCTGGATGTCGAGCGCATGGCGCTGGCGGCGCAGTATCTGGTGGGAACTCACGATTTCAGTGCGTTCCGCGCCGGGCAGTGCCAGGCCAAATCGCCGATCAAGCAGTTGCACCACCTGCGCGTCACGCGCCACGGCAAGATGATCGTCATCGACATACGTGCCAACGCTTTCCTGCACCACATGGTGCGCAACATCGCCGGTGTGCTGATGACCATCGGCGCGGGAGAGCGGCCGGTCGAATGGGCGGGGGAGGTGCTCCAGAGTCGTGTGCGCCGCACTGGCGGCGTGACCGCGCATCCATTTGGTCTGTATCTGGTGCAGGTCGAATACCGTGACGAGTTCCCGCTGCCGGAGCGCTACGTGGGACCGCACTTTCTCACAGGCTTCACGGAACTTGGCGGCTGACGTCAGGAACAGCATTTGCTACCATCCGGGACTTTCGCCAGGCTTGAGGTATTCACTACATGTCAGCCGTTCGCAGCAAGATCTGCGGGATTACCTGCATAGAAGACGCGTTGGCCGCTGTCGATGCGGGAGCCGACGCCCTTGGCTTCGTCTTTTACCCCAAGAGTCCGCGGGCGGTCACCGTAGAGCAGGCGCAGGCCATCATCGCCCAGCTGCCGCCTTTCGTGAGCACGGTCGGGCTGTTCGTCAACGCTGAGCGTGAGGCGTTGAAGACGCTGCTGGATATCGTCCCGCTGGATCTCATCCAGTTTCATGGCGACGAAACCCCGGACCAGTGTGAAGGCTACCATCGCCCATACATCAAGGCTTTGCGCGTCCAGGCCGGCGACGACATCGCGGCGAGCTGCGCCCTGTACCACAGGGCCTGCGGCATCCTGCTCGACACCTATGTCGCAGGAGTGCCGGGCGGCACCGGCGAAACTTTCGACTGGGCTTTGATTCCAAAGCAGTTGAGCAAACCGATCATTCTGGCTGGCGGGCTGACTTCAGCCAATGTCTCCCAAGCCATCGCCCAGGTACGTCCCTACGCAGTGGATGTCAGCGGCGGGGTGGAAAAAGCCAAGGGGTTGAAGGATCACGACAAGATTCGCGCATTCATGAGCGCGGTGCATGGGGCATGAGGGTTTTTTCCGCTGCGGTGTGTACGGATGTGACGGCGGACCGGCGGTCGCCGTCCACTAGCCTGCGACCACGATACGTGGGTTGCCAAAATTGAACAGGCGAAGACCACTGGCGTCTCGCGAAGCAAACAGCGGGCAGTGATCGACGAACTGCCGGTTCAGCAGGTCAGGCGCTGGCACCGATCGTTGCAACCGGGTTCGCGACACTGCAAACGAACATTGATTAAGGCATGCGCGTGGCATTGATCGCCATCGCGCTCCAGCCACCGGTACTGGAGAAAGAAAGCATGAGCAACTGGTTGGTAGACAAACTGATCCCTTCGATCATGCGTTCCGAGGTCAAGAAAAGCTCGGTACCTGAAGGCCTCTGGCACAAGTGTCCGTCCTGCGAGGCGGTGCTGTATCGACCAGAGCTGGAAAAGACCCTGGACGTCTGTCCCAAATGCAACCATCACATGCGCATCGGCGCTCGCGCGCGCCTGAACATTTTCCTCGACGCCGAAGGCCGTGATGAAATCGGAGCTGATCTGGAGCCCGTCGACCGCCTCAAGTTTCGCGACAGCAAGAAGTACAAGGACCGCCTGACCGCTGCACAAAAGCAGACCGGCGAGAAGGACGCGCTGATCTCCATGAGCGGTACGCTGCTGGGCATGCCGGTGGTGTGCAGCGCGTTCGAGTTCTCGTTCATGGGCGGTTCCATGGGCGCCATCGTCGGCGAGCGTTTCGTCCAGGCCGCCAATCATGCGCTGGAAAACCGCTGCCCGATGATCTGCTTCGCCGCTTCCGGTGGCGCGCGGATGCAGGAAGCACTGATTTCCCTGATGCAGATGGCCAAGACTTCGGCAGTCCTGGCGCGTTTGCGTGAAGAAGGCATACCGTTCATTTCCGTGCTGACCGATCCGGTCTACGGCGGTGTTTCGGCCAGTCTGGCCATGCTCGGCGACGTGATCGTCGCCGAGCCCAAGGCGCTGATCGGTTTTGCCGGCCCTCGCGTGATCGAGCAGACCGTTCGTGAAAAGCTGCCCGAAGGCTTCCAGCGCAGTGAGTTCCTGCTCGATCACGGCGCGATCGACATGATCATTCACCGTCAGGAGCTGCGTCAGCGTCTGGGTAACCTGCTGGCTCAGATGATGGGCTTGCCGACGCCGAAGTTCGTTGCGCCCAAGCTTGAACCCATCGTCGTGCCACCGGCTCCGGCGAACATATGACCGAACGCTCGCTGAGCGACTGGCTTGGCTACCTGGAGCAGTTGCATCCGTCTGCCATCGACATGGGTCTGGATCGCTCGCGGCAGGTAGCGCTGCAGATTGGCCTGAGCCGTCCGGCGCCACGGGTGATCACGGTCACCGGCACCAACGGCAAGGGCTCCACGTGTGCCTTCGTCGCTTCGCTGCTCCAGGCCCAGGGTCTGAAAGTCGGGGTCTACAGCTCGCCCCACCTGCTGCGTTACAACGAGCGCGTGCAGGTGCAAGGGCTGGAGGCGAGCGATGCGCAGTTGTGCCAGGCCTTTGAGGTCATCGAAAGGGCGCGTGGCGATATCTCGCTGACCTACTTTGAAATGGGCACGCTGGCGGCCTTCTGGTTGTTCGAGCAAGCCGCGCTGGATGCGGTGGTGCTGGAAGTCGGTCTGGGCGGACGGCTGGACGCGGTGAACCTGATCGACGCCGACCTGGCGCTGGTCACCAGTATTGGTGTCGATCACGTCGAATGGCTGGGCAATACCCGTGAAACAGTGGCGTTCGAGAAAGCCGGTATCTTCCGTGCGGGCCGTCCTGCCCTGTGTGGTGACCTGGATCCGCCGCAACCATTGCTCGATCAGGCCCGCGCGCTGGATTGTCCGCTGTCGTTGCGCGGCCGCGATTTCGACCTGAGTGTCGAACCCGCGCGCTGGAACTGGTTCGGCACCGATGCCAGCGGCCAGCGTGTCGAATTGCGCGATCTGCCGCTGCTCGACTTGCCGATGCAGAACGCCGCTTTGGCGCTGCAGGCCTTCGTGCTGATGGATCTGCCCTGGCACGAAGCGTCGATCCGGTCGGCGTTGCTCAATACCCGGGTAACCGGGCGCCTGGATCGTCGCTCGTTCGAGTGGCAGGGTAAGCAACTGCATCTGTTGCTCGATGTCGGGCACAACCCGCATGCCGCGACCTTCCTGGCGCAGCGCCTGAGCCAGCGTCCAATGGCGGGCGAGCGCCTTGCGGTGTTCGGTCTGCTCAATGACAAGGACCTCGATGGCGTGCTCAGCGAGCTGGCCGGCTGCTTCAGCAGTTGGGCCGTGGCTCCGTTGCCCACCCCGCGCAGCCGCTCAGGGCAGGAGATTGCACAGGCACTGGAGAACCTTGGCGCCCGTGTGACGTCCTACCCCAGTGTTGCGCAGGCGCTTGAAGCGCAATGTGCACACGCCACCGCGAATGACGAAATTGTTCTGTTCGGGTCTTTTTATTGCGTAGCCGAGGCCCTGGAATGGCTTGCTGGCGCGTCACGGAGGAAGTGACACATGGCTTTGCTGGATAAGGCGTACAAGCAACGCATGGTCGGTGCCCTGGTGCTGATCGCCATTGCGGTGATTTTCCTGCCAATGCTGTTTTCGCGTCAGGACGAAGCACGCCATGTGCAGGTGGATGCCCCGGCTGCTCCGCAAGCGCCTGCCGTTTCGCAGGTCAAGGTCGATCCGGTGGCGGTTCCCGAGCAGCAACCGCTGCCTCAGGAGCCAGTGCCGACCGACGAGGATCTGGCGCAAACCGCCCAGCCGCCTGTACGGCAGCAAGCTCCGGCCATGCCGATTGCGCCGGCACCCGCCAGGCCTGTGGCGTCTGCGTCGGCGGCCAAGGCGGCGCCTGCTCCAGCACCGGCCAAACCGGCTCCAGCACCAGCACCGGCGGCGCCCGCTGCCCTGGCTGCCGATACCAACCGGGTCGATGCCAATGGCCTGTCGATTACCTGGGCGGTCCAGGTCGCCAGCCTGTCCAATCGGGCCAACGCCGACAACCTGCAGAAAACCCTGCGTACCCAGGGCTACAACGCCTATATCCGCACCTCCGAGGGTGTGAACCGGGTATTCGTGGGGCCACTGGTCGAGCGTGCCGAAGCCGATCGTCTGCGTGATCAGCTCGACAAGCAGCAAAAGCTCAAGGGCATCGTCGTGCGCTTCGTGCCTGAGCGTAAGTAACTCGCGAGGCGCCGCAGGTTAAGGCGCGTCCAATCCTGTGGGAGCCGGCTTGCTGGCGATTCGGTCGTGAAGCCACCCTCTTAGTGGCTGACCTGACGCATTCGCCAGCAAGCCGGCTCCTACGGCCTTCGGCCAGAAGCGCATCATCAGCAATCTTGCAGATGACCAAACCCGCAGATACTTCCAAAGTCCAATAGTTCGCTTTAATTGGCACCTACCCACAATCGCTGCTTACCGCCGAGCGAGCGCTCTGTTAAAATCCGCCGCCTTATCCGTCTGCAGGCTTCAACGTGGCTTTTACTCCGGTTGACTGGGCGATCCTTGCGATTGTCGCCATCTCGGCATTGATCAGTCTCAAGCGTGGCTTCGTCAAGGAAGCGCTTTCGTTGCTGACCTGGATCATTGCCGGTGCCGTGGCCTGGATGTTCGGCGGTTCGCTTTCGCAGTATCTGGTCAATTACATCGAAACACCTTCGGCCCGCGTGATTGCGGGCTGCACCATCCTGTTTGTCGCCACCTTGCTGGTTGGCGCCATGGTCAACTTTCTGATTGGAGAACTGATCCGCGTGACCGGCCTTTCCGGAACCGATCGTTTTCTGGGCATGGTCTTCGGCGCGGCGCGTGGAGGCCTGCTGGTGGTGATCGCGGCCGGGCTGTTGAGCCTGGGCCCGGTACAACAGGATCAATGGTGGCAGCAGTCCAGGCTGTTGCCGCAGTTTGTCACGGTCGCTGACTGGTCGAAAAACCTGATTCTCGGGATGTCCAGCAAGTGGCTAGCCAGCGGGATCAGCGTACCTGTTGATATCCCGTTCAAGGATCACCTCTTGGGGCCTACAACGCCGCAGGAAGTGCTCGGTAAATCCAGTTCCACTAAGTAGGGGTTGTGTCGCATGTGTGGCATCGTCGGTATCGTCGGCAAGTCGAACGTCAATCAGGCGCTGTATGACGCGCTCACCGTCCTCCAGCACCGCGGCCAGGACGCTGCCGGTATCGTGACCAGCCATGACGGCCGGTTGTTCCTGCGCAAGGACAACGGTCTGGTTCGTGATGTGTTCCACCAACGCCATATGCAGCGTCTGGTCGGTCACATGGGCATTGGTCACGTACGCTATCCAACAGCGGGCAGCTCGACTTCGGCCGAAGCCCAGCCGTTCTACGTCAACTCGCCGTATGGCATCACGCTTGCGCATAACGGCAACCTGACCAACGTCGAGCAACTGGCCAAGGAGATCTACGAATCTGACCTGCGCCACGTCAACACCAACTCCGATTCGGAAGTGTTGCTCAACGTGTTCGCCCATGAGCTGGCCGTGCGCGGCAAGCTGCAACCGACCGAAGAAGACATCTTCGCCGCCGTCACCGATGTGCATAACCGCTGCCGTGGCGGCTACGCGGTCGTGGCCATGATCACCGGCTACGGCATCGTCGGTTTCCGCGATCCGGATGCAATCCGTCCGATCGTCTTCGGCCAGCGTCATACCGACGAAGGCGTCGAGTACATGATCGCCTCCGAAAGCGTTTCGCTGGACGTTCTGGGCTTCACCCTGATCCGTGACCTGGCGCCGGGCGAAGCGGTCTACATCACCGAAGACGGCAAGCTGCACACCCGTCAGTGCGCGGCCAATCCGAAATACGCCCCGTGCATCTTCGAACACGTCTACCTGGCGCGTCCGGATTCGATCATCGACGGCATCTCGGTGTACAAGGCGCGCCTGCGCATGGGCGAGAAGCTGGCCGACAAGATCCTGCGCGAGCGTCCGGATCACGACATCGATGTGGTCATCCCGATCCCTGACACCAGCCGTACCGCCGCCCTCGAGCTGGCCAACCATCTGGGCGTCAAGTTTCGCGAAGGCTTCGTCAAGAACCGTTACATCGGCCGCACCTTCATCATGCCGGGCCAGGCTGCACGGAAAAAGTCCGTTCGCCAGAAGCTCAACGCCATCGAGCTTGAATTCCGCGGCAAGAACGTGATGTTGGTGGACGACTCCATCGTGCGCGGCACCACCTGCAAGCAGATCATCCAGATGGCCCGCGAAGCCGGTGCCAAGAACGTGTATTTCTGCTCCGCGGCACCGGCCGTCCGCTTCCCCAACGTCTACGGCATCGACATGCCGAGTGCTCACGAGCTGATCGCGCACAACCGTTCCACCCAGGACGTGGCCGACCTCATCGGCGCCGACTGGTTGATCTATCAGGATCTGAACGACCTGATCGAAGCGGTCAGCGGCAGCAAAAAGATCAAGATCGACAACTTCGATTGCTCGGTCTTCGACGGCAAGTACGTGACCGGTGACATCGACGAGCACTACCTGAACAAGATCGAGCAGGCGCGTAACGACGCCTCCAAGGTCAAGACCCAGGCGGTCAGTGCGATCATCGATCTGTACAACAACTAATTCAGACAAGGAGTAGGCGGCATGACTCAGCAATGGGATGCCGGTCGACTGGACAGTGATCTGGACGGCGTGGGTTTCGATACCCTCGCCGTACGCGCTGGTCAGCACCGTACGCCGGAGAGCGAACACAGCGATCCACTGTTTTTCACCTCCAGCTACGTGTTCCGCACGGCCGCTGATGCGGCCGCCACGTTTGCCGGCGACATGCCGGGCAACGTCTACTCGCGCTACACCAATCCGACGGTGAACTCCTTCGAGGAGCGCATCGCCGCCCTTGAAGGGGGCGAGCAGGCCGTGGCGACCTCCACGGGGATGTCCGCCATCCTCGCAACCGTGATGAGCCTGTGCAGCGCAGGTGATCACGTGCTGGTCTCCAAGAGCGTATTCGGCTCGACCATCAGCCTGTTCGAGAAGTACTTCAAGCGCTTTGGCGTGCAGGTCGATTACGTCCCGCTGGCTGAGCTGGCCGGCTGGGACGCCGCCATCAAGCCGAACACCAGATTGCTGTTCGTCGAATCTCCGTCCAATCCGCTGGCCGAGCTGGTGGACATTGCCGCGCTGGCCGAGATCGCCCATGCCAAAGGCGCGATGCTGGTGGTCGATAACTGCTTCTGTACACCTGCCTTGCAACAGCCGTTGCGCATGGGCGCAGACGTGGTCGTGCATTCGGCGACCAAGTTCATCGACGGTCAGGGCCGCGCGATGGGCGGGGTGGTGGTCGGTCGCCGCGAGCAGATGAAAGAAGTCGTGGGCTTCTTGCGTACTGCAGGGCCGAGTCTGAGCCCGTTCAACGCCTGGTTGTTCCTCAAAGGCCTGGAAACCCTGAATATCCGCATGCGCGCCCATTGTCAGAGCGCGCTGGAGCTGGCGCAGTGGCTGGAACAGCAGGATGGCATCGAGAAGGTGCATTACGCCGGCCTTGAAAGTCACCCGCAGCACGAGTTGGCCAAGCGTCAACAGAAGGCCTTTGGTGGTGTGGTCAGTTTCGAAGTCAAGGGCGGCAAAGACGGTGCCTGGCGCTTTATCGACGCCACCCGCCTGATTTCGATCACCGCCAACCTGGGTGACACCAAGACCACCATCACTCACCCGGGCACCACTTCCCACGGCCGTCTGTCGCCGCAGGAGCGTGAGGCCGCAGGTATTCGCGACAGCCTGATCCGGGTTGCCGTGGGCCTGGAAGACGTTGCCGACCTCAAGGCCGATCTGGCGCGCGGTCTGGCCGCGCTGTGAGTGATGCCCGTGAGTGCTGAGCCGAGTGAGTTCACCGTGGATGCGGCAAGTGTCCACAACGGCCGGGTAGCACTGGTGACCGGCGCTGCCCGCGGCATTGGCCTGGGCATCGCAGCCTGGCTGATCACCGAAGGCTGGCAGGTGGTGCTGACTGACGTCGATCGCCAGCGCGGTGCTGCCGTCGCGGCGGTGCTGGGGGATAACGCCACGTTCATCGCCATGGATGTCTCCAGCGAAGAGCAGGTGGCCCATGGCGTTGCGCAGGTGTTGGGGGCGTTCGGGCGTCTCGATGCCCTGGTGTGCAACGCTGCCGTTGCCGATCCGCGCAATATCGTGCTCGAGAGCCTTGATCTGGCGCACTGGAACCGCGTGTTGGCGGTCAATCTCAGCGGCCCGATGCTGCTGGCCAAGCACTGCGCGCCGTACTTGCGGGCGCACGCCGGCAGCATCGTCAACCTGAGCTCGACCCGCGCTCGACAATCGGAGCCCGATACCGAAGCGTATGCGGCAAGCAAGGGCGGGCTGCTCGCCCTGACTCACGCCTTGGCCATGAGCCTTGGTCCGCAAGTGCGGGTCAATGCCGTGAGCCCCGGCTGGATCGACGCCCGTGATCCCTCCCAGCGACGCGCCGAACCTTTGTCCGAGGCTGATCATGCCCAGCATCCTGCGGGCAGGGTAGGGACCGTGGAAGACGTTGCGGCGACGGTGGCCTGGTTGCTGTCGAAGAATGCAGGATTCGTCACAGGGCAGGAGTTCGTGGTCGACGGCGGCATGAGTAAGAAAATGATCTATGTGGAATGAATGAACGGCCGGACTGCGACAACTGCTGATAAACGAGAGCGAGCCTTAAGGCTCGCTTTTTTGTTTCTCGCTTGTTGCTCGGCGCTGAAGCTCAAAACAGCTTTTTTAAAAAAAACTTCAAGCAGGGTATTGACTTAGGTTCGGTACCTGCGTAAATTTCGCGGCCTCAGCGAAGCAAAGGGTGATTAGCTCAGCCGGGAGAGCGTCTGCCTTACAAGCAGAATGTCGGCGGTTCGATCCCGTCATCACCCACCATCGTTGAGAGCCAAGTATTTAACCCTACGAGGTTTTGAAAACACGCTGAAGGTTACTGAGATTCAGCAGGACGCCAGTCCAACAATGCGCAGCGGTAGTTCAGTCGGTTAGAATACCGGCCTGTCACGCCGGGGGTCGCGGGTTCGAGTCCCGTCCGCTGCGCCATATTTATACAGATCGGGTTAGCCCGGTTTGCGGTTGAAAGCTTCAGGCGATCAATCAAGGTTTCACGAAACAAGTGCTCGATACTTGTTTCAACAGAGTTAAACAGATGCAAGTCTGTGCGACACGCAGCGGTAGTTCAGTCGGTTAGAATACCGGCCTGTCACGCCGGGGGTCGCGGGTTCGAGTCCCGTCCGCTGCGCCATACATAGCTTCAAGGCCCTTGAACTCCTTGAAGCGACAAAGAAAGCGACCTTAGGGTCGCTTTTTTTGTGCCCGAAAAAAGTTAACCGTCCAACGGCGGTTTCTGCGCTTATCATTCGGACAATTTACCGATAGCGAGTCTCGATACATGCGGATTCTTGTCACAGGGGCCAGCGGATTCATCGGTTCGCGGCTTTGCCAATTGCTGATCGATCAGGGGCACGCGGTCAGAGGCGTCTCCAGAGGCGCAAAGGGAGCCGTTGCCGGTGTCGATTATCGTACGGCGGACTTTACCGACGCCTTGTCGATCAGCGACAGCCTGGAGGGCATCGATTGCATCGTGCACCTTGCGGGCAGGGCACATGTGCTGGACCGGCAAGGCGACTCGCCACGGCTGTACCGAGCGGTGAACCGTGATGCTTCGCTGCAGCTGGCGCGCCTGGCGATGGATGCCGGGGTCAAACGCTTGGTGTTCATCAGTTCGATCGGAGTCAACGGCAACGAGTCGGCGCATCAGCGTTTCAGCGAGACCTCCACGCCTGCCCCGGTGGCCGACTACGCCCGTTCCAAGCTCGAAGCCGAAGAAGGCCTGCGAGCGCTGGTCCAGACTGGCGACATGCAACTGGTGATCATTCGCCCGCCACTGGTTTACGGGACTGAGGCGCCTGGCAATTTCAAGACCCTGCTCAGGGTCGTCGACAAAGGCATTCCCAGTCCATTTGCTTGGGTTCGCAATGCCAGAAGTATTGTCTCGGTGGACAATCTGGCGACGCTGATCGCCTTGACCACGCACCATCCCGAGGCCGCCGGGCAATTGTTTCTGGCCGGTGATGGCTCTGACGTTTCTACCCACCAGATGCTCGCTGCGCTGGCTCGGGGCATGCACAAACGACAGTGGTCGATCCCCTTGCCGCCGTCGCTGCTGGCGTTGCTGCTCAGGCTGGCGGGCAAGGGCGATCTGTTCACCCAATTGTGTGGCTCGCTGACGGTCGATTGCGGCAAAGCCCGGCGACTGCTGGGTTATCAGCCCGATAGCGACACCTTGAGTGCCCTCGAACAGGTGGGCCGTCAATACATCAGGCATCGCTGAACAGGGTTCACAGGCCGTTTCAGTTGCTGGCCTGGCCGGCATTGCAGTGCTGCAGAGCGCGCCGATAAATGCCATGATTGCCGGCTCGTTGAAGCGGCGCTGATTTCGAATTTGGAGAGCTGGACCATGGGCATGAACCAAACCATCACTGTGATCCCGCCGGGTGTGCCGTTGACGGGGCATGTCGCGCCACCTGGCTCGAAGTCGATCACCAATCGGGCACTGCTGCTGGCCGCGCTGGCCAAAGGCACCAGCCACCTGCGCGGCGCGCTCAAGAGCGATGACACCCGGCATATGTCCAACGCCCTGCGGCAGATGGGCGTGACCATTGAGGAACCGGACGACACCAGTTTCGTGGTCACCAGCAGCGGCAGCCTGCAGGTACCAGACGCGCCGCTGTTTCTCGGCAACGCAGGGACCGCGGTGCGCTTTCTGACGGCGGCCGTCTGCACGGTCAACGGCAGCGTCACGCTGGACGGCGACCACTACATGCAGAAGCGCCCGATCGGCCCGCTGCTCGACTCCCTGCGCAAGGGCGGTCTGAACGCTGACAGCGCCACAGGTTGTCCGCCGGTGATCGTTCATGGCAGCGGCTCGATCAAGGCCGCTCGTTTCGAGATCGACGGTGGCCTGTCGAGCCAGTATGTGTCTGCGTTGTTAATGGTCGCGGCGTGCGGCGATGCTCCCGTCGAGGTGGCGCTGACCGGCAAGGAAATCGGCGCTCGCGGCTACATCGACCTGACCCTGGCTTGCATGCGCGCTTTTGGCGCCCAGGTCGAGGTGATCGATGACGCCTTGTGGCGGGTATCATCGACCGGCTACACCGCCTGCGATTACCACATCGAGCCCGACGCATCCGCTGCCACCTACCTGTGGGCCGCTGAGGCGTTGACCGCTGGCAAGATTGACCTGGGCGTGGCGGCTGCGGCGTTTACCCAGCCTGATGCAAAGGCGATGGAGGTCATTGCGCAGTTCCCGCACATGCCGCCTGTCATCAACGGCTCACAGATGCAGGACGCCATTCCTACGCTGGCCGTGCTGGCTGCCTTCAACGAGACGCCTGTGCGTTTCGTCGACCTGGCCAACCTGCGGGTCAAGGAATGCGATCGCGTTCAGGCGCTGCACGACGGCTTGAACCAAGTGCGTCCCGGGCTTGCGACCGTGCAGGGCGATGATCTGCTGGTAGCGTCCGATCCCGGTTTGGCAGGCACTGCCAGCAATGCCCTGATCGATACCCACTCTGACCATCGCATCGCCATGTGTTTTGCCTTGGCCGGCCTCAAGGTCTCCGGGGTGCGCATCCAGGACCCGGACTGCGTCGCCAAGACCTACCCGGGCTACTGGCGTGCGCTGGAGTTTCTCGGCGTTCGGCTGGAACACGGGACGGTTTGACGGGCGAGCACCCCACTGATGTCTGCCCCGCAGGCGTGTGATGTTCAGGCACCGCTCGCCTCGGGGATTCAGGCCAGTCGGCGGTGCATCAGTCCTTCCAGGATTCGCAACGGTGCGGCGCTGGGCGAGCGCATGGATTCCACCGGCAGCATGAAGGTCTGTTCCAGCGCGAACTGCCCGGCCATGGCTGCGTGGGAGACCTGATCGGTGAAGGCCATCCAGCTGCTCCCGGCTGGAAACGCCACGTTGTCCTGGTCGGCATGTTGCTGATAGGACGCGTCGGCTTTCATCCGGTCGTGCAGTTGCAGCATGAAGTGATCGTAGGCGCTGCGCCGGGTTTTGGTGATCCCTAGCGTGTTGAGGAGGCGGCTGGACCCGGGCAGAGGCGGGCGCAGGGTGTTCAGATAACGCCGTGCGACCGAATCGAAAGGCTCGCCGACTCGCCACAGACGTGGCTGACCCGCCGGGTCGATATTGCTGAAGACCCTTAGAATTCGTTGGGTGCCACAAGGGGAAGAGGGGAAATTGTCCACGTGCAAGCGCGAGTCGTCCTTGCGCCAAGAGGTCTGGCGCCCGACGATTTCCACAGGCCGAAAACTGGTGCGCGCCTGGATCAGGCTTCCGCAATAAGGCCCCAGGAGATGGGTCGTCAGCTGCGCGGTGGCGCCGGCGAAGCGCGCCATCAGCCCCTGCAGCGCTTGTAGCTCGGCCCCGCTGCTCTGGCTGCCCTTGAGTAGTCGCCTGTCGGGCAGGTAGCTGATGTTCTTGCTGCGCCCCAGCAACTCGGATTGGAAAATAGGTTGTTCGTTTTCTTCAATAGCGAAGGTCAGGTCTGGAAGAAACACCACATGGCCTGATTCCAGCGCATCGACCAGTTGTTGTTGCTGCGCCGCGTCAATCTGCGGAGCCCAGTTCGACACGGCAAAGCTGAAGACTGGCGACATTGATCGGACACCCTGACTGTCACGGCGGATAGGCCCGCAGATCTTCGTTTCCTGGCGACGATGCGCGGGAGGGGAGGATGTGTTGCAATATGTTTCATTGACAATATGCCGTGCTTGAGGCGTAAGCAACCCAAAGGTAATTCTCGGGTCGAAGTCATGCGGATCGACCGTCAGTCGATTACCACACTCATTTGGCTATTTTCTGTCTGACTGGCTCGGTGGTTGCCGGTTTGCCCTGGCAGGCTGATGCAGCGGGGCTGAGCGCATTGATCGCTCGCCGAATAAAGCAGGATGTACCGACACCCATGCAAACTCTGCGTTGATCCGGCGCGAGCCTTGTTGCAGACTTACCGGCGTTTTCTCCGGTCCACTGTTCTGTTGACCTTTTCCCCAGGATGTTTGATGTCTAAATTACTGAGCTTTCGTACCGCGTGCTGGGCGCTCGCCCTGCTGGCCGCCGCAGGCTGCTCGTCAAAGAAGCAGGCTGTCTACGAGCATGAGAACTTCGACGACGCAGGGACGTTCTCTCGGACTTATCCCGTGTCGGATTCGGCAACCTGCGAAGCCGCTCGGCGCGCGCTGTTGAGTCAGGGATACATCATCACCAGCAGCGATCCGAAGATGATCAGCGGACACAAGAGCTTCCAGCAGACCGGCGAGACTCACATGGAGATCAGCTTCAGTGTGGTCTGTGCCGCTGACGGCAGCGCCGACGGCAAAGCCACCATGTTCGCCAACGCCCTGCAGGATCGCTACGCGCTGAAGAAGGTGAACAATTCGGCGAGTCTGGGGGTCGGTGTGCTGGGTTCGTTGTCGATGCCGATTGGCTCCACGGACGATTCGATGGTCAAGGTTGCCAGTGAAACGGTAGCGTCCTCCAAATTCTATGATCGCTTTTTCACCCTGGTGGAAAACTTCCTGCCACCTGAAGTGAAGAAAGCTGCGCATATCGAAGAAAAGCCCAAGACTGACCTGGGCATGCCCGAGCCTGCGCCAGCCGCCAAGGCAGCAGCGCTGACCGAGCAGAAGCCGGCGCAAGCCGCAGACCCTGCGCCTGCGGCAGTGCCACCACCATTGGCCACGCCGACCACTCAGCCGGCGAGTAGCCCTGAGCAAAGCAGTGAACCCATGCCGGCGCCGGTCGAGCCTGAGCCGGTGAAGGCTGAGTCAGTTGCCCCGGTCGAGCCTGCCCCGGCTCCAACGCCCGAGACAACCTCCGCGCCCGAGACAACCCCCGCGCCTGAGGCGGCTCCGGCGCAATGAGTTGGTTGCCGAAAGCTGCGGTGAGCAATAACCTGGCTTTCAACAGGTCGACGCAGCTGCTGCCTATCCTGTAGCAGTCCGGCTTGTCCCGCGATCTGCTGCGAAGCGGCAGTAAAACCGGCCAACGCGGTGTGTCAGGCATGCGCCGTTCTCAGGTTTACTGCCGGTGCCCGGCAGCTCGCGGGGCAAGCCTGCTCCTACGGGCCTGCGGCCAGTATCAAAAGCAACCGGGTCAGCCCAAAAACAACCGATATGCCGGGTGGTTGCTGTCACCACACTCGCTTCTGCCCGGAGGGCGTAGGAGCGTGGCTTGTCCCGCGATCTGCCGGGAACCGGCAGTAAAATCGGCCAACGCGCTGTGTCAGGCATACGGCGTTCTCAGGTTTTACTGCCGGTTCCCGGCAGCTCGCGGGGCAAGCCCGCTCCTACGGGCCTGGGGCCAGAATCAGAAGCAACCGGGTCAGCCCAAAAACAACCGATATGCCGGGTGGTTGCTGTCACCACACTCGCTTCTGCCCGGAGGGCGTGGGAGCGTGGCTTGTCCCGCGATCTGCTGCGAAGCGGCAGTAAAATCGGCCAATGCGGTGTGTCAGGCA
>NZ_JBJDOA010000012.1:0-190668 GCF_044900785.1 Pseudomonas sp. NPDC087358
ACGCCCTCGACCTTGATCTCCGGGGTGGTCTTGGGCATCACGATGGTCGCCTTGACCCCCAGGGTCTTCGCCGCCAGCGCCAGCCCCTGGGCGTGGTTGCCCGCCGATGCGGTGACCACGCCACGCGCCAGTTCTTCAGCGCTCAACTGCGCCAGCTTGTTGTAGGCGCCGCGAATCTTGAAGGAGAACACCGGTTGCAGGTCTTCACGCTTGAGCAACACTTGATTGCCAAGGCGCTCGGACAACTGACGGGCGCCTTGCAGCGGGGTTTCCACGGCGACGTCGTAGACGCGCGAGGTGAGGATTTTCTTGACGTAGTAGTTCAGCAGATCGCCATTGAGCAGCGTGCCATCGAGCATCTGATTCATCGTGTCGGCCTCGTCGATTCGGCGGCGATGATCAGGCGTGGCGAACGAGCGGCGAGGGAGGTGCGGATGATGATCATGTCTGACTCCTGGTTCGAGGTTCGTAGCCCGGGAGACAGAAAGAAAAAACCCGCCTCTAGGGCGGGTTGGGTGCAAACGTCGGCTAACCCGCCATGACTGGAATGGCGGTAATAATTATCTGGCCGAAGAAGCGCTGGGTTAGGTTCATGGCCTGAAGACTATGGCGAGCAGTCCCGTGGCGTCAAGCGTGTTGTATGCGCACTGCAGCAGTCCGGCTGCAGCAGTGGCCTGCTGAAGATCGTTGGTACCAGCAAGGCGGCTGCTGCAGGTCCGCCTCTGAGTGGGGTGTGCCGCCGACGCCAATGAAGATTTTCCTGACCACTTGCACGAACTTTTTTCTTGAGCTAAATATTCAGATCGCGGCCACGGATCCCGCCCCAGAGCCTTGACAGGGATGTGCCGGAAAATTTTTCCGGGCTCGCCTCGTCTATTGTTCAACCAGCCTTCATTTTTCCTTCATCAGGGCACTTTAGGGTGAAGGCCGTGGTCAGTGAAACACGTCGCTGAAACGACAGACAAAAAGCCTAGCGAAACGAAAGAAACCAGCCATGAGGGCATGAGTGATGGACGACTATCAAGAAGAACTACTGGAATATCAGGCTTACGAACTCGACCCGGTGGAACCTGCCGACGACGCCACCGAGTTGTAGGACGGCCGTTCAGGCTGAATGACGTTGGCTGCGGCGGAACTCCCCGGGGGTCTGGCCGTTCCAGCGTTTGAAGGCGCGTTGAAAGGCTTCGGCCGATGCAAAACCCAGCAGGTAGGCAATTTCCCCGAACGCCAGCTCCGTGTCCCGGATGTAGGTCATCGCCAGATCTCGACGCGTGTCATTCAAAATGGCCCGAAAGCGCGTCCCTTCCTCGGCAAGTTTACGGCGCAAGGTCCAGGTCGGCAGTTTCAGTCGTGCTGCCACTTCCTCCAGATCCGGCTCCCGCCCGCCATTCAACAAGGGTCCCAGCAATTGAGTGATGCGCTCACGCAGGCTGCGGGTACGCGTCAGTTGCTCAAGCTCTGTTTCACACAGTTGCAGCAGGTGTCGCCAGGTACTGGGCACGTGATCGGGGTTGCGTAACCCGAGACTTGGCTGGCTCAGGCGCAGTTGATTGACACTCGCCGCAAAACTCACCGGATGCTGACTCAACGGCACATACTCAGCGGCGTAGTCTGGCGCGTCGAACTCGATCTCGATCCGCTCGGCCATCAGCTGCGTGCCCGCCAGTGTCGACAGTTGATGCAGCCATCCGGCGAGTATCGAATCCACCACGAAGCGGTTGTAGTCGTTGTATGGGCTGATGGAATAGAAGCGCAGCCAGGCGCCGTCGCTGTCCTCGTGAAAGCTCGACTGCCCGCGATAGTTGGAACCGTACAGGGCCTGGAAGCGAATCAACGTCCGCGCCGCTTCGCGCACGGTTGGCGCCTGCGCAGCGGTGATCCCGGCCAGGCCCGCCTGGCTCAAGCGGCTCAACTGGCCCATGCGCAACCCCAGCCCAGGCGTATGGGTCAGCTGAATCGCCGCATGGCCCAGGCGCATATAGCGCGGTATCGACAGACGTGCCCCGGCCTCGGCCAAGCGGGCGGTATCCAGCCCGAATTGTTCAAGCATCGGCAGTGGGTCGTGGCCGAGACTGTGCACAGCGTCGGCCAGGCTATGCACGAAGCCGACCGATAGATCACCCAGACGCACTCGAGGCGGATTCACCGTCACAACCAGAGGTTGATCAAGCGCGCCCCATGCCCGGGCCGGGCGCCTTTGGGGGTTGCGCTGATCGAGTGTTCGGCGATGCTCTGACCGCTGCGGCTGGCAAAACTGTGCCCGGCGCTGCCTTGATCCCAGAACTGGCCGCGCATGAACACGCTGATTCCGGCCTTGGCGTTGCTGATCGGGGCCAGGGTCAATCGCTGCCAGGCCTGGCCTTCAGTCAGGGGCTCGGGACCCGCCTGCAGATGAGTCGCCAGCGTCTGGTGCTTGTCACTGCGCCAAGGTTGCGACCAACTGCCATTGCCGGCAACAAAAGCCGGTACGGCGATCAGTTCGGCGCCGCTGTCATTCAAGCGCCGATAGTTTTCCGGATACCAGCTGTCACTGCCGATCAGCGTGGCCAGGCGACCGGCCGGTGTATCGATGACATTGAGCGGCGCATCCTTGCCGGAGCGGATATAGCTGCGCTGATACCAGGAGGGGAACAGCTGTCGTTGAGGCTGGCCTATCGGCAGCCCGTCATGACCGAACACCACACTGCTGTTATACAGCGCACCCTTGCCGGGCTGCAGTTGTCCATCGCGAACCTCAGGTCCCGGCAGCACAATGGAACCTGCCACCAGCGTCACCCCGAACTCCTTGGCCAGCCCGCCGAAAACGTTCTGGTAGTCCTGCGCCATGCTGCGTGCCTTCATGCGCAAATGCGCATCGTCCAGACGGCTTTCACCCCGGGCGTGCAGCAGCGCATCGAAGAACAGCAGCGGGTTGCTGAACGACAGCCAGTTCATGGCTTCTTCGATGGTGGACGCCTGATAGAACTGCGCTTTTTCATCCACCGCAAACAGCCAGGTGCCGATGTGCTCAGGCAGCACGACAATCGTCTTGTCGTTGATCAGGCCACGTTCGCGGGCCTGCTCCAGATAGGCCGCGAGCTTGCGGTGCAAACGCTTGACGCTTGAATAGTCGGAGGGAAACAGCTCGGGCTGGATGCCCAGCAAGTTACCGCGCCCGCCCGGCTGGCCATCGTTGATGACCACCTGAATGCGCAGATCGGTGAGGTAGTGTCCGACATGACGCTTGCTCGTCCACAGGGCGTAACTGACGAGAAGAATCGCCAGTACCACTGCGGTGAGAGTGCCAAGAACTTTGCGCATGGGAGATGGGTGACAGCCCTGATGAAAAAGGTCATACGGTAGCGGGAGGCGGGCAGGATACGACAAAACAACGGTGTGACGATAATTCGAGCGTGGCGGCGGGCGATCCGGTTGTGCCAGCCGATGCGGCTGATCGTAGCCCACAGGCAACACAGCCACTGTACGAAGACAGTGGCTGTTCCAGCATCAGAGGCTCGGCATCAAGGCCTGATATCGGCCTTGAACCATTTTTCCGAGAGGCGCTTGACGGTCCCGTCTTCCAGGGCCGCGGTCAGCGCACCGTTGAATTTCTCGCGCAGATCGTTATCGGCTTTTCGGAAGCCCAGCGCCTCGCCCGGACCCCAGATCGTGCCGCCGATCTTCGGACCAATCATTTGCACGCCTTTGTTGTCGGGGTTGTCTAGCGCCGAGGTGAAGAAGGTCACGTCATCGAAGGCAAAGTCGATGCGGCCGGCGTTCAGGTCCATCATGTGCTCGCCGGATTTCTTGTATTCGCGAATGGTGGCGATGTCCCTGAAGTTTTTCTCGACGAACTCGGTGTAGGCAGTGCCGGACTGGATGCCCAGTGTCTTGCCTTTGACCAGCGCCTTCATCTTGTCGATGGCCGCCTTGTCGGCGCTGGCGTCGCCGCTGAGCTTGATGATTTCGTTGCTCGGCATGCTGGCGATCAGCTTCGGATCGGCACTGGCGAACACGGCCTGTGTATTGGCGTAGGGTTTGGAGAATGCGATGACTGCTTCGCGCTCCGGGGTAATGACGATGGCGTCCATCAGCACGTCGAATTTACCGGCGTTCAGACCTGCGATCATACCGTCCCAGTCCTGGGCCTGGAGTTTGCACTCGATCTTGATCCTGGCGCAGACATCCTTGAGCAGCTCAGGCTCGAAGCCGGAAATTTCACCACTGGGCAGGGTCATGTTCCAGGGTTCGTACGCTCCCTCCGTGGCAACCCGAACCGAGGACCAGTCCTTGGCGAACGCCGCTGTGCCAAATACCAGGCTGGCGCCGAGCGCCGCACAGGCGAGGATTCTCTTGCTGAGGTGGTAGGTGTGGCCCATGTGTTTCCCCATCTGATTTAGAAAAAAGACTGGCAGGGTCAAGCTAGATCAAAAGCTGCGAATCAGTCGTTATTATTATGCCGCTGTGTCTGCAGAGGTCAGTCGTGATGCGCGTCCGTAGAAGCCTGTCTGCTCTTCTGGGGTAAACATCACCCCGGGTTTTTCATAGTACGAGAACACCGCCACCATGCGTTCGCGCTGACCGCGGACGGGTGTCACCCGGTGCGCGGTATTTTTCCCACGAAACACGTTCAGTGTGCCAGCACGCAGCCGAAGTTTCTGCACCAGGGAATCACGCCCGTGCAAAAGCTCGGCGACGCCTGCGTAGTTAGGGTTGTCGGCGGTGCGCAGGTCGCTGCGGTACTCGAATTCGCCGCCTTCATCGGGCGCCTGAAGCATCAGGGTGGTGGTGAATTCCGAGCGATCGAAATGCCAGTTCAGGGTTTCGCCCTCGCGGTAGCTCATCACATTCACCCGAGCCAATGGATCAGCCATGACATACAGGGCCGGTTTTTCCATGACCGCGCTGAGAAACGCCAGCAACGGCGGGTACTCATAGACTGCAGTGACGAGACTGCCCCTGAGTTGATCGGCGCACAGGGTGTGGCTCACCGTTTCGACCTGCTTCAATGCCGGATGATCAGCCGGCAGTTCCGGGATCTGCGGTTTGAAATAAATGTTATGCGAGCGCTTATGGGTGTGGGATTCGGCGTCCATGATCGGTTGAATCTGCTGCGCGGCCAGACGCACTTCTTCCTCGAGGATGAACTCCTCAAGACTGAACATGCCGTTGCGGGCCAGCGCTGCGCGAGCGTGGTCGACCAGGGTGTGCCATTGCTCGCTGCCTTCACGGTCCAGCGGATAGCGCTGCAGATTGATCACGGTGTTCATGTCGGCCCTCCAAATAGGTGTATGACCAACCTAACCTGAGAAAATCTTCGTAACAACGGCAAAAATTGTTAGCCTTCCCCCAGTAAAACTTAAGGAAGCACAGATGAAGAGGCTACCGCCGCTCAATGCCGTGAGAACCTTCGAAGTGGCTGCGCGCCTGGCGAGCTTCGTTGCGGCGGGGAAGGAACTGGGGGTGTCTGCCGCAGCGGTCAGCCAGCAGGTGCGCCACCTTGAGGATTACTTCGGCAAGAAGCTGTTCGTGCGCAGCGGCAACCGGCTCTCGCTGACCGATGCTGGCCTTGCGATCTATCCGCAGACCTCCCGGGCGCTGGACGATATAGCCGCGATGACCGTTCGCCTGCTTGAAGGCGAGATGCGCACGCGGCTGATCGTCAGTGTCCCGTTCTCGTTGGCCGAAGTCTGGTTGGCCCCAAGGCTCGCTGCCTTGCTTGAAAGCTACCCCCAGCTCTCGGTGGACGTGCGGGTCGAGGATGATCCGGTTGATCTGGCCCGGCATGATGTCGACATCCGCGTCAGCTACGGCGACTACCACTACCCCACGCTGGAGGCGATCCCTCTGGTACACGACCAGGTCGTGCCGCTTTGCGCGCCTGAACTCTGGTATCGCCACGGCAACAGTGATTTCGACCTTACTCGTATCCACCAGAGCCTGTTCATCCATACCCAGTGGGGGCCCAACTACGCCTCACATCCGACCTGGAGTGACTGGTATGCCAGCGAGATCGGGCAGCCGGCGCCAGATCCAGCGTTGGGACGGCGTTCCGGGTTGTCGAGTCTGTCGATCACCCTGGCGAAGCTGGGATGCGGTATTGCGCTGGGGCAGAAACTCATCGCTCAGGCCGATCTGGCGGCCGGACGTCTGATCGTGCTGTCGGCCAGCTTCCTGCCGCTCGGGCACCCTTATTGCGCCTTCGTGCCGGTGGAAAAACGCCAGCGGCCGAACGTGCAGAGCCTGATCGAGTTGCTCGGCAGCGCCTGACCTGTGTTGTTACAGCGCGACGCACCCCGATTGTGCCGGGTGTTTCTCCGCGCCCCAGCGTGACGCGCCCTTGCGCGCATCGGGTCGTCTGGTCAGGGTTTTTTCCTGCCCCGAGGGTGAACCTTATCTGCGCCTGAACGCCTGAACAAAGGGCTTGCCGGGCCATTGACTCGAGGTCAGGAGAAATCTGGCAGTCAAATTGCATATGCTTGTAAAGACAAGTATGTATGAGTTGGGCGGTGTCGCCAGGCACCAGTCGTTACACTGTTCACGGCAGGAAAAACGCTATGGATCTCTTACAGCTGCTCAGTTTCGGCGACACCGGGTGGGGCATGGCCCTGCTCAAGGCTGCCGGCATGACCGTGTTACTTACCTTGACGGCGCTGTTGGTGGGGGCAGTCGCCGGCAGCGCGGTGGCCGCTGCGAAACTCTCCCACCGCCGGCTGTTTCGCTACTTGGGCGATATCTACTCGATCCTGTTTCGCGGCATTCCCGAGTTGCTGGTGATTTACCTGTTCTATTTCGGCGGCGCCAGTGTGATGGGCGCGATAAACCACTGGTTCGGCGGCGAAGGCTTCGTCGACACGCCGCCATTCCTGGTCGGAGCGCTGGCCGTGGGGCTGATTTCCGGCTCTTACCAGGCCGAGGTCTATCGAGGCGCGTTTCTGGCTGTGGCCAAGGGTGAGCTTGAGGCGGCCCTGGCCATCGGCATGACCTGGTCGATGCGTGTCAGGCGCGTGCTGATCCCGCAAGTCTGGCGTTATGCGCTGCCGGGCCTGGGTAACGTCTGGCAAATGACCCTCAAGGACTCGGCGCTGATTTCCGTGATTGGCCTGGTCGAATTGATGCGCGCAAGCCAGGTGGCGGCAGGCTCCACTCGCCAGTACTTCACCTTTTACATCGTCGGCGGCGCCTGTTACCTGGTCCTCACCGGGCTGTCCGGGCGTCTGTTCCATATGGCCGAAACCCGCGTACGGCGCACCCAGCGCCGCGCACCGAATTCCTGAGAAGGGGAACCCTGATGATCGATTTTGCCTTTCTCAGTGACACGATGCTCAAGCTGCTGGCGGCGCTGCCCACCACCCTGAGTCTGTTTTTCTCCAGTCTTTCCCTGGGCCTGCTGCTGTCGTTGGGGGTCGTGGCGATGCGCGTCAGTCGCTGGCCGTTTCTCAGTTACCCGGCGCGCTTCTACATCATGCTGTTTCGCGGCACGCCGCTGCTGGTTCAGATGTTTCTTATCTATTACGGGCTGGGGCAGTTCAGCGCGATCCGCAGCAGTTTCATGTGGGAAATCCTGCGCTCGCCTTATGGCTGTGCCGTCGTGGCGCTGGCGATGTGCACCGCCGGCTACACCGCCGAAATCATCCGTGGCGGTCTGCAGAGCGTTCCCCAGGGGCAGATCGAAGCCGGGCTTGCGGTCGGCATGAGCCGCTGGACCTTGCTCTGGCGCGTGATCGGTCCGGTCACCCTGCGCCAGGCGCTGCCGTCCTATTCGACCGAAGCGGTGCTGATGGTCAAATCCACTGCAATCGCCAGTCTGGTTACGGTGTGGGATGTCACCGGTATCGCCCAGCAGATCATTCAGCGCACTTACCGCACCATGGAAGTCTTCCTCTGTGCCGCGCTGATTTATCTGGTCCTGAATTTCCTGATCGTGCGCGTCATGTCGTGGCTCGAGTTCCAGCTTTCGCCGCACCTGCGCGAACGGCCCACCCCGCGTGCGGCCACAGCGGTCCCACAAACGCCTCCATCCCTTTGATAGCAGCGGAGCTCATCATGAATCAGAACATCGAGGCTGCTTTGTCGGTCAGCAACATCTGCAAGTCGTTTGGCTCGGTCCAGGTGCTCAAGGGTATTTCGCTGGATGCTCACCGAGGCGATGTGATCTCCATCCTCGGCGCCAGCGGCTCGGGCAAGAGTACGTTCCTGCGCTGCATCAACCTGCTGGAGTCACCGGATGCAGGTCGCATCGTGCTGGACGGTGAAGTCATCGAGATGAAGCAGCACGCCCGCGGCCACCTGCTGCCCAGCAATACCCGTCAGGTCGAGGCGATGCGCAGCAAGCTGGGCATGGTCTTCCAGAGCTTCAACCTGTGGTCGCACATGACCGTGCTGCAAAACATCATCGAGGGCCCGATGCGGGTCCTCAAGCGCTCGCGTGCCGAATGTGTCGAGCAGGCCGAGCAACTGTTGCACAAGGTCGGCCTGTACGACCGCCGTGACTATTACCCGGCGCACCTTTCCGGCGGCCAGCAGCAACGCGTGGCCATTGCCCGCGCGCTGGCGATGAATCCGCAGGTGATGCTGTTCGACGAACCCACTTCCGCCCTGGACCCAGAATTGGTCGGCGAGGTGCTGCGTGTGATGCGCTCGCTGGCCGAGGAGGGCAGGACCATGTTGGTGGTGACCCACGAAATGGGTTTCGCCCGTCATGTGTCCAATCGGGTGGTGTTCATGGCCGAAGGCCTCATTGATGCACAGGGCACCCCCGATGAACTGTTCGAAGGGTTGCCCACCGAGCGCTTCCGGCAGTTCGTCGCCAGCCATCACTGAGGCCGCCGCGAATGGGTCAGCGCCGGCTGCATAGGACTTTACAGGGCGGCCTGGAAGGTCTCGGTATGGCGGCGCTGCTGCACGTTTGGGTCATTAACTTGTCAGTTTTGATCATTGAGCGTGACCGTCAGGCTGTTTACTGTCTGCGTCATGAACAGGGGCTATGGTTAGAGTCCCTGAAGCGACGGGCACCACAGAGTGCTCGCGTCCCCGTGATGATGTTCGATGGAGTTTTGTATGGCCGCCGCTCACTACCCGCATTTGCTGGCTCCGCTTGATCTGGGATTCACCACGCTGCGCAACCGCAGCCTGATGGGTTCCATGCACACTGGCCTGGAAGAAAAGCCCGGCGGATTCGAACGCATGGCGGCGTACTTTGCCGAGCGGGCGCGTGGCGGCGTTGGCCTGATGGTCACCGGCGGCATCGCGCCGAACGTTGAAGGTGGCGTGTATTCCGGGGCGGCGAAGCTGACGACGGCTGAAGAAGCCGACAAGCATCGCATCGTCACCAAGGCGGTGCATGAAGCGGGCGGCAAGATCTGCATGCAGATTCTCCACGCCGGGCGCTACGCCTACAGCCCCAAGCAGGTCGCACCCAGTGCTATTCAGGCGCCGATCAACCCTTTCAAGCCCAAAGAACTGGACGAAGAGGGCATAGAGCAGCAGATCCAGGACTTCGTGACCTGCGCCACTCTGGCCCAGACCGCCGAATACGACGGCGTCGAAATCATGGGCTCGGAAGGTTATTTCATCAATCAGTTTCTGGTTGCCCATACCAACCACCGCAGCGACCGCTGGGGGGGCAGCTACGAGAACCGCATGCGTCTGCCGGTGGACATCGTGCGTCGGGTGCGTGAAGCCGTGGGTCCGAACTTCATCATCATCTATCGCCTGTCGATGCTCGATCTGATCGAAGGCGGCAGCACCTGGGAAGAAGTGGTGCAGCTGGCCAAGGCCATCGAGCAGGCCGGCGCGACCTTGATCAACACCGGCATCGGCTGGCACGAAGCGCGTATCCCGACCATCGCCACCAAGGTGCCGCGCGCTGCTTTTGCCAAGGTCACGGCCAAGATGCGCGGCTCGGTATCGATCCCCTTGATCACCACCAACCGCATCAACACCCCGCAAGTGGCCGAGCAGGTGCTGGCCGAAGGCGACGCGGACATGGTGTCCATGGCACGGCCGTTCCTGGCTGACCCCGACTTCATCAACAAGGCAGCCGCCGGTCGTGGCGATGAGATCAACACCTGCATCGGCTGCAACCAGGCCTGTCTGGACCACACCTTCGGCGGCAAGCTCACCAGTTGCCTGGTCAACCCGCGCGCCTGCCACGAAACCGAGCTCAATTACCTGCCGGTCACCCACATCAAGAAGATCGCCGTGATCGGCGCAGGGCCGGCCGGACTGGCGGCATCGACCGTCGCCGCCGAACGCGGGCACCAGGTGACGCTGTTCGATTCGGCCAGCGAAATCGGTGGCCAGTTCAACATTGCCAAGCGCATTCCGGGCAAGGAAGAGTTCTATGAAACCCTGCGCTACTTCGCTCGCAAGTTGCAGACCACCGGTGTCGAGGTCCGTTTGAACACCCGCGTCTCGGTCGACGACCTGCTGGGCAAGGGTTACGACGAAGTGATTCTGGCCACCGGCATTGCGCCGCGCATGCCGGCGATCCCAGGCATCGACAATGGCAAAGTGCTGAACTACCTGGACGTGATTCTGGGGCGCAAGCCCGTTGGCAAGTCGGTGGCGGTGATCGGCGCGGGCGGCATCGGCTTCGACGTCTCCGAGTTCCTGGTGCACGAGGGCGTGGCCACCAGTCTGGATCGTGATGCGTTCTGGGAGGAGTGGGGTATCGACGGTTCGCTCACAGCGCGGGGCGGTGTGGCCGGGATCAAGGCGCATCCCCATGCCCCGGCGCGTCAAGTATTCCTGCTGCAGCGCAAGACTTCCAAGGTCGGCGACGGCCTGGGCAAGACCACCGGCTGGATTCACCGCACGGGGTTGAAGAACAAACAGGTGCAGATGCTCAACAGCGTCGAATACCTGAAAATCGATGACGCGGGACTGCATGTGCGGATCGGCGCCGATGGCGAAGAGAAGTTGCTGCCGGTGGACAACGTGGTCATCTGCGCAGGCCAGGATCCGCTGCGCGAACTGTACGACGGGCTGCAAGCGGGCGGGCAGAGCGTACACCTGATTGGCGGTGCGGACGTGGCGGCGGAGCTCGATGCCAAGCGGGCGATTGATCAGGGCTCGCGCCTGGCGGCGCAGCTGTAAGCGCCGCTTTACCCCTTTCCGGGAATTGAGCGCCATGCTTGGTGCGCGATGATTGCCCTGTAGCATGGCCGAGCGGCGTTCCGTTTGCCGGCGGTAGCGACTTACGAACGCCACCGCCGGCAAGCCGGACTGCTACAGGGAGCCGGTTACGGCAAAGGGCGGTGATAGACTGGCGCCTTCTTGTCTCGTCCTGATACCTCCATGCTCCCTTGCGCACCACTGCATCCCCTCAATCTCGCCTGGCTGCGTCAGGCGGGCATTGACGTCGCCGTCCTGCGGCTTGACCTGATCGATCCTCTCATCAGCGGCAACAAGTGGTTCAAGCTCACCCACCATCTCGCGGCGGCCAGGCAGGCTGGCGCCGAGGGCGTGATCAGCCTCGGCGGCGCGCATTCCAATCACCTCCACGCCCTTGCTGCGGCGGGCAAGCGGTTCGGCTTTTGCACCGTCGGCCTGTTGCGCGGGCATCCTGTCCAGACACCCACTGTGCTGGATTTGCAGGCCTTCGGCATGCAGTTGCACTGGCTGGGTTACGCAGGCTATCGCGCGCGCCATGAAGCGGGTTTCTGGCTGCCCTGGCGTGAGCGCTATCCGCGGCTGTATCCGATCCCCGAGGGCGGTGGCGGGCTGGATGGCGCGCTGGGCTGCGCCGACATCGTCAGTCAAGTGCGCAGGCAACTCGGCACGTTGGGGTGGGAGGATTATCACGGCTGGTGGCTGGCCTGCGGAACCGGTACCACATTGGCCGGGCTGGTCCTGGCCGAAGAGGGGCTGCGCCCGGTATACGGGGCCATGGCGCTGCCCGAGGGGCATGGAATTGCTGGCAACGTCGCGGACATCCTCGGTCCCCTGGACAACCCCCGATATCAGCTATTCGATGCCAGCCGTGGTGGGTTCGCCAAAGTCGATGATGATTTGCTGGCGTTCATCGCCGCCAGCGAGCAAGAGAGCGGTGTGCCCCTTGAACCGCTCTATACCGGCAAGGCATTGCTGGCGCTCAGGCAAGCGGTGATGGCTGGGCGGTTTGCCAAAGGCATGCGGCTGATCTTCGTTCACACCGGCGGCCTGCAAGGTGAGCGGCAGGGCAACACCCATCCCCTTGGAAACGATTGACCGCTGTCGCGCGGTTGCTTTTGATGCTGGAGGCCCTAGGAGCTCGGCTTGCCAGCGATCTACCGGGCACAGGCAGTGAATCAGGCGGCTCGGTGGGTCAGGTGTATAGCGCTCGCAGTGTTTACTGGCGCTTCGCGCCAGATCGTCGGCAAGGTGGAGCGCCACCCCGGCTGACTCCCACGCCCTCCGGGCAGAGGCGATCCACATCTGACGACCTGCGGCTGAAGCAAAGAAATCTGTCGCCGCGTGCTTTTGATGCTGGCCGAAGGCCGTGGGAGCGTGGCTTGTCCCGCGATCTGCCGGGTACCGGCAGTAGAACCAGACGGCTCGGTGGGTCAGGTGTATAGCGCTCGCGGTGTTTGCTGGCGCTTCGCGCCAGATCGTCGGCAAGGTGGAGCGCCCCCCCTGTGGACTCCTACGCCCTGCGGGCAGAAGCGCCGATTTCTATCGCCCTGCGGGCAGAAGCACATCCGCTGCAGTTATAGCGACTGCACCAGAGGCTGGCACAGATCCTGCGATCCAGACACTCCGACAGGTCGGTCCTGAGTACGTCGGCGACACTTCTGGAGTGAGGCGGCTCAGGCGCTGTGCCGATAATCGGATCTTCCCTACGCGCGCCGAGGTTTGCATGACGACTCCGTCCCTTGAGCAGGTCGATCCTGCCACTTTGAAAAAAGTCATCGTTGCAGCGGCCATTGGCAACTTCGTCGAATGGTTCGACTTCGCGGTCTACGGCTTTCTCGCCACCACCATTGCCCAACAGTTTTTCCCCAGTGGCGACGCCAGCGCAGCATTGCTCAAGACCTTTGCCGTATTCGCCGTCGCGTTTGCCTTTCGTCCTCTGGGCGGCGTGTTCTTCGGCATGCTGGGCGACAGGATCGGTCGCAAACGCACGTTGGCGTTCACCATCCTGCTGATGGCGGGCGCCACCACGATCATCGGTCTGCTGCCCACTTATGCGGCCATCGGCGTGGCGGCGCCGATCCTGCTGACCATCATCCGTTGTGCCCAGGGCTTCTCGGCCGGGGGCGAGTACGCCGGCGCCTGCGCCTATCTGATGGAACACGCACCCCGTGACAAACGCGCCTGGTACGGCAGTTTCGTTCCGGTTTCGACCTTTTCGGCCTTTGCCGGCGCAGCGATTTTCGCCTATGCGCTGGAGGCATCGCTCTCGGTCGAAGCCATGAGCAGCTGGGGCTGGCGCCTGCCGTTCCTGGTGGCAGCGCCGTTGGGCCTGGTTGGCCTTTACCTGCGCTGGAAGCTGGATGAGACCCCGGCGTTTCAGGCAGTCACCCAAGAACATGCGGTGGCTCACTCGCCACTCAAGGAGACACTGCGCAACCACGGTGCGGCGATCTGCTGTCTGGGCGCATTCGTCTCACTGACGGCGCTGTCGTTCTATATGTTCACCACCTACTTTGCGACGTACCTGCAAGTGGCCGGTGGCCTGAGCCGTGCGACTGCCTTGCTGGTGTCGCTGATCGCGCTGGTGTTCGCTGCGGCGATCTGTCCGGTGGCCGGAGCGTTTTCCGACAGGGTCGGGCGACGTGTCACGGTGATCAGTACCTGCGTCCTGCTGATCGTCGTGGTGTATCCGTCATTCCTGATGGCCAGTTCCGGATCATTCGTCGCCTCGATCATCGGTGTGATGCTGCTGGCGGTGGGCGCGGTGCTGTGCGGGGTGGTCACCGCCGCACTGCTCTCGGAAACCTTTCCGACGCGCACCCGTTACACCGCCTCGGCAATCACCTACAACATGGCCTACACCATCTTTGGCGGTACCGCACCGTTGATGGCGACCTGGTTGATCAGCCAGACGGGCAGCAATCTGTCCCCGGCGTTTTATCTGATCGCCATTGCCTTGCTGGCGCTGGCGGGCGGCCTGGCATTGCCGGAAACCTCGAAAGTGTCATTGCATGAGGTTCAAGGGTCATTACGGCCGCAATCGCTGATGCAGCCTGTGGCTTGATGAAACACGCCCTGTAGGCGTGAGCTTGCTCGCGATAAACGTCAGCAACGGATGTGGCCGCTATCGCGAGCAAGTTCAGTCCTACACAGGGATGCGATGGATCTGCAGCGGTGGCATCGCAACAAAATATGGCACCACCGCCCCAAAAAATGGCACATTGACGGCCCCTTGTGCCGCTGAAATCTTTTGCAATGATTTGCGCGCGGCACATCAAACGTTCGATGGATGAACCTGATGGCCGTCACCAGCCCTAGCGCCGCGACTTCCGCAACCCCTCAATCCAGTCCGCTGGTCATGCGCATCATTGGTGCGGTGGCCCTGGCCCATTTGATCAACGACCTGATCCAGTCGGTACTGCCGTCGATCTATCCGATGCTCAAGGAGAACTACGGGCTGACCTTTACCCAGGTCGGCCTGATTACTCTGACATTCCAGATCACCGCCTCGCTGTTGCAGCCTTGGGTCGGTTACTACACCGATCGTCATCCCAACCCGCTGGTGTTGCCGGTGGGCTCGATCTGCACCTTGATCGGTGTGCTGATGCTGTCCACCGTGGGCAGTTTCCCGATGATCCTCCTGGCCTCCGCGCTGATCGGTATCGGCTCCTCGACCTTCCACCCCGAGGCGTCGCGTATCGCCCGGCTGGCCTCTGGCGGACGCTTCGGCCTGGCGCAGTCGACGTTCCAGGTGGGCGGCAACAGCGGATCGGCGTTCGGACCCTTGCTGGCTGCAGCGATCATCATTCCGTTCGGCCAGGGGCACGTCGCCTACTTCGCACTGTTCGCGCTGTTTTCGGTCGGTCTGCTGTACGCCATCAGTCGCTGGTACAAGGGCCATCTGGCGCTGTTCAAACTCAAGGCCGGCCAGGCCGCGACTCACGGTCTTTCCAAGACCCGGGTCACCGCAGCCCTGGCTGTGCTGGCGTTTCTGGTGTTCTCCAAGTTCTTCTACATGACCAGCATCACCAGCTATTTCACCTTCTACCTGATCGAGCGCTTTGACCTTTCGGTGGCCAGCTCGCAGTTGCACCTGTTCCTGTTCCTGGGCGCGGTGGCGGCGGGCACGTTCTTCGGCGGGCCAATCGGCGACAGAATCGGGCGCAAGGCAGTGATCTGGTTCTCGATCCTCGGCGCTGCGCCATTCACACTCGCGCTGCCCTATGCGGACCTGTTCTGGACCAGCGTGCTCAGCGTGATCATCGGCTTCATCCTGGCCTCTGCGTTTTCCGCCATCGTGGTCTATGCCCAGGAGCTGGTGCCGGGCAATGTCGGCATGATCGCCGGGATCTTCTTCGGCCTGATGTTCGGCTTCGGCGGCATTGGCGCCGCACTGTTGGGGCATCTGGCAGACCTTCACGGCATCGTCTACGTCTACACCCTGTGCTCGTTCCTGCCGCTGCTGGGCATCCTCGCCATCCTGCTGCCGAGAACCAAGCGCTGATGCTCACAGCCGCCCTGATCTTCCTGATCACGATTACGCTGGTGATCTGGCAGCCCAAAGGTCTGGGCGTTGGCTGGAGTGCGACGTTCGGCGCGGTGCTGGCGTTACTGTGCGGCGTGGTGCACCCGGCGGATATCCCGCAGGTGTGGCACATCATCTGGAATGCCACTGGCACCTTCATCGCGTTGATCGTCATCAGTCTGTTGCTCGATGAGGCCGGGTTTTTCAACTGGGCTGCCCTGCATGTCGCGCGCTGGGGCAAGGGCCATGGTCGCCGGCTGTTCGCTTTTATCGTGTTGCTCGGCGCGCTGGTTTCGGCGCTCTTCGCCAATGACGGTGCCGCGCTGATACTCACGCCCATCGTCATGTCGATGCTGCTGGCGCTGCGATTTTCACCGGCGAGCACCCTGGCGTTCGTCATGGCCGCAGGCTTCATTGCCGACACCGCCAGCCTGCCGCTGGTGGTGTCCAATCTGGTCAACATCGTGTCGGCCGACTATTTCGGCATCGGCTTCAACCGTTACGCCTCGGTGATGGTGCCGGTGAACCTGGTCAGCGTCGCCGCGACCCTGGCGGTGCTGATGCTGTTCTTCGCTCGCGATATCCCGCAGCGCTTCGACGCCACGCAACTGGCCGAGCCGGCGTCGGCGATCCATGACCGCGCCACGTTCATCGCCGGCTGGTGGGTGTTGGGGATTCTGTTGCTGGGCTGTTTTGCACTGGAGCCGCTGGGAATTCCGATCAGTGCGATCTCGGCGGTGTGCGCGGTGATCCTGTTGGGCATCGCCGCCCGTGGCCACAGGATCTCCACGCGCAAGGTGATGAAGGGCGCGCCATGGCAGATTGTGGTGTTCTCGCTGGGTATGTATCTGGTGGTGTACGGGCTGCGCAATGAGGGCCTGACCACCTATCTGGCCGGCTGGCTGGACCGTTTTGCCGAGCATGGCCTGTGGGGCGCGGCCATGGGTACCGGGATACTCACCGCGTTGCTTTCATCGGTGATGAACAACCTGCCGACGGTGCTGATCGGGCTGCTGTCCATTGATGCCAGTCAGGCGCACGGCCCGCTGCAGGAAGCGATGATCTACGCCAACGTGATCGGCAGCGACCTGGGGCCGAAAATCACCCCCATTGGCAGCCTTGCCACCTTGCTCTGGCTGCACGTGCTGGCGCGCAAGGGCGTGACCATCGGCTGGGGTTATTACTTGCGTGTCGGTATTGTGCTGACGCTGCCGGTGTTGTTGATCACGCTGGCGGCGCTGGTGTTGCGACTGAGCCTGTGACCTCGAACCGCTGCAACGACTCGATTCCCGTAGCCGTCCGGCTTGCGGGCGGAGGCAGTGGACCCGTGCTCAACTGATCGACTGACACAGCGCAACCGCCGGCAAGGCGGACGGCTACAAAGGGCCCGTTGTCCCAGCAACATCCGGTGGGGCAGGTTCTGGCATGACCTCGGATCTGGACAACACCGGCCACACATCGGACACCAGAAACACCCGCTCGGCTTCTTGCCAATATCCTTCGGGCGTTTCACGCAGGCGAACGAGAAGCTGAGCCTGGGCCATCGGGTCGAGTTCGCTGAGCCAGTCAGCGAATTGCGCCAAGCCCCAGGCGTCATCACAACGTGCCGGTGCCAGCCAGGCGTGACGCGGCAGTGATTGCCAGCGCGCTTGCGGATATTGAGCGGCGAAGGCTGACCAATCCTTCTGATGCAACCACTGCCCACGCAGGTGTTCAGCATGCGCGCCCTGCGGAGGGTGAGAGATACCCTGCCACGGATAAAACAGGTAACCGCCCAACCATAGCTCGGCGCTGAACGATTCGATACCGAGCGCCGCCAGTGCCTGACGGCTTTCTTCTCGCGCCGAGATCGGCAGTTGATGCTGGTGCAAATGCGCAAGTTTCAGATCCAGCCGGTCATGGCTACCCGGGCCGAGCCAGTGTGCGGGGTCACTGCCGTCACTGTTGTGCAATCCCAGGTAAAACTTGATCGCCAGCTCCACATGGTGAACGCCGTCCCTGTCGTGCAGCAGGATGTCGAGCTCACCCAGGGTACGGCTACCGACGCGGATCGGCAGGTTGGCGGCCATCAGCTCAACGTCCGGGGCATGCGCGATTGCAAACTGCCAGAGGCGCTCGTAATACAGGCCCAGGCGGCGTATCGAACTTTTTGCCAGCCACTCGCTGAGTTCGCTGGCGTGCCGATCCAGACGCCGCAGAAAGTCTTCCAGCGCCTGGGGATTGGCGACCCAGTCGCTGCCACTCAATGGATGACGTTGCGGCCAGTCAGTGGCGGCCAGCATCGGTGGCGACAGAATCGCCCACGCCAGATCCCGCACTTGAGGCGTTGTTAGCTGGTGGGGCAGGGCGGTGAGGGTCGGGAATGGGGTCATGGTGGGAAGAATAGCGGGTGTTGCAAATCATGGTGCGATGCCCTGTAGCAGCCCGGCTTGCCGGCGGTAGCGATTTCGCTGACGCCACCGCCGGCGAGCCGGACTGCTACAGGGTATCCGCCGGCGTCTGGATTGCGTGTGATTTGCCGCTACCGACCCCTTCGCCCATAATCGCCTTCTTTGCACGCATCGAACCTGCGGGAGCCCCATGGAGCAATTTCGTAATATCGGCATTATTGGTCGCCTGGGCAGTTCTCAAGTGCTCGACACCGTTCGCCGACTCAAGAAATTCCTGATATCGCGGCACCTGCATGTGATCCTCGAAGACACCATCGCCGAGGTCCTGCCCGGTCACGGCATGCAGACGTCCTCGCGCAAGATGCTCGGTGAAGTCTGCGACATGGTCATCGTCGTTGGCGGCGATGGCAGCCTGCTCGGTGCCGCCCGCGCCTTGGCCAGGCACAACGTGCCGGTACTGGGCATCAACCGCGGCAGCCTGGGGTTTCTGACCGACATTCGCCCTGACGAGCTGGAAGTGAAGGTGGCCGAAGTGCTGGACGGTCACTATCTGGTGGAGAACCGCTTCCTGCTGCAGGCCGAGGTGCGCCGTCACGGCGAGGCCATCGGTCAGGGCGATGCGCTCAACGACGTGGTGCTGCACCCCGGCAAGTCCACGCGCATGATCGAGTTCGAAATCTACATCGACGGCCAGTTCGTCTGCAGCCAGAAGGCCGACGGGCTGATTGTCGCCACGCCGACCGGTTCGACCGCCTACGCGTTGTCGGCAGGCGGTCCGATCATGCACCCCAAGCTCGACGCCATCGTCATCGTGCCGATGTACCCGCACACGCTGTCTGGCCGGCCCATCGTGGTCGATGGCAACAGTGAGCTGAAAATCGTTGTCTCAAAGGACATGACGATTTATCCACAGGTCTCCTGCGATGGACAGAACCACTTCACTTGCGCGCCGGGTGACACCGTGACGGTGAAAAAGAAGCCGCAGAAACTGCGCCTGATTCACCCGCTCGATCACAACTATTACGAAGTCTGCCGGACCAAACTCGGTTGGGGCAGTCGGCTTGGCGGCGGGAGCGACTGATGCTCGATCCCGCGCGTAGCTACGATCTGATCGGTGACGTGCATGGATGTGCCCAGACCCTTGAGCACTTGCTCGACACCCTTGGTTATCGCTTTCAGGCCGGCGTCTGGCGCCACCCTGAACGCATCGCCCTGTTCCTGGGCGACATCATCGACCGCGGCCCGCGCATTCGCGAGGCGCTGCACATCGTTCACGACATGGTGGTGGCAGGCCAGGCGTTCTGCATCATGGGCAACCATGAATTCAACGCGCTGGGCTGGAGCACGCCTGCGCCGCCTGAAACCGGCAAGCAATACGTGCGCGAACATACCCCGCGTCACGCCCGGCTACTGGGCGAGACGCTGGCGCAGTTCGAACAGCATCCCGGGGACTGGAACGACTTCCTCAAGTGGTTCTACGAGCTGCCGCTGTTCATCGACGCCGAGCGTTTCCGGCTGGTGCATGCCTGCTGGGACGCCAGCCTGATCGAGCCGTTGCGCAGCGCTCACGGAGATGGTCGCATCGATCAGCATTTCGTCCAGGCCTCTGCGATCCCTGGCAGCTTTGCCAGCGCGGTGTTCGATCGGCTGCTGCGCGGCACCGACATGCGTCTGCCCCATGGCATGACCCTGACCGGCGGCGACGGGCTGACCCGCGCTTCGTTTCGCACCAAGTTCTGGGAGGACGATCCGCAGACCTACGGCGACGTGGTGTTCCAGCCCGACGCTTTGCCGGAGCCGGTGGCCAAGCGGCCGCTTTCCGACACCGAGAAAAACGCCTTGCTGCGCTATGGCGTCGATGAGCCGTTGCTGTTCGTCGGACATTACTGGCGCAGCGGAATCCCCGCGCCGATCCGGCCGAACCTGGCCTGTCTGGATTACAGCGCGGTGCTTTACGGCAAGCTGGTGGCGTACCGGCTGGACCAGGAAACGCAGATCGATCCGGGCAAGTTCGTCTGGGTCGATGTCACACGGCCGGAGACTGCCCAATGAATCCGGTGGCCGTTCTACGCTTGCCGCTGACCACCGATCTCAGCGGTTTCGTCGAGTTGCTGCGGCGCCTCAACGTGCCTCACCGGGTCAGCGAAGAGGCCGGTCAGCAGGTGTTGTGGGTGCCGGATGCGCCGCAACTGGCCGATGACATTCGTCAGCTCTATCAGCAATACCCCGAGGGCGATCCCACCGCGCAGCTGCCGCCGGGCCGCGAAGTGGTGGCCCTGACCCGGCCGAGCCCGCTGGTTCAGGTGCGCAGCAGCCCGGTGACCAGCATCGTGTTGTTGCTGTGTCTGATCGTCGCCGGGGTGACCTTGCTCGGCGACAATTTCGAGGCGCTGAGCTGGCTGACCTTCAACGATTTTCGCGTCAGTGGCGACTACGTCATGTTCACCCCGGTCCAGGTATCGCTGGCGGCGGGGCAGTGGTGGCGCATCGTTTCACCGATGCTGATCCACTTTGGCGTGCTGCACCTGGTGATGAACGCGCTGTGGTTCTGGGAGCTGGGGCGACGCATCGAGATGCGTCAGGGCAGTTGGCAGCTGTTGGGCCTGACCCTGGCATTTGGTGCCTTCTCCAACTACGGCCAGTATTTCTGGAGTGGTCCGAGCCTGTTCGGCGGGCTGTCGGGCGTGCTGTATGGCCTGCTCGGGCACTGCTGGATCTTTCAATGGCTGGCACCCAACCCCATCTATAGTCTGCCCCGAGGCGTGCTGGTGATGATGCTCGGCTGGCTGGTGCTGTGCATGTCCGGCCTGATCAGCCTGCTCGGTTTTGGCGAGATCGCCAACGGCGCGCATGTCGGCGGACTGATCATCGGTTGTGCAACAGGTCTTGTGGGCGGTGCATTAGCCCGCCGTAAACATTAAAATCGCCGGCTTAATTCTGGGAGAACCCAATGTCCTCTTTTGTCGAAATGATCGAAAACATCACTCCGGACATCTACGAGAGCCTGAAACTGGCCGTGGAAATCGGCAAGTGGTCCGACGGCCGCAAGCTCACGCAGGAGCAGCGTGAGCTGTCGCTGCAGGCGTTGATCGCCTGGGAAGTGCGCAACGTGGCCGAAGATCAGCGCATCGGCTACATGGGGCCGCAAGAGTGCGCCTCGAAGTCGGCGCCGGTGCCCAACATCCTGTTCAAATCGGATGCCATCCATTGATCGAGATTGGCCGCGGCTCCGTCAACAAAATGTCTGCACGGCTCGATGCCACGCAGGTTGAATACGCTTTTCGTCTGGGTGATTCACACATCCCGGTCAATCCACTGATCGGCAAGACGGTGCGTCTGGAATACCTGGGCGCCATCCATTGCAGCCATTGTGGGCGCCGCACCAAGACCAGTTTCAGTCAGGGTTATTGC
The DNA here is from genome assembly GCF_044900785.1 of Pseudomonas sp. NPDC087358. Classification (NCBI taxonomy): domain Bacteria; kingdom Pseudomonadati; phylum Pseudomonadota; class Gammaproteobacteria; order Pseudomonadales; family Pseudomonadaceae; genus Pseudomonas; species Pseudomonas sp. NPDC087358. The sequence goes on from NZ_JBJDOA010000012.1 coordinate 21,424, forward strand.
TACCCCTGCATGCAGAAGCTGGCGCAGTGCGACGTGTGCATCATGAGCCCGGAAAAATGCCACCACGAGCACGGCACCTGCCGTGATCCGTCCTGGGGCGAGCAGTTCTGCATGACCGACCATGTGGTGTATCTGGCCAACTCGTCGGGCGTGAAAGTCGGCATTACCCGCTCCACTCAGTTGCCGACGCGCTGGCTGGACCAGGGTGCGAGCCAGGCCTTGCCGATCGTGCGCGTGGCGACCCGTCAGCAGTCGGGTTTCGTTGAAGACCTGTTCCGCAGCCAGGTCGCCGACCGCACCAATTGGCGGGCGTTGCTCAAGGGCGATGCGCCAGCGGTTGACCTGGCGGCCATTCGTCAGCAATTGTTCGAGTCTTGCGCCGAAGGGTTGGCGGCGCTGCAAGCACGATTCGGCCTGCAGGCCATTCAGTTGCTCAACGATGTAGAGCCGATCGAGATTCGTTACCCGGTGCAGGCCTACCCGACCAAGATCGTCAGTTTCAATCTGGACAAGGACCCGATCGCCGAAGGTACATTGCTGGGTATCAAGGGCCAGTACCTGATCTTCGACACCGGCGTGATCAACATCCGCAAATACACGGCGTATCAGCTCGCCGTGCACCAGTAGCCGTGTATTAGTACAAGCATAAGGACAGAATCATGCGCACCGATCAGCCGAAAATGATTTACCTGAAGGATTATCAGGCGCCTGAGTACCTCATTGACGAGACGCACCTGACATTCGAATTGTTCGACGACCACTCGCTGGTCCACGCGCAGCTGGTGATGCGCCGCAATCCGCAACGCGGTGCCGGCTTGCCTCCACTGGTGCTGGATGGCCAGTTGCTGGAGCTGCTGTCGGTCAAACTGGCCGACGTCGATCTGGCGGAAGGCGATTACCAGCTGACCCCGGACAGCCTCACCGTGCAGCCGGATTGCGCCACATTCACCCTGGACACCAGCGTGAAGATCCACCCGGAGACCAACACCGCGCTTGAGGGGTTGTACAAGTCCAGCGGTATGTTCTGCACCCAGTGCGAGGCCGAGGGTTTCCGCAAGATCACCTATTACCTCGACCGCCCGGACGTGATGAGCAAGTTCACCACCACGGTCAGTGGCAGCAAGCAGGATTTCCCGGTGTTGCTGTCCAACGGCAACCTGATCGCGCAAGGTCCAGGTGACGATGGCCGGCACTGGGCGACCTGGGAAGACCCGTTCAAGAAGCCGGCCTACCTGTTCGCGCTGGTCGCCGGTGATCTGTGGTGCATCGAAGACACCTTCATCACCATGACCGGGCGCAAAGTCACGTTGCGGATTTTCGTCGAGCCGGAAAACGTCGACAAATGCCAGCACGCCATGGACAGCCTTAAGAAGTCCATGCGCTGGGACGAAGAAGTCTACGGTCGCGAGTACGACCTGGACATCTTCATGATCGTGGCGGTCAACGACTTCAACATGGGCGCCATGGAGAACAAGGGCCTCAACATCTTCAACTCCAGCGCCGTGCTGGCCCGCGCCGAGACCGCGACCGACGCCGCGCACCAGCGTGTCGAAGCCATCGTCGCTCACGAGTACTTCCACAACTGGTCGGGCAACCGCGTGACCTGCCGCGACTGGTTCCAGCTGTCGCTCAAGGAAGGCTTCACCGTGTTCCGCGATTCCGGTTTCTCGGCGGACATGAACTCGGCCACGGTCAAGCGCATCCAGGATGTCGCTTACCTGCGCACCCACCAGTTCGCCGAAGACGCAGGCCCCATGGCCCACGCCGTGCGCCCGGACAGCTTCATCGAGATTTCCAACTTCTACACCCTGACCGTGTATGAAAAGGGTTCGGAAGTGGTCGGCATGATCCACACGCTGCTGGGCGCCGAGGGTTTTCGCAAGGGCAGCGACCTGTACTTCGAGCGCCATGACGGCCAGGCCGTGACCTGCGACGATTTCGTCAAGGCCATGGAAGACGCCAACGGTATCGACCTGACCCAGTTCAAGCGCTGGTACTCCCAGGCCGGTACGCCACGTCTGGCAGTGTCCGAGTCCTACGACGCAGCGGCAAAGACCTACAGCCTGACCTTCCGTCAGAGTGCACCGACCACGCCGGGCCAACCAGGCGATCAGAAGCAGCCGTTCGTGATCCCGGTGTCGTTGGGCCTGCTGGACAAGCAGGGCCAGGAAATCGCGCTGCGCCTGCAGGGCGAGTCCTCGGCGTCGAATACATCGCGTGTGATCGCGGTCACTGAAGCCGAGCAGACCTTCACTTTCGTCGATGTTGCCGAACAGCCATTGCCATCGCTGCTGCGCGGGTTCTCCGCGCCGGTAAAACTGAGCTTCCCGTATAACCGCGATCAACTGATGTTTTTGATGCAGCACGACAGCGACGGTTTCAACCGCTGGGATGCCGGTCAGCAGTTGTCGGTTCAGGTGCTGCAGGAGCTGATCGCTCAGCACCAGAAGGGCCAGGCATTGGTCATGGATCAGCGTCTGGTCACCGCGCTGGGCACGGTCTTGGCCGATCACAGCCTGGATCAGGCGATGGTCGCCGAGATGCTGTCGCTGCCCGGTGAGGCGTACCTTACCGAGATCAGCGAAGTGGCGGACGTCGATGCCATTCATGCGGCACGCGAGTTTGCCCGACTGCAGCTGGCCAACAGCCTCAGTGACCGGTTGTGGACGCGTTATCAGACCAACCGCAAGCTGTCCGAGCAGACCCCCTACGTCGCTGAGTCTGAACACTTCGCCCGCCGCGCGCTGCAGAACATTGCGCTGTCTTACCTGATGCTGACGGGCAAGCCTGAAGTCCTGGCTGCGGCGATCGATCAATTCGACAGCGCCGACAACATGACCGAACGTCTGACAGCCCTGGCCGTGCTGGTCAACTCGCCGTTCGAAGAGGAGAAGGCCAAGGCATTGGCCGTGTTCGCCGAGAACTTCAAGGACAACGCGCTGGTCATGGACCAGTGGTTCAGCGTCCAGGCGGGCAGCACCTTGCCAGGCGGTCTGGCGCGGGTGAAAGCGCTGATGCAGCATTCGGCGTTTACCATGAAGAATCCGAACAAGGTCCGCGCCTTGATCGGTGCATTCGCCGGGCAGAACCTGATCAACTTCCATGCCGCCGATGGATCGGGCTATCGCTTCCTGGCCGATCTGGTCATCGAACTGAACGGCTTTAACCCACAGATCGCCTCGCGCCAACTGGCGCCGCTGACCCGCTGGCGCAAATACGACAGCCATCGACAGGCGCTGATGAAAGGTGAGCTGGAGCGCATTCGTGCGTCCGGTCAGCTGTCCCCTGATGTGTTTGAGGTGGTGAGCAAGAGCCTGGCTTGATTGGGGTTGGCTTGTAAGGGAAGGGCTGTCCGTGTGAGCGGATAGCCCTTTTTTTGTTTTGGTGAGGGATTCTGCCTGGCGGCAGCGATCTTGAGGACGCCACCGCCGGCAAGCCGGACTGCTACAGAGCTCGGTTGCGTATGACACATTCCGGCACGCCGCAAAAAACCTGTGGGAGATTCTATGGTTTCAAACAAGCTCCTCAAGCAGCTTTGGACTATTGCGCCGCCTGCTTTTGATTCTGGCCAGAGGCCGTGGGAGCGGGCTTGCCAGCGATCTGCCGGGCACCGGCAGTAGAATCAGACGGCGCGGTAGGTCAGGCGCATAGCGTTCACAGGGTTTGCTGGCGCTTCGCGCCAGATCGTCGGCAAGCCGGACTCCCACGCCCTCCGGGCAGAAGCGATCGGCATCTGTAGTCCTGCGGGTAGAAGCGGTCGGCATCTGGAGTCCTGCGGGCAGAAGCGATCACCTCTCTTGCGCCGCCAGCTTTTGATTCTGGCCGAAGGCCGTGGGAGCTTGGCTTGCCAGCGATCTGCCGGGCACCGGCAGTAGAATCAGACGGCTCGGTAGGCCAGGCGCATAGCGTTCACAGGGTTTGTGGCGCTTCGCGCCAGATCGTCGGCAAGCCGGACTCCCACGCCCTCCGGGCAGAAGCGGGTGGACATCTGAGGGCCTGCGGGCAGAAGCAATGGACCCCTGTAGCGCCGCCTGCTTTTGATTCTGGCCAGAGGCCGTGGGAGCTTGGCTTGCCAGCGATCTGCCGGGCACCGGCAGTAGAATCAGACGGCTCGGTAGGTCAGGCGCATAGCGTCCACAGGGTTTGCTGGCGCTTCGCGCCAGATCGTCGGCAAGCCAACTCCCACGCCCTTCGGGCAGAAGCGGGTGGACATCTGAGGGCCTGCGGGCAGAAGCAATGGACCCCTGTTGCGCCGGCTGCTTTTGATTCTGGCCAGAGGCCGTGGGAGCTTGGCTTGCCAGCGATCTGCCGGGCACCGGCAGTAGAATCAGACGGCTCGGTAAGTCAGGCGCATAGCGTCCACAGGGTTTGCTGGCGCTTCGCGCCAGATCGTCGGCAAGGGGAGCGCCACCCCGGCAAACTCCCACGCCCTTCGGGCAGAAGCGATCAACATGTTTTTTCTCCGCCTCCTTTTTTCCATCTGGCGGCACGCAGTGGAAGATTCCATCGTTGACTGCAAACACCTTTAGGCCGTTTTGCTGATGTATTCGTCCTGATTCTTCATCCGGGCGAATGCGACACGTGCGAGCTTACGAGCCAGAATTACCAGGATTACCACCAGCATCATCTGCGGGACCTGACCTTCACCGGTGACCAGGGCAATCGCCGCCGAATGCAGGGTGTTGCGCTGACCGCGCCTATCAGTTCAGTCCGCGGTTGGCGGTCAAGGCAGGCGTTGATTATCAGGTCAACCAGGAAGCCAAAGGCAGCACGCTGGTCAGACACGTAGAGGGTAGTCAGATAACGTTCGGCGGTAATGCCGGTTCACAATCGGCCAGGACGGTCCTATCCAGCCTGGCCGTGAATACCGGTTCTGACAACCAGCCACAAAAAAACCACCCGGAGGTGGTTTTTTTTACACATCTGACGTCATCAGTCGCCGCGATACACGCAACCGCTGGTGCAAGTCTCGTGAATGCGAATGGCCGACAGCTCGGGCAGCAATGGCTTGAACTCGTTCCAGATCCACTTCACCAGCACTTCGCTGGTCGGGTTTTCCAGGCCGGGGATGTCGTTGAGGTAGTTGTGATCCAGGCGCTCGTAAAGCGGCTTGAAGATCGTCTTGATCTCGGAAAAGTCGCGGATCCAGCCGGTGTGCGGATCGGGTTCGCCCTGCAGGTAGATCGCTACCCGGAACGAATGACCGTGCAGGCGGCCGCACTTGTGACCTTCCGGGACGTGAGGAAGGCGGTGGGCCGATTCGAATGTAAATTCCTTGAAGATTTCCACGGTATAGAGAGCCTTGAAAGGTGGCGATCGCCTGGGCGAAAAATGCAGGGGGCGAGTTTACCAGCAATGGTTTGTCCTGCGACAGGCGAAACCTGACCGGCTGGTTGAAATCAACCGCCCCAAGGCCTGCAATGAACCCCGCGGCGATCGGCACTCGTCACATCGGCGATGTCGGCAAGCGATCCGAAAGAGGTTGATGGCATGTAGCCAGATAAATTCAGCTTGAATTAAGCTCGGTTGATTATCGTGGATCCCGTGAACATCAACACTTCAACGGAGATCCACCATGAAAACCCTGACTGCCCTTATTGCCGCTTGCGCCATTGCTCTGACTGCCGGTGTCATCCAGGCCAAGGACCTTGGCCCGGATGAAGCGCTGCGACTGCGCGATGCAGGTACTATTCAGTCTTTCGAGAAGCTCAATGCCGCCGCCCTCGCCAAGCACCCGGGTGCGACCATCACCGAGACCGAACTGGAACAGGAATATGGCAAATACGTTTATCAGGTCGAACTGCGTGACGCCAAGGGCGTCGAGTGGGACGTGGAGCTTGACGCCACCAGCGGCCAGATCCTCAAAGACCATCAGGACACCTGATGAACACCGGTAAACGTTTCCATGAATGTCTCGTTTACTGCGTGTTAGCGACTTGCGCCATCTCGGCTTCCAGCCTGTGCATGGCGCGAGACCTTGATCAGGATCAAGCGCTGCAATTGCGCCAGCAGGGCGTGATCCTGCCGCTTGAGCAATTCATAGAACTGGCACTCAAGCGTTACCCGGGCTCCAAACTGCTGCAAGCGGAGCTGGAGGAAAAACACGGTGTGCTGGTCTATGAAATTGAACTGCTGACCGCCGAAAAAGTGGTCCGCGAATTGAAATTCGATGCCCGTGACAGCCGCCTGCTGCAAGACAAGGAAGATGATTGATGCGTCTGTTATTGGTTGAAGACAATGTTTCCCTGGCTGATGAACTGGTCAGCACCCTGGGCCGACAGGGCTACGCCGTCGACTGGCTGGCCGACGGCCGGGATGCGGTGCATCAAGGGGCGAGCGAGCCGTATGACTTGATCGTGCTCGACCTTGGCCTGCCGGGCGTTCCGGGCCTTGAGGTCTTGCACCGATGGCGGGCGGGCGGGTTGACCACGCCGGTGCTGGTGCTGACCGCCCGTGGGTCATGGGCCGAGCGCATCGAGGGCCTGAAGGCCGGCGCCGATGACTACATGAGCAAACCCTTTCATCCCGAGGAGCTGCAGCTGCGCATTCAGGCGTTGTTGCGTCGTGCCCGGGGGCTGGCCAATCAGCCCCGGCTCGAGGCCGCGGGGCTGCACCTGGATGAAGGCCGCCAGTGCGTCAGCCGTGACGGCCAGGAGATTCAGCTCACCGCCGCCGAGTTCCGCCTGCTGCGTTATTTCATGCTGCATCCTGCGCAGATTCTTTCCAAAACCCATCTGGCCGAGCATTTGTATGACGGCGAAAACGAGCGTGACTCCAACGTCATCGAGGTTCACGTCAATCATCTGCGCCGCAAGCTCGGCCGTGCTGTGGTCGAAACCCGCAGGGGCCAGGGTTATCGCTATGGCGGGACAGGCGGGTGAGATCGATTCAGCGACGACTGAGCCTGGGCCTGATCAGCGTTCTGCTGATCGTCGGGCTGGTGCTGGCGCAGGTCAGTCTCTGGCTGTTTGAGGTCGGCTTGCAACGCTATCTGGAGACCGGCTTGCGTGACGACGCCGAATCGTTGCTGGTGGCGATTGTGCGCGGCCCCGACGGCCTGCAACTGGACGAGCACAGGTTGTCCCCCGGGTATCAAAGGCCCTATTCGGGGCACTATTTCCGGATTGACTTCGACGGCGGTCACTGGCGCTCGCGATCCCTGTGGGACCTTGAATTACCGCAACCGGAGCAAACCGGGCTGCACGCCAACCTTGAACTGAAAAAGAGCGAACAGTCGCTGTTGTTGCTGAGCAATCAGTACCGCAAATTCGGCAAGACGATCTCGATCACCGTTGCCCAGGACTACACGCCGGTCAAAGCCAGTTTTGCGCTTGTGCAGCGCATTGGCCTGGGTCTGGGGCTGGTGGCGTTGATGCTGATCCTGATATTGCAGCGCATGACGGTACGTCGCGCGCTGCGCCCGCTGGACAAGGCGCGCGAACAGATCCTTCAGTTGCAACAGGGACAGCGCTCACAACTGGACGAACAGGTGCCGCTGGAACTCGAACTGCTGGTGGCGCAGATCAATCACCTGTTGGCCCACACCGAAGACAGCCTCAAACGCTCACGCAATGCGCTGGGCAACCTCGGGCATGCCCTGAAAACGCCACTGGCGGTGCTGATGAGCCTGGCAGAAGGGCCGACCCTGGAAGCGCACCCGCATCTGAGGGCCACGCTGCAAGCGCAGTTGCAACAGATTCAGCAGCGGCTTGAGCGTGAACTCAATCGTGCGCGGCTCTCGGGTGACGCCTTGCCCGGCATGCCCTTCGATTGCGACGCCGAGCTGCCAGGGCTGCTGTCTACGCTGCGGATGATCCACGGCGAACATCTGGAACTCAGCTATCAGGTGACCCAGGGGCTGATTCTGCCCTGGGATCGCGAAGACATCCTCGAATTGCTGGGCAATGTGCTGGATAACGCCTGCAAATGGGCCGACAGCTGGATCTGCCTGAGCCTCACCCGAGCGCCCGGCGGTTACTGCCTGCTGATCGACGACGACGGTCCGGGTATCCCTGAAGTCCAGCGCGAAGACGTGCTCGGACGCGGCAATCGTCTGGACGAGCAGATGACCGGGCACGGGCTGGGGCTTGGTATCGTCAAGGACATCGTCGAATCGTTGGGCGGGCGAATCCAGCTGCTGGACAGTCCTCGGGGCGGCTTGCAGGTGCGTATCGACCTGCCGGAGCGGCAGGGCCTGCAACCGCACTGAAGAATGCGGACATCCATGTTGTCCGCGCGGCGCTGCGTCCAGGCCTCAACTTCTGCCGGCTCGGGCCGTTAACCCTAAGGGAGCCCCACGGCACAACGCACACAATAATAAAGGGTCACGATACCTATGCGGCTAAATCTCAAAGCCAGAGTCCTTTCCCTTGCGGTGCTGCCGGTGCTGTTGTTCGCGCTGATCGTCAGCGTCAGCACGGTATTCATGCTGCGCGAGCAAGCCAGGCGTGAAGTACAAGAGACCCGTCTACACCTGCTCGCCGAAGCCAAGACCACGTTGCAGAGTTATGTCACGGTGGCCCTGGGCACGATCAAGCCACTTTACGATGCCTCCGCCCCCGGTGACCTGGACGCTCGCGCACAGGTCATCAAGATGCTCTCGCAGGTCAAGTACGCCAAAGACGGCTACTTCTTCGGCTACGACTCACAGGCCGTGCGCCTGTTCAAGGGCAGCAGCCCCGATGGCATCGGCAAGAGCTTCAAGGATGTGCACGACGCCAACGGCGTCTACTACAACATCGGTCTCGTGGACGTTGCCAAAGCGGGCACTCATTACCTTGAATACTCGTCACCCTTGCCTGGCTCCAGCGAATTCGTGCCCAAGCTTGGCTACACCGAATATCTGCCCAAGTGGGACATCGCGATCGGCTCATCGGTAAACCTGGACAACATCGATGCCAAGGTTGCCGAAGTGCAGACCGCCGTTGCCCAGCGCATGCAGACCATGTTGATGAGCATCATCGGCATTGCCGTGCTGGTGCTGCTGATCATTACCGTGGTCGGCATCTGGATGGCGGGTGGCATTTTGCGGCCGTTGCGCCTGATGAAGGCCAACCTCGATGACATCGCCGCGGGGGAGGGCGATCTGACCCGACGTCTGGCGGTCAATTCCGAGGATGAACTGGGCCAACTGGCAGCGTCGTTCAATCGCTTCGTCGACAAGATTCACGGCCTGGTGCGGCAGATCGCCGAAATGACTTCGCAATTGACCGGGCTGGTGGGTGAAGTCACGCACCAGGCGCAACGCTCCGAGCTCGCCATGGAGCGCCAGCGTCACGAGACCGATCAGGTCGCCACGGCGATCAACCAGATGTCGGCCGCCGCGCAGGAAGTGGCCAAGAGCGCTCAAGGCGCATCGGTCGCAGCACAACGCACCGACGAGGAAGGCCAGACCGCCAAGCGCGTGGTCGAGGGCAGCATCCAGCAGATTCACGCGCTGGTCAGCGATATCCGTCACAGCGGCAGCTCGCTCGACAGCCTGCAGAATGACGTGACATCGATCGTTGGCGTACTGGGGGTGATTCGCTCGATTGCCGAACAGACCAACCTGCTGGCGCTCAACGCTGCAATCGAAGCCGCGCGGGCCGGTGAGGCCGGACGTGGCTTCGCCGTGGTCGCCGACGAAGTCCGCGCACTGGCCAGCCGTACGCAGCAAAGCACCCAGGAAATCCAAGGGATGATCGATCGCTTGCAGCAGGGTACGCAGGGCGCGGTCGCCGCCATGCGTCGCTCCAGTGAGGCGGGTGATGGCACATCGGCACGTGCCAACGAAGCCGGTGCGTCGCTGGACACCATTGGTCAGCTGATCGGTACCATCAACTCGATGAACGCACAAATCGCCAGTGCCGCGGAAGAACAGACCGCCGTGGCTGAGGAGATCAACCGCAGCGTGCACCAGATCGCCGTGGCGGTGGAGAGCGTCGCCGACGAGACCCGACACAGCGCCACGACCTCGCGCAACCTGACAGAGCTCAATCAGCGCCTGGCCCAGTTGGTCGGCCAGTTCCGTATCTGATGACCTGGCTGGCGGGCCGCAATGGCCCGCCAAGCGCTGCTTGACTGAAGTTCTCCCTTTGTTGTCTCGCCAGTCTTGCAGGCGGCACTCCTTCAGCGATCGAAGGACTAATGATCAGGCCGTGCGTTCAGCGGGGCGCGATGACTTGGAAGGGACATGAACGAAACCTCGCTGCAAAACAAAACCCTGCTGCTGCTGTTGGTGCTGGTGACGCTGGCGTTCATCTGGATCCTGCTGCCGTTCTATGGCGCGGTGTTCTGGGCGGTGGTGCTGGGTATCATCTTCGCCCCTTTGCAGCGTCGCCTGCTGGCGCGCTTTGGCTGGCAGCGCAACCTGACCTCGTTGTGTACGTTGACGATCTGTCTGCTGATCGCGATTTTGCCGGTGATCATTATCAGCATGCTGATGGTGCAAGAAGGCGCGGCCTTGTACAAAAGCGTCGAGAACGGGCAGCTGGATATCCCGAAATACCTGGCCGAATTCAAGGCCTTGTTGCCCTCATCGATGCAGCACTGGCTTGACCGCCTGGGCATGGGCGACTTCAAAGGCTTGCAGGACAAGATCTCCAAGACCGCGATGCAAGGCAGCCAGTTCTTGGCGACGCAGGCGTTCAGTTTCGGCCAGGGGACGTTCGATTTCGTGGTCAGCTTTTTCATCATGCTGTACCTGCTGTTCTTTTTTCTGCGCGACGGTCAGGACCTGACTCGCAGGATCCGCATCGCCGTTCCCTTGGCCGAGCCGCAGAAACGTCGCCTGCAGCTGAAGTTCACCCGCGTGGTGCGGGCCACGGTCAAGGGCAACGTGGTGGTGGCGATCACGCAGGGGGCACTGGGCGGTCTGATTTTCTGGGTGCTGGATATTCCGAGCGCGCTGTTGTGGGCAGTGGCGATGGCGTTTCTGTCGCTGTTGCCGGCGGTGGGGGCGGGGATTGTGTGGGCGCCGGTTGCGGCCTGGTTTCTGCTCAGCGGGATGATCTGGCAGGGCGTGGTGCTGGGGTTGTTCGGGGTGTTCGTGATCGGGCTGGTGGATAACGTGCTGCGACCGATTCTGGTGGGCAAGGACACGCGGATGCCGGATTACCTGATCCTGATCTCCACGCTGGGCGGGATGGCGGTGTTTGGGCTCAACGGCTTCGTGATCGGGCCGATGATCGCAGCATTGTTCATGTCGACGTGGGGGTTGTTTACCAGTGCCAAGAAGACGGTGAGATTGCCGGGGTAGTCTTTATTTGGTGGCATTGAGAGTCGCGTGTATATCCATTGTTTGTGGTGGCGCTGATGGGTTCTGGCTAACGCCAGGCCTGTTTCGCCTTCGGCGAGTTACTTGGAAAAGCACCCCAAGTAACCAAGGGTGCCTGCTCCTGGTTTGGCCTCGACTTCGTCGAGGTTCCCTCACTCCGGCGACGCTCCGTGGGCCCGCCGCCATCCGCCATCCATGGCGGGGGGCGGCTCTCGCGGCATCCATGCCGCTCGGCCCACGGAGCGTCGCCGGCGTTCGGCCTGCACCCAAGTCGCGATTTGTGTCGCTTGAACTATCGCGCATGACGATCGTTCCCACGCTCCGCGTGGTAACGGAGCGCATGACGCTCCGCGTCATTTTGGACGCAGAGCGTCCTGGACGGCATTCCCACGCGGAGCATGGGAACGATCTTGATCTTGATCTTGATCTTGATCTTCGTGCGCGAAAGTCCAGACGCCACAAATCGCGACTTGGGTGCAGGCTGAACGCAGGTGGCGTGTAGTGGGCCGAGCGGCATGGATGCCGCGAGAGCGCTGCTAGGACATGGATGTCCGTTCAGCGCGGGCACACGGAGCGTCGCCGGAGTGAGGGTACGACGACGAAGGAGTCGCCAAACCAGGAGCAAGGACACTTGGTTACTTGGTGTCTTTTCAAGTAACTCGCCGAAGGCGAAACAGGTCTGGCGTTAGCCAGAACCCATCAGCGCCACCAGACAATAAAAAACCCTGCTAAAGAGCAGGGTTTTTCACATCTCACCAGACCATCACAACCCGGCGTGCTGCACCAGAGACAGCAATGGCTGCGGATAGACGCCGAGGAAGAACGCCAGCAGCGTAATACCCAACAGCATCACACCACCGGCACGCTGCGCCCAGTTGAACGGGGCATCGTGACGCTGGATCTTCGAGTCCTGCAGATACAGGGTCACCATCACACGCAGGTAGTAGAACACGCCGATGGCGCTACCCACGACCAGCGAACCGGTCAGCCACCACAGGTGAGCTTCGACACCGGTGGCGATGATGTAGAACTTGCCGATGAAACCTGTGGTGAGCGGGATACCGGCCAGCGACAGCATCATCACCGTCAGGACCGCAGTCAGGTACGGACGACGCCAGAACAGGCCGCGATACTCGAACATCGCATCGGCATCGCGACCGCTGTAAGGCGACGACATCAGTGTGATCACGCCGAACGCGCCCAGGCTGGTCAGCACGTAGGTCACCAGATACACACTGATGGCCTCGACCGCCAGGCCTTTGCTGGCGACCATCGCGATCATCAGGTAACCGAAGTGGGCGATGGAGGAGTAACCCAGCAGACGCTTGAGGTTGGTCTGCGTCAGCGCCAGCAGGTTACCGATGATGATCGACGCCACGGCGATGACCGACATGACATCGGTCAGCACGCCGCTGGTGGCCGCTGGCGAGATCTGGAACAGGCGAACCAGCACGCCGAATACCGCGACCTTGCTGGCAGTGGCGAGGAACGCCGCCACCGGGGCAGGGGCGCCTTCGTACACGTCAGGGGTCCACAGGTGGAACGGCACCAGCGACAGCTTGAAGCCAAGACCCACCAGCATCATCCCCAGGCCCAGGCTGGCGATCGGGCTTGGCAGACCGGTGGCCGCAATGGCCTTGCCGATCTCGGTAAAGCCCAGGCTGCCCGATTCTGCGTAGAGCAGGGCCATACCGAACAGCAGGAACGCGGATCCTGCCGCCGACAGCACCATGTACTTGATGCCGCCCTCCAGCGAACGCTTGTTGAAGAAGGCGTAGGCCACCAGACCGTAGACCGGCACCGAGAGCAGCTCCAGACCGATGAACAGGCTGGCCAGGTGTTGCGCGGCGACCAGCACCAGACCGCCGGCAGCGGCCATCAGGATCAGCAGGTAAAGCTCTTCACGGTTACCCGGGTAACCCGCCTTGCCTTCGCCCAGATAGGCGTGAGCCAGGGTGACGCAGGCCAGGGTCGAAACCAGGATGATGCCCATGTACAGACAGGCGAAGCTGTCGATCTGCAGCAGCGGCGTGACCACCAGCGGCGCGACCTTGAGGGCCGGGTAGATCGACAGCAGAGCCAGGTTGAGTCCCGCTACGGTCAGCAGGAACGATTGCGAGTGATTGCGACGCCATGCGATGCCCAGCATCACCACCACGATGGTGAGACTGGTGATCAGCAGCGGCGCCAGCGCAATAAAGTGTTGAATCGTCAGGTCCATAGCGCTCTTACCGGGCCGAAGCGAGTTGAGTGAAGGCGGTGCTCAGCCATTGCTGCACGCCATGCATGGTCGCCGATGAGGTGTCCAGAACCGGCTGCGGGTAGACACCCAGCAGCACCAGCAACACCGCCAGGCCCAGCACCATGATCAATTCCCGTCCATCCATGCCCTTGAGGATCTCTTCGGTCTTTGCAGGCCCGAAGTAGGCGCGGTGGATCATGATCAGTGAGTAGACCGAACCGAATACCAGCCCTGAAGTGGCGATGGCAGTGATCCAGGGGGCGTGGACGAAGCTGCCGATCAGGATCAGGAACTCGCCGACGAAGTTACCGGTGCCTGGCAGGCCCAGCGATGCGGCGGCGAAGAACAGGCTGATGGCCGGCAGGTAAGCGATCTTGTTCCACAGGCCGCCCATTTCGCGCATGTCACGGGTATGCAGACGCTCGTACAACTGACCGCTGAGGATAAACAGCGCGGCGGCCGACAGACCGTGCGCCAGCATCTGCACCACGACGCCTTGCAGAGCTTGCTGGCTGCCGGAGTAAATGCCGATCAGCACGAAACCCATGTGCGAGACGCTGGAGAACGCGATCAGACGCTTGATGTCGGTCTGGGCGAAGGCCAGGAAGGCACCGTAGAAGATACCGATCAGGCCCAGGACCATGGCGATTGGCGCGAACTCCGCCGAGGCATTGGGGAACAGTGGCAAAGCGAACCGCAGCAGACCATAGGCAGCGGTCTTGAGCAGGATACCCGCCAGGTCCACCGAACCTGCGGTCGGCGCCTGGGCGTGAGCGTCAGGCAACCAGGAGTGCAGCGGCACGATCGGCAGCTTCACCGCGAAAGCGATGAAGAAGCCCAGCATCAGGATGTACTCGGTGCTGTGGGACAGCTTGGTCTTCAACAGATCGGCGTAGCCGAAGGTGATGACACCGGTCTGGTTGAAGTGCACCAGCACCAGACCCAGGATCGCCACCAGCATGATCAGGCCGCTGGCCTGAGTGAAGATGAAGAACTTGGTCGCGGCGTAGATGCGGGTCTTCTTGCCGTCCGCCGAGCTGTGACCCCAGAGCGCGATGAGGAAGTACATCGGCACCAGCATCATTTCCCAGAAGAAGAAGAACATGAACAGGTCGATGGCCAGGAACACGCCAACCACACCGCCCAGGATCCACATCAGGTTCAGGTGAAAGAAGCCGACGTTACGCTGGATTTCTTTCCAGGAGCAGAGTACCGAAAGGATACCCAGCAGGCCGGTCAACAGGGTCATCAGCAACGACAGGCCATCGAGCGCCAGGTGCACGCTGATACCGAAGCGCTGAATCCACTGCAGCTTGAATTCAAGCGCCCAGGTTGGGTCGGCGCCCGGAGCCGGGGCATAGGTAAAGGTACCGCTGCTCCACAGCCACAGGCCCAGGATCGTCTCGAGAGACATGGTCAACAGCGCAATCCAGCGCGGCAGGGTGGCGCCGAAGCGCTCACCTTGCCAGCACAGCAGGCCGCCGATAAAGGGGATCAGGATTAGCCAAGGCAGAATCATGACGGGCTCAATTCCTTTCGCAAAGTCGCAAGGTTCATGTCAGATCGACTCATCAGACCAACACAATCGCGCCAAGTACCAGTACGGCACCTGCGGCGATAGAAGCGGCATACCAACGCAGCTGACCGGTTTCGGTGCGGCTCATCAAGCCGTTACCGGCTTTGACCAGACGCGGGATCAGACCGATCGTGTGGTCGAGCGGGTCGCCACGCAGAAGGCGGCTGATCGCCAGGTAAGGTTTGACGAACAGCACGTCGTAAACCCAGTCGAAGCCCCAGGCGGCGAACCACCAGGCGGACAGGAAACGACCCGGGCCGCTGTTGGCGATGGCGGTGACCAGGCGACGCTTGCCCAGGAACAGCAGCGCGGCCAGCAGGATACCGGCCAGGGCGATGGCCCCCGAGGCGATTTCCAGACTGTGCTTGGCTTCGCCACCGGCATGTCCGGCGCTTTCCGGCAACACGCCGGCCAGTGGCGGATGAATCCAGGCGCCGATGAAGGTCGACAGCACGATCAGCACGCCCAGTGGCAACCAGTGGGAAATCCCGTGGCCGGCATGAGCTTCGGTCTTCGCTTCACCGTGGAAGGTGATGAAGATCAGGCGGAAGGTGTACAGCGAGGTCATGAAGGCCCCGACCAGACCTGCGTACAGCAGGTACTGATGGCCGCTGGCGAAGGCTTCCCAGAGGATCTCGTCCTTGGAGTAGAAGCCTGCGGTCAGCAGAGGCAGTGCCGACAGGGCCGCGCCGCCGACGATGAAGCTGGCATAGGCCAACGGCAGTTTTTTCCACAGGCCGCCCATCTTGAAGATGTTCTGCTCGTGGTGGCAGGCAACGATTACCGCACCGGAGGCAAGGAACAGCAGGGCCTTGAAGAAAGCGTGAGTCATCAGGTGGAAGATCGCGCCATCCCATGCACCGACGCCCAGGGCCAGGAACATGTAGCCGATCTGGCTCATGGTCGAGTAGGCAAGGATACGTTTGATGTCGGTCTGTACCAGCGCCGCGAAACCGGCCAGCACCAGCGTCACGCCGCCGACGATGCCCACCAGGTGCAGGATGTCCGGCGCCAGGATGAACAGGCCGTGGGTCCGGGCGATCAGGTAGACACCGGCGGTAACCATGGTGGCCGCGTGGATCAGTGCCGAGACGGGAGTGGGACCGGCCATCGCGTCAGCCAGCCAGGTCTGCAGCGGCAGCTGCGCGGATTTACCGACAGCGCCGCCCAGCAGCATCAGGGTTGCCAGCACGATCCAGAAATCACCGACCTTGAAGTGCTGCGGAGCACGCACCAGCAGCTCCTGAATGTTCAACGTGCCCAGTTGCTGGAACAGGATGAACAGGCCGATGGCCATGAACACGTCGCCGATACGGGTCACGATGAAGGCTTTGAGTGCGGCGTTGCCGTTGTTGCGGTTGCTGTAATAGAAACCGATCAACAGATAAGAGCACAGGCCCACGCCTTCCCAACCGAAGTAGATGAACAGCAGGTTGTCGCCCAGGATCAGGAACAACATGCTGGCAATGAACAGGTTGGTGTAGGCGAAGAAGCGCGAGTAGCCGTCTTCACCGCGCATGTACCAGGAGGCGAACAGGTGGATCAGGAAGCCGACGCCGACCACCACGCCCAGCATGGTGATGGACAGGCCATCGACATACAGCGCGAAGTTGGGATCGAAGCCGTCAACCGACATCCAGCGCCACAGCACCATGGTCAGGTGCCCGCCTTCGGGTGGTGCGACGTTGAATTGCCAGATCACATAGGCGGCGACGATGGCCGACAGGCCAATGGAGCCGACGCCGATCAGGGCGGACAGGTTTTCCGACCATTTGCCGCGTGAAAACGACAGCAGCAGGAAACCGATCAGGGGGAATACGAAAGTCAGAAAGAGTAGGTTCATCCGCGCATCTCGCTGGCAGCGTCGATATCGAGAGTGTGGAAGCGGCGATACAGTTGCAGCAGGATCGCCAGACCAATACTGGCCTCGGCTGCGGCAAGGCTGATCACCAGGATGAACATGATCTGGCCGTCAGGCTGCGCCCAGCGGCTACCCGCCACGACGAAGGCCAGTGCGGCAGAGTTCATCATTACTTCCAGGCTCATCAACACGAACAGAATGTTGCGGCGTACCAACAGGCCCGCCAGGCCGAGGCAGAACAGGATGCCGGCGACTGCCAGACCGTGTTCCAGAGGGATTGCTGCATTCATGGGTTTACTCCTTCGCCTCAGTGCGGCCGAGGTGGAACGCCGTCACGGCTGCGGCAAGCAGCAGCATCGAGGCGAGTTCGACCACCAGCAGGTAAGGACCAAACAGGCTGATACCGACCGCCTTGGCGTCCACCGTGGTGTGGCCGATACCGGCACCGGTGGAGTTGGCGAACAGTACGTACAGCAGTTCAGCCAGCAGCAGGCCGCCCAGCAGGATCGGGCCAAGCCAGATGCCGGGCTTGAGCCAGGCGCGTTCCTGTTGAACCGAGGCCGGGCCCAGGTTGAGCATCATCACCACGAACACGAACAGCACCATGATGGCACCGGCGTAGGCGATCACTTCCAGGACACCGGCAAACGGTGCGCCGAGACTGAAGAAGGTCATGGCCACGGCGATCAGCGAAATGATCAGGTAGAGCAGGGCGTGCACCGGGTTCGTGTTGGTGATCACCCGAAGGGTGGCCACAACAGCGATGCCGGATGCGAAATAGAAAGCGAATTCCATCTTTCTTCCTTAAGGCAGCAAGCTCTTGACGTTGATCGGTTCGGCTTCGTTCTGCGCAGAGCCTTTGGGCTTGCCAGCGATCGCCATACCCGCAACGCGGTAGAAGTTGTAGTCAGGGTTCTTGCCGGGGCCGGAGATCAGCAGATCTTCCTTTTCGTACACCAGATCCTGACGTTTGAACTCGGCCATTTCGAAATCCGGCGTGAGCTGGATCGCAGTGGTCGGGCAGGCTTCTTCACAGAGACCGCAGAAGATGCAACGCGAGAAGTTGATGCGGAAGAAGTCCGGGTACCAGCGACCGTCCTCGGTCTCGGCTTTCTGCAGCGAGATGCAGCCGACCGGGCAGGCCACGGCGCACAGGTTGCAGGCCACGCAGCGCTCTTCGCCGTCGGGGTCGCGGGTCAGGACGATCCGGCCACGGTAGCGCGGCGGCAGATAGACCGCCTCTTCGGGGTATTGCAGGGTGTCACGCTTACGGAAGCCATGGCCGAAGACCATGATCAGGCTGCGTAACTGGGTACCGGTACCCTTAACGATGTCGCCAATATATTTGAACATGGGTCAAATCCTCACTGAGCCGCCAAGACGACCGCAGCGGTCACTAGCAAATTGATCAGGGTCAGTGGCAGGCAGAACTTCCAGCTGAAATCCATCACCTGGTCGTAACGTGGACGAGGGATCGATGCACGCAAGAGGACGAACAGCATGATGAAGAACGCGGTTTTCAGGGCGAACCACATGAACGACAGTTGCGGCAGGATGTTGAACGGACCGTGCCAGCCACCGAAGAACAGCGTTACCAGCAGTGCCGAGATCAGGATGATGCCGATGTACTCACCGACGAAGAACATGCCCCACTTCATGCCGGCGTATTCAATGTGGTAACCGTCTGCCAGTTCCTGTTCCGCTTCCGGCTGGTCGAAGGGGTGACGGTGCGTCACGGCTACGCCGGCGATGAAGAAGGTACAGAAGCCGAAGAACTGCGGAATGATGAACCACAGGTGTTCGGCCTGGTAGTTGACGATGTCGCCCATGTTGAACGAGCCCACCTGCACCACGATGCCCATCAGCGACAGGCCCAGGAACACTTCGTACGACACGGTCTGCGCCGAGGCCCGCAAGCTGCCCAGCAGGGCGTACTTGTTGTTGCTCGACCAGCCGGCGAACAGCACCGCATAGACCGAAAGACCGGCCATGGCGAAGAAGAACAGCAGGCCGATGTTCAGATCCGCGACGACCCAGGTCTGGGTGATCGGAATGATCGAGAACGCGATCAGCAGGGCACTCATGGCCACGACCGGCGCCAGGGTGAAGATCATCTTGTCGACGAAGGGAGGGTTCCAGTCTTCCTTGAAGAACATCTTGAGCATGTCGGCAGCGATCTGGAACATGCCGAACGGGCCGACGCGGTTAGGACCATAACGGTCCTGCCACCAGCCCAGCAGACGACGTTCGACGAAGCTCAGCAGCGCGCCGCAGACCACCACGGCGAGCAGCACCACGATGGCCTTGACGACGGCGATGATCGAGTCGATCACTTCGGGAGTGAACCATGTGGTCATTGTGCTGCCTCCTGCAGACCTTCAACGGTTTTCCCGGCCAGCGCCGGAGGAATGCCGGCCAGACCCGATGGCAGTGCCACCAGACCCGCGCCCAGCTCTTCACTGATGCGCAGCGGCAGACGCAGGGTCTGACCGGCAACGCTCAGGCTGAGCATGGCACCGTCGTTGACGCCCAGGCGGTCCGCTTCGGACTTGGCCAGTGCGACATAGGCTTGCGGGATGCGCTCTTGAACCGGCTCGGCCCTGGACGAGGTTTCGTCACTGCCGAACAGGTGGAAGAACGGCACGACTTGCCAAGTCCCTTGAGCCGGGGCAAAGGCGCGGGGCACGCTGGCGAACCAGCCGAGCTTGTCGCCGCTGGTCTCGATCAGGCGCACGCCCGGATCGCCGGCACGCAGGTGACCACCGACTTCGTCCTGGAACTTGTTCCACGCTTGCGGCGAGTTCCAGCCCGGAGACCAGGCGAATGGAACCTGCGAGCGAGGCTCGGCCGAACCCGAGTAACCTTCCATCGAGAAGGAGAACGCGGTGTCCTTGTCTTGCGAGGTCCGTGGCTCGTGCACGCTGATATTGGCGCGCATGGCGGTACGGCCGCTGTAGCGCAGCGGTTGGCGCGCAAGCTTCAGACCCTTGATGCGGAATGCAGCGGAAGGGGCGGCGCCGACGATACCGGCCAGTTGCGCATTGCTCGCGGCGCAGGCTTCGGTGACGTGGTCCAGTTGCGTCCAGTCCACCGGCTGGTTGAGCAAGGTTGCGCGCAGGGCGTGCAGCCAGCGCCAGCCTTCGTGAATCTTGATGCTGGCGTCCAGGTAGGTTGGATCGTAAACCTGGAAGAAGCGCTGGGCGCGGCCTTCCTGGCTGACCAGGGTGCCGTCGCCTTCAGCGAAGCTGGCCGCTGGCAGAACCAGGTCGGCACGGTCGGTGGTCGCGGTCTTCTGGTGATCGGCAACGATCACCACTTTCGCGGCTTTGAGTGCAGCATCGACGGTGGCGGAATCGACACGGGTGAACAGGTCGTTTTCCAGCACCACGATGGCGTCGGCCTTGCCCGTAATCACCGCTTGCAGCGCAGCGTCGAGCGAGTCACCGCCAAACAGCGCCAGACCCATGCTGTTGGCTTCCGGCACGATCAGACTCAGCGAGCCGTTTTTCTCACGCAGCTTCAAGGCCTTGGCGATGTTCGCCGCCGCTTCGATCAGCGCGTTGGAGCCCAGCGAGGCGCCGGACACGATCAGCGGACGCTTGGCCTCAAGCAAGGCAGTGGCAATGCGCTGCGCCAGTTCCAGCGCTTCGCTGTCCAGACCGGTGACGGCTGGAGCGCTCGGGTCGATGGCGTGAGCCACGGCGAAACCGATGCGCGCCAGATCGTCGGGCGCGGCATGCACGCACTCTTGGGCGATGTCGTCCAGGCGGGTTTCAGCCAGGCTTGCGATGAACAGCGGGTTCATCTCGTGCTGACCGATGTTTTTCACCGCGGCATCGAGCCAAGGCTGGACTTTCATCGCAGCGGCCATGTCTTCGGCTTTGTTTTTCACCGACTGACGCAGGCCCAGGGCCATGCGCGCGGCGGTCTGGGTGACGTCTTCACCGAGGATGAACACGGCATCGTGTTCTTCGACTTCACGCAGGGTCGGAATCGGCAGCGGGCTGTCCTTGAGAACCTGGGCAACCAGGCGCACGCGCTCCAGTTCACCGGCTTCGATGCCTGAGTAGAAATGCTCGGCACCGACCAGTTCACGCAGGGCGAAGTTGCTCTCCAGGCTGGCGCGTGGCGAACCGATACCGACGATGTTACGACCGCGCAGCAGGTCGGCGGCCTTGTCCAGCGCAGCGTCCAGGCTCAACTTGGTACCGTCGGCCAGCAGTGGCTGACGTGGACGGTCCTTGCGGTTGACGTAGCCATAACCGAAGCGGCCGCGGTCGCACAGGAAGTACTGGTTGACCGAGCCGTTGTACCGGTTCTCGATGCGGCGGATTTCGCCGTAACGCTCACCCGGGCTGATGTTGCAACCACTGGAGCAGCCGTGGCAGATGCTCGGCGAGAACTGCATGTCCCACTTGCGGTTGTAGCGCTCGGAGTGAGTCTTGTCGGTGAACACGCCGGTCGGGCAGACCTCGGTGAGGTTGCCGGAGAATTCGCTCTCCAGCGTGCCGTCTTCAACGCGACCGAAATACACGTTGTCGTGGGCGCCGAACACGCCCAGATCGGTGCCGCCGGCGTAGTCTTTATAGAAGCGCACGCAGCGATAGCAGGCGATGCAGCGGTTCATCTCGTGAGCGATGAACGGCCCCAGTTCCTGGTTCTGGTGGGTGCGTTTGGTGAAGCGATACCGGCGCTCGTTGTGGCCGGTCATCACCGTCATGTCCTGCAGATGGCAGTGACCGCCCTCCTCACAGACCGGGCAGTCGTGGGGATGGTTGGTCATCAGCCATTCGACGACGCTGGCGCGGAACGCCTTGGATTCTTCGTCTTCGATGGAGATCCAGGTGTTGTCAGTGGCCGGGGTCATGCAGGACATGACGATACGACCACGGGTGTCGTTCTCGTCGGTGTACTGCTTGACCGCGCACTGGCGACAGGCGCCAACACTGCCAAGGGCTGGATGCCAGCAGAAATAAGGGATGTCGAGGCCCAGCGACAGACATGCCTGTAACAGGTTGTCTGCGCCATCGACTTCGAGCGCTTTGCCGTCTACGTGAATAGTAGCCATGGTTCAAAGGTCTTCGTTGGCCCGTTGTCAGCGGGCGTGGCTAATGGAATCTCGGTACTGCTCCGATTCAAACAGCCTTGCAGGCGCAATCGGAGCATGGGAAGGCGGCCTGTTCAGCCGCCGACCGGTCTGTCTTTTTATGCGCCGGCTATCGTCGGACTCATGACCTGATTGAGGTCGCCCGCACGCGCCGGTGCGATGCCTGCCTCGAACTCAGACCGGAAGTACTTGATCGCGCTGCCCAGAGGTTCCACGGCGCCCGGTGCGTGAGCGCAGAAGGTCTTGCCTGGACCGAGGAAGTTGACCAACCCCAGCAGCGTCTCGATATCGCCCGGTTGACCCTGGCCTTTCTCGATGGCGCGCAGGATTTTCACGCTCCACGGCAGACCGTCGCGGCAAGGGGTGCAGAAACCGCACGACTCTTGAGAGAAAAACTCCTCGAGGTTGCGCATCATCGACACCATGTTGACCTTGTCATCGACCGCCATCGCCAGGCCAGTACCCATCCGGGTGCCGACCTTGGCCACGCCACCGGCGTAGAACTGGCAGTCCAGATGCTCGGGCAGCAGGAAGCCGGTGCCGGCGCCGCCTGGCTGCCAGCACTTGAGCTTGAAGCCGTCGCGCATGCCGCCCGCGTAATCCTCGAACAGCTCACGGGCAGGCAGGCCGAACGGCAGCTCCCACAGGCCCGGGTTCTTGACCTTGCCGGAGAAGCCCATGAGCTTGGTGCCCATGTCTTCGCTGCCCGGACGTGCGATGGCCTTGTACCAGTCGTTGCCGTTGTTGACGATGGCCGGGACGTTGCACAGGGTCTCGACGTTGTTCACGCAGGTTGGCTTGCCCCAGACGCCCACGGCGGCGGGGAAGGGCGGCTTGGAGCGAGGGTTGGCGCGACGGCCTTCCAGGGAGTTGATCAGTGCGGTTTCTTCCCCGCAGATATAACGCCCGGCGCCGGTGTGGACGAACAGTTCGAAGTCGAAACCGGTGCCCAGGATGTTCTTGCCCAACAGCCCGGCGGCCTTGGCTTCTGCCACGGCGCGGTTCAGGTGTTTGGCAGCGGTAACGTACTCGCCACGCAGGAAGATATAGCCGCGGTAGGCTTTCAGCGCGCGAGCACTGATCAGCATGCCCTCGACCAGCAGATGGGGCAGTTGCTCCATCAGCATGCGGTCTTTCCAGGTGTTGGGCTCCATTTCATCCGCGTTGCACAGCAGGTAGCGGATGTTCATGGATTCGTCTTTGGGCATCAGGCCCCACTTCACACCAGTGGGGAAGCCCGCGCCGCCACGACCCTTGAGACCCGAGTCCTTGACCGACTGCACGATCTCGTCAGGCGATTGCTGGGCGAAGGCCTTGCGAGCCGCGGCATAGCCGTCTTTGGCCACGTATTCGTCGAACCACACCGGCTCGCCGTCATCGCGCAGACGCCAGGTCAGCGGATGGGTTTCCGGCGCGCGCTGGATCAGGTTGGCCGGGCCGAATGAAGTGATGGTCATACGTAACCCTCCAGCAGCTGGGCAACGCCAGCAGGCTGCAGATTGCCGAAAGTATCGTCGTCGATCATGACCGCCGGCGCCTTGTCGCAGTTGCCCAGGCAGCAGGCCGGCAACAGGGTGAAGCGCCCGTCGGCGGTGGTCTGGCCCAGGCCAATGCCCAGTTTGCTCTGGATTTCGCCGACGATGTCTTCGTGACCGGCGATGAAGCAGACCATGCTGTTGCAGACGCGGATGATGTGGCGCCCTACCGGCTGACGGAAGATCTGGCTGTAGAACGTGGCCACCCCTTCAACGTCGCTGGCAGGGATGCCCAGTACTTCGCCGATCGCGTAGATGGCGCCGTCCGGCACCCAGCCACGTTCCTTCTGGACGATCTTCAGGGCTTCGATGGACGCCGCGCGCGGGTCTTCGTAGTGATGCATTTCGTGCTCGATGGCCGAGCGCTCGGATTCGCTCAGGGCGAAACGGTCTGTCTGGATAAGCGTGCTGTTCATGCTTAGCGGTCCACGTCGGCCATAACGAAGTCGATACTACCCAGGTACGCGATCAAGTCCGCGACCATGCTGCCTTTGATCACCGAAGGGATCTGTTGCAGATGCGGGTAGCTTGGGGTGCGGATCCGGGTACGGTAGCTCATGGTGCCGCCGTCGCTCGTCAGGTAATAACTGTTGATGCCCTTGGTCGCTTCGATCATCTGGAAGGATTCGTTGGCCGGCATGACCGGGCCCCACGAACCCTGCAGGAAGTGCGAGATCAGGGTTTCGATGTGCTGCAGGGTGCGCTCTTTGGGCGGCGGCGTGGTCAGCGGGTGATCCGCCTTGTACGGGCCTTCGGGCATGTTGCGCAGGCACTGGTCGATGATCCTGATGCTCTGGCGCATTTCTTCGACGCGGACCATGCAGCGGTCATAGGCATCGCCGTTGACGGCCAGCGGCACTTCGAATTCGAAGTTCTCGTAGCCCGAGTACGGGCGAGCCTTGCGCAGGTCGAAATCGCAGCCGGTGGAACGCAGGCCGGCACCGGTGACGCCCCATTCCAGCGCTTCCTTGGTGTTGTAGGCGGCAACGCCGACGGTACGACCCTTGAGAATGCTGTTCTGCAGCGCGGCCTTGGTGTATTCGTCCAGGCGCTTTGGCAGCCATTCGACGAAGTCCTTGACCAGTTTTTCCCAGCCACGCGGCAGGTCGTGGGCGACACCACCGATGCGGTACCAGGCCGGGTGCAGACGGAAACCGGTGATGGCTTCGATCACGGTATAGGCGCGCTGACGGTCGGTGAAGGTGAAGAACACCGGGGTCATTGCGCCCACGTCCTGAATGTAGGTACCCAGGAACAGCAGGTGGCTGGTGATGCGGAAGAACTCGGCCATCATGATGCGGATGACGTCGACCTTCTCCGGCACCTTGATGCCGGCCAGTTTCTCGACCGAGAGGACGTACGGTAGGTTGTTCATCACCCCGCCGAGATAGTCGATACGGTCGGTGTAGGGGATGAAGCTGTGCCAGGACTGCCGCTCGGCCATCTTCTCGGCACCACGGTGGTGGTAACCGATGTCCGGCACGCAGTCGACGATTTCTTCACCGTCCAGTTGCAGCACGATACGGAACGCACCGTGAGCGGAAGGGTGGTTCGGCCCCAGGTTGAGGAACATGTAGTCCTCATTGGTGCCGGAGCGCTTCATGCCCCAGTCTTCCGGACGGAAGCGCGCGGCTTCTTCTTCCAGCTGCTGCTTGGCCAGCGTCAGGCTGTACGGGTCGAATTCGGTGGCGCGGGCAGGGTAGTCCTTGCGCAGCGGGTGACCTTCCCAGGTCGGCGGCATCATGATGCGGGTCAGGTGCGGGTGGCCCGGGAAGTCGATCCCGAACATGTCCCAGACTTCACGCTCGTACCAGTTGGCGTTCGGCCAGATGCTGGTGATGGTCGGCACGCTGAGGTCGCCCTCGGACAGCGCCACCTTGATCATGACGTCACTGTTACGTTCCACCGACAGCAAGTGGTAGAACACCGTGAAGTCGGCGTCCGGCAAGCCACGGCGCTTGGTGCGCAGGCGCTCGTCCACGCCGTGCAGGTCGTAGAGCATCGAGTACGGCTTGGGCACGTTGCGCAGGAACGTGAGGATTTCGAACAGCCTGGCGCGGGCCACCCACAGCACAGGCATGCCTGTGACCGTGGATTGAGCGGTGAACGCCTCGGCGCCAAAACGGTTGTGCAATTCGACGACCACGTCTTGGTCGTCAGCCTTGTAAGGCGGGATATACAGAGCGGTGTCTGCAGTCATAGGTCTCGATCGCTATCGGTCAACGTACAGAATGAACCCAGGTTCAGGCTTCTTTTTGTAAAAGAAAACTGGATCAGACTTCGTCGGGGCTGCGCAGGTTGGTGACTGCGATTCGCTGTTCGCGGCGCTGTTCCTTCTGCGACGGCATCTCGGCGCGGTAAACGCCTTGGTCGCCGACGACCCAGGAAAGAGGGCGACGCTCCTGGCCAATGGATTCCTGCAACAGCATCAAGCCTTGCAGAAACGCCTCTGGACGGGGCGGGCAGCCGGGCACGTAGACATCCACAGGCAGGAACTTGTCCACGCCCTGTACCACCGAGTAGATGTCATACATGCCACCGGAGTTGGCACACGAACCCATGGAAATGACCCATTTGGGCTCGAGCATTTGCTCGTAGAGACGCTGGATGATCGGCGCCATCTTGATGAAGCAGGTGCCGGCGATAACCATGAAATCCGCCTGACGCGGCGATGCCCGGATAACCTCGGCGCCGAAGCGTGCGATGTCGTGGGGCGCCGTGAAGGCGGTGGTCATTTCCACGTAGCAGCACGACAGACCGAAGTTGTACGGCCAAAGGGAGTTCTTGCGGCCCCAGTTGACAGCACCGCTCAGTACGTCCTCGAGCTTGCCCATGAAGATGTTTTTGTGGACTTGGTCTTCTAACGGATCGGAGACGGTTTCCCGTTCGCCGATGGGGTACTGCTCGTTAGGAGCATCCGGGTCGATCCTGGTGAGATTGTATTGCATTGCCAAAGCCTCATTGTTTTAGCTTCGCCTGCCGATTACGACGACCTACGGGAGCCCAATCGAGCGCCCCTACACGCCATAGGTAGACAAGACCTGCCAACAGAATTGCTATGAAAACGAGAGCTTCGGCGAAGCCGGTCCAGCCGCTTTCGCGGACGGACACAGACCAGGCGTACAGAAAGAGGGCTTCAATGTCGAAAATCACGAAGAGCATCGCGACCAGATAGAATTTTGCCGAGAGCCGCAGACGGGCGCCGCCGGTGGGCAGCATGCCGGATTCGAACGGTTCGTTCTTGCTGCGGCCCCAGGCTTTGGAACCCAGCAGGCTGGAAAGGCCGAGCATGAAGGCGCAAAGGCCGATGACGCCCAAAAGGAAAATGGCGAAGCCCCAGTTGTGGGCAATCAGACCTGTCGATTCGGGCATGCTGGCAGTCCTTAACAGAGAGCAAGGGTCTCTGAGCTTGAAAAGAAGTAGAAGCAGTGACGATATGTCGCAGTGCGATCAATCTCGGTGATTTTATGTGCAAAAGAAGGGCAAGTAAATTTTCTACATCAAATTTATTCGCAGGATTAATGAGATATGTCATGGCAGCTGTGCTTCGGGCCGCGCCGCACGGGCATTACGGCACATTTCGTTAATTATGTTTCGCTCGAATGGTAACGAAAAACAGGTGGGTGAAATGATAATTAATATCATTTGAAAGAGGGTTTTGCCTCTGTCACTGAAAAGTGACGAAGTTCACGTTAGAGCGACTGTGCAAAGAATCTATTTATAAAGCGGGCACATTGATTAAATTGCGCAGGTCGATCTGCGCTTTCTATCGGGGAATAGTTGACGGCCTATCTAGGTTATCGCGTGCCCAAGAACGCAAAAGCCGCCCGAAGGCGGCTTCTGTCCGAAGCATCGAACTCAGTGGAACTGTTCTTCTTCAGTCGAGCCGGTGAGGGCTGTGACCGACGATTTGCCACCCTGAATCACGGTGGTCATGTCGTCGAAGTAGCCAGTGCCCACTTCCTGCTGGTGCGCAACGAAGGTGTAACCCTTGGCCGCGTCAGCGAACTCCTGCTCCTGCAGCTTCACGTAGGCGGTCATGTCGTTGCGGGCGTAGTCGTGCGCCAGGTTGAACATGCTGTGCCACATGTTGTGGATGCCCGCCAGGGTGATGAACTGATGCTTGTAACCCATGGCCGACAGCTCGCGCTGGAATTTGGCAATGGTCGCGTCGTCCAGGTTCTTCTTCCAGTTGAAGGAAGGCGAGCAGTTGTACGACAGCAGTTGGTCGGGGTATTCCTTCTTGATCGCTTCGGCGAAGCGACGGGCCTCGTCCAGATCCGGCTTGGCGGTTTCGCACCAGATCAGATCGGCGTACGGCGCATAGGCCAGGCCGCGAGCGATGGCCTGATCCAGACCGGCACGCACCTTGTAGAAGCCTTCCGGGGTACGCGTGCCTGTGACGAACGGTTGATCGTACGGGTCGCAGTCGGACGTCAGCAGGTCGGCGGCGTTGGCATCGGTACGCGCCAGAATGATGGTCGGCACGCCAGCGACGTCAGCGGCCAGACGGGCGGCCACCAGTTTCTGCACGGCTTCCTGGGTGGGTACCAGTACCTTGCCACCCATGTGACCGCATTTCTTCACCGAGGCCAGCTGGTCTTCGAAGTGCACGCCGGCAGCGCCCGCCTCGATCATGCTTTTCATCAGTTCGTAGGCGTTCAGGACGCCGCCGAAACCGGCTTCGGCGTCGGCCACGATCGGCGCGAAGTAATCAATGTAGCCTTCGTCGCCTGGATTCTTGCCGGCTTTCCACTGGATCTGGTCGGCGCGGCGGAACGAGTTGTTGATGCGTTTGACCACGGTTGGCACCGAGTCAACCGGGTACAGCGACTGGTCCGGGTACATGGACTCTGCGGAGTTGTTGTCGGCGGCCACTTGCCAGCCGGACAGGTAGATCGCCTGGATACCTGCCTTGACTTGTTGCACGGCCTGGCCGCCGGTCAGGGCGCCCATGCAGTTGACGAAATCCTTGTCGGGACGGAAGGACGGCTTGGCGCCCTGGGTCACCAGATTCCACAGCTTGTCAGCACCCAGCTTCGCGAAGGTGTGTTCAGGCTGAACCGAGCCACGCAGGCGGACGACGTCAGCAGCGGAATAGGTGCGGGTCACGCCTTTCCAGCGTGGATTCTCGGCCCAGTCTTTCTCGATAGCTGCAATTTGTTGTTCGCGTGTCAGTGCCATGGGGTAAACCTCGTCGCATAGTCTTGTGGGTCTTTGAGGTGAAGCTCCTTGCTCCGCCAGCGCCAGGTGTTTGTTCAAGGCGCACTGATGGCTGCTCACTGAATCGGAAAGCATGGTGTTTCAGCCTGGACTTCTCGCGATAGCGATGGGGTAACGCTGCCTTTTGGGCGGAAAAGACGCGAATCGGTCAGACTTGGTTGAGTTCTGACGCGATCAGGAGGCTTTTAGCGGCAACCTCCGATTAGTGGGAGCGAGGCCATCATGCCTTGGCATTTTTGCCTCGTCAAACACTTTGTAGTGCTTTTTTTCATGCACTACATCTTTTGTAGGATGCGACTCATCAGTCAGTTTAAGGCTCGAAGGTGCTGGAAAGGGGGAGTCAGCTCTGGCACTGGCTGGTCACGGCGCAGGGGGGAATGTAGTGGCGTGGTGTGGCACTACAAACTGGCGTGCAAGATGACGTAAACGCGGATCTAACCCCCATTCGTTGTAGCGGCACGGCTTGCAGTCGGTCGCGCACTTGAGGCCGCAGCCGGACGGCTACCAATGCGCAGGAGGGGGCGTTCTGGAGAATGCGAAAACATTGCAGGAGTGAGCTTGCTCGCGATGGCGTACGGTCGCAAGCCGCCAGGTGTCTGGTGGATCGCTATCGCGAGCAAGCCCACTCCTGCAGGTCGGTGGTGCCGGACTCACGGGCACGAAGAAAAACGACCGGATGGGACGATCAATCCAGGCTATCGACCTTGACCCGCAGGGTCATGTCATCGCGACCCTGCGTGGCGTAGCGTCGGGTGACGCCTTGTTCTTCGGCACGCGACTGGTCGCTGACGCCGGCCAGGGTGATCCATTCGCCCAAGCGGCCGCTGACCTGAGTATCGGTGCTCTGTACCTTGATCGCGTCGGCCTGTTGCTGGCTCATGCGGTCGTTGTTGGTGCTGATGCTCAGGTGGACGATGTCGCCGGTGATGCTGGCGGTGACGTAGAAGCCGCGGGTGACGTTGCGGTATTGCGTGTTGGTTTGCGCGTAGCCGTAGGAATCGCTCTGCACATTGGTGATGGGGATGCTCTGGCCTACCTGAATCAGTGCCGGGGTACCTTCGTTGGCCTGAACCTGCTGCACGCCACCGTCGCGACTGGCGGTGCCGTAGTTGAGGATGCGGGTCTGGCCATTGACCCCGACACGGCCGTTTTGCGAGCGCACCGTGCCGTTGACCGAATAACCCTGATCACTCTGGACGGTGTTGTCGCTGGTGTCGACGCTGATCAGCAGGCGCTTGGGTGCGGTATCGAGCTGGGTCAGAAGGTCGCGCAGTTCGTTGATCTTGCCAGGCTCGGCGTTAACGATCAGTTTGTTGCCATAGGCATTGACGCTGCCCTCGGTGCCCAGAAACGACTTCACGGCGGGCATCAGGTCATCGCTGGTGCGGTAATTCAGAGGGATGACTTCAGTGGCGGCGGCTGCCGTGAAGCTGCAAGCCAACAGCATTGAAGCGAGCAGGGTACGTAACGACATCGGTGTGATCTCCGCGATGGGGCGCATCAAAGCGTTGAGTTTGCCAGTTTGTCGGCCCGGTTACGGCCAAATTGAATCGCAGACAGCAGAACGCCCCGGCATTCTCGTTTCAGCATAGCCAGCTGAGGCGAGGATACCGGGGCGTTCGGTGGTGGCTACCGGTTCTGCGTCTAGCGCGAGTGGCGCACCATGTCGACGTGGGGCAGCCCGGCTTCAAGAAACTCTTCGCTGACCACGGTGAAACCAAAGCGCTCATAGAACGCGGTGGCGTACACCTGAGCGCTGAGCTTCTGCTCCTTCAAGTCGCGGGTTTCCGCTTCGGCGATGACTGCCGTGAGCAGTGCGTCGCCGGCGTTCAGGCCGCGCCAGTCCTTGAGCACCGAAAGCCTGCCGATTTCGCCGTCAGGCAGCAGACGTGCCGTGCCCACCGGGTAGTCGCCTTCCAGGGCCAGAAAGTGCAGCGCGCCTGCGTCTTCGGCATCCCATTCCAGCTCGGGCGGTACCGATTGCTCGGCGATGAACACGGCTTCGCGGATGCGCCGGATGTCGGCGTTATCCTTGTGCCAGTCAGCTACCCGTAC
The DNA here is from genome assembly GCF_044900785.1 of Pseudomonas sp. NPDC087358. Lineage (NCBI taxonomy): Bacteria > Pseudomonadati > Pseudomonadota > Gammaproteobacteria > Pseudomonadales > Pseudomonadaceae > Pseudomonas > Pseudomonas sp. NPDC087358. The sequence goes on from NZ_JBJDOA010000012.1 coordinate 52,277, forward strand.
ACGGATCTTATTCATCAGCAAACCCCAGACTTCCTTGTTTGACCAGCTCGCAGAGCAGGTTGCGACCGTCGTCATCTGCCAGCCATTGGCCCAGATTGTCGGTGTGCAGCGCATCGGCGGCGCAGATCAGTTTCAGCAGCTCGCGCAGATGGCCCGGCAACAGACGGCTCTGGCCGCTGGCGAATAACAGCAGGTCTTGGTCGACCTCCGACCAGGCCAGGCGGGCGCTAGGGTTGCGGATCAGCACGGCGCCCTGTTCCAGGCTGTCGAGCAGTTCGGCGTCTTCCAGCTCCGGGCCGACGACCAGTTCCGGGTAGCGCGGCTCGGTCATGAACTGGCCGAACCAGGTCAGCAGCAGGCGCTCGTCACCCATGTGCTCGGCCAGCAGCGCCTTGAGACGATCCAGTGCGTCATGCTGGATCTGGTGCGGGTCGCTGACCGGTTGCGCGTCGGCGTCGGTGTAGCGCTCTTCGTCCGGCGTGAACTGGCTGAGGAAGTCGGTGAAGTGGGTCAGCACTTCGGCGGCGCTCGGGGCGCGGAAGCCTACCGAGTAGGTCAGGCATTCATCGACGGCGACGCCGCAGTGAGCCAGGCGCGGGGGCAGGTAGAGCATGTCGCCCGGTTCCAGGGTCCACTCTTCGCTGGTCTGGAAGTCGGCGAGAATGCGCAGGTCTGCATGCTCCAGCAACGGGCTTGCCGAGTCGCACATCTGGCCGATCTGCCAGTGACGCTTGCCATGGCCTTGCAGCAGGAACACGTCGTAGTTGTCGAAATGCGGGCCGACGCTGCCACCTGGCGCTGCATAGCTGATCATCACGTCATCGATGCGCCAGCTTGGCAGGAAGCGGAAGTTTTCCAGCAGCTCACCCACTTCGGGAACGAACTGATCGACCGCCTGGACCAGCAGGGTCCACTCGCGCTCGGGCAGTTTGCCGAACTCGTCCTCGGCGAACGGGCCGCGACGCAGCTCCCATGGGCGCTCGCCGTTTTCGATGATCAGGCGCGATTCGACTTCTTCTTCCAGCGCCAGGCCCGCCAGTTCATCGGCGTCGATCGGGCTCTGGAAGTCCGGGATGGCCTGACGGATCAGCAACGGTTTTTTCTGCCAGTAGTCGCGCAGGAATTCGCGAGCGGTGATGCCACCAAGCAGCTGAAGAGGAATATCAGGATTCATGTGTAACCTATTGAAAAAACGTATTTTCCGAAGCGGAATAAAAACGCCCGGCTCAGCCGGGCGTTCAGAGCGTATGCAGTGCGATCAGATGCGCTGGGCTTGTGCCACGGCGTTGCCGATGTAGTTGGCGGGAGTGAGTTTCTTCAGCTCCGCCTTGGCTTGGTCAGGCATGTCCAGGCCATCGATGAAAGTCTGCAGCGCTTCGGGGCCGATGCCCTTGCCGCGGGTCAGTTCTTTCAGCTTCTCGTACGGGTTCTCGATGTCATAACGGCGCATAACGGTCTGGATCGGCTCGGCCAGGACTTCCCAGCAGGCGTCCAGGTCGGCAGCGATCTTCTGCTCGTTGAGCTCCAGCTTGCCGATACCCTTGAGGCTCGCTTCGTAGGCAATCACGCTGTGAGCAAAGCCCACGCCGAGGTTGCGCAGCACGGTGGAGTCGGTCAGGTCGCGCTGCCAGCGGGAGATCGGCAGCTTGCTCGCAAGGTGCTGGAACAGGGCGTTGGCGATACCCAGGTTGCCTTCGGAGTTTTCGAAGTCGATCGGGTTGACCTTGTGCGGCATGGTCGAGGAGCCGATTTCACCGGCGATGGTGCGCTGCTTGAAATAGCCCAGGGAGATGTAGCCCCAGATGTCGCGGTCGAAGTCGATCAGGATGGTGTTGAAGCGTGCAATCGCGTCGAACAGCTCGGCGATGTAGTCGTGCGGTTCGATCTGCGTGGTGTACGGGTTGAAGCCCAGGCCCAGCTCGTCTTCGATGAAGGCGCGGGCATTGGCTTCCCAGTCGATGTCCGGGTAGGCCGACAGGTGAGCGTTGTAGTTGCCCACGGCACCGTTGATCTTGCCCAGCAGCGGCACGGCAGCCACTTGAGCGATCTGGCGCTCCAGGCGGTACACGACGTTGGCCAGCTCCTTGCCCAGGGTGGTCGGCGATGCAGGCTGGCCATGGGTGCGTGAGAGCATCGGCACGGCGGCGAAACGGATCGCCAACTCGCGGATGGACTCGGCAATCTGGCGCATCAGCGGCAGCATCACGGTGTCGCGACCTTCACGCAGCATCAAGGCGTGGGACAGGTTGTTGATGTCCTCGCTGGTGCAGGCGAAGTGGATGAACTCGCTGACCTTGGCCAGTTCCGGCAGTTTGGCAGCCTGCTCCTTGAGCAGGTACTCGATCGCTTTCACGTCATGGTTGGTGGTGCGTTCGATCTCTTTCACACGCTCGGCGTGCTCCAGAGCGAAGTCATTGGCCAGCGCGTCGAGAATGGCGTTGGCCTGGGCAGAAAATGCCGGGACTTCAGGGATTTGCGGGTGGGCCGCCAGGCGCTGGAGCCAGCGGACTTCCACCAGGGCGCGGAAACGGATCAGGCCGTATTCGCTGAAAATAGGGCGCAGGGCCTGGGTTTTGCCGGCGTAGCGGCCGTCAACAGGGGAAACCGCAGTGAGCGAAGAAAGCTGCATGGGGTGTTCTCGGACAGTCGGGCAACGAAAAGGGGCGCGTATCATACATGAAAATCTGCTTGGGCCGAGGCCGGCTGAACGCCATGTATCGCGTCGTGTCTGTTAAATGCGCTGCTTCCGGGCGCGCGGCGGTCAGCCGTGCAGCAGGGGATACAGTTCTTTCAATAACTTGCGACGGCTGATGACCAGTTGCCAGCGATGGCCGCCCACTTGTCGCCAAAGTCGCGCGCAGCGAATGCCGGCCAACAGCAGGGCGCGGATTTTCGAGGCGTTGTTGGGCTGTTGCAGGTTGCGCATGTCACCGTGCACCTGAATCCGCTGGCGCAGGGTGCTCAGGGTGTCCTGATACAGCGCGCCGCTGGCAGCGATCACGTTCTCGTGAACGATACCGAAGTGTTCGACCTGGGATTTGATCTGCGGCAGGCGCTTGCCGATGGTCTCGAGCATGTCGTCGCGCTTGGATAGCTGACGCTCCAGGCCAAGCATCGCCAGGGCGTAACGCAAGGGTTCGCGCTGCAGGGTGCCGGGGTCGCGCTCAAGGGCGCTGGCCAGGGCGCGATAGCCCTCGCGCAGGTTCAGGTCGTCGCCGCCGAAGACTTCCAGAGTGTCCTTGGGGTCCATCACCAGCAAGCCACCGAGCAGGCAACCAACGGTGGCCTCGCTGGCCTGGCCGGTCTTGGCGATCCGGTCCACCAGCACGGCGGCCTGGAACACACCGCCCAGGGCAATCAGTTGCTCTTGGATCGGAGTCATCAACGCGCATCCTTGCTGTGCCAGGGCTCGGCGGTTTCGATGACGCCGCCGCCCAGGCAGATTTCGCCGTCATAAAAGACCACCGACTGGCCGGGTGTCACGGCGCGCTGCGGCTCGTCGAAGGTGGCCCGGTAGCCGCTGGCAGTGCGCTCCAGGGTGCAGCTCTGATCGCTCTGGCGATAGCGCACCTTGGCGGTCAGCTTGCGTCCGGCGCCGAGGTCGACCGGGTTGACCCAGTAGATCTCCGAAGCCAGCAGGGCGCGTGAGAACAACCATGGATGTTCGTTGCCCTGGCCGACGATCAGCTCATTATGCTCAAGGTCCTTTTCCAGCACATACCACGGCTCGTCGCCGGCATCCTTGAGACCGCCGATCCCAAGACCCTGGCGCTGGCCGATGGTGTGGTACATCAGGCCGGCATGGCGGCCGATGACTTCACCCTCGGTGGTCTTGATCTCGCCGGGCTGGGCCGGCAAATACTGCTTGAGAAAATCGGTGAAGCGGCGCTCGCCAATAAAGCAGATTCCGGTGGAGTCTTTCTTCTTGGCGGTGGCCAACTGGTATTTCTCGGCGATCGCGCGCACTTCGGGTTTTTCCAGTTCACCGACCGGAAACAGGGTCTTGGCGATCTGTTCACCGGCCACGGCGTGCAGGAAATAGCTCTGGTCCTTGTTCGGGTCCAGGCCCTTGAGCAGTTCGGTTCGCCCGTCGATATCGCGACGACGCACGTAGTGACCGGTCGCGATCAGGTCGGCGCCGAGCATGAAAGCGTAGTCGAGGAAGGCTTTGAACTTGATCTCGCGGTTGCACAGAATGTCCGGGTTCGGCGTGCGACCGGCCTTGTACTCTTCGAGGAAGTGCTCGAAGACGTTGTCCCAGTACTCGGCCGCGAAATTCACGGTGTGCAGCTTGATACCGATCCGGTCGCACACGGCCTGGGCGTCCGCGAGGTCGTCCATGGCGGTGCAGTATTCCGTTCCGTCGTCTTCTTCCCAGTTCTTCATGAACAGGCCTTCCACCTGGTATCCCTGCTCCATGAGCAGAAGGGCGGAGACCGAAGAATCCACGCCGCCGGACATGCCGACAATGACGCGCTTCTTTTCTGTATCGGAAAAGGCTGAATCAGACATAGGAATTCGATGGGTAGCTTGGAAAAGGACGCGATTCTATCAGGGACTCGGCGTCAAGGCTAAAAAGCTCTTCAGTCGCGCACCACATCCAGGCTGTGCAGCGGTCCTGCGAGGTAGTCATCAATGCATTGCAAGACCAGCTCGCTGCGCCAGCGCTCGGGTTGACGCGCCAGTTCCTCGCGGGTGAACCAAGGTGCGCCGACGATGCCGGTGTCCAGTGCCCGGTCGGGGTGGTGCTCAATGGCCCTGGCCGAGAAGCAGACCCGCTGATAGGTCACGCCATTGCTGGGCGCGGTGTACAGGTAAATGCCGACCACGCCGGTGAGTTCGACGTCCCAGCCGGTTTCTTCCAGGGTTTCGCGGATGGCCGCCTGACGCAGGGTTTCGTTGGCTTCCAGGTGCCCGGCAGGCTGGTTGAGCACCAGTCTGGCGTTTTTCGACTCCTCGACGAGCAGGAAGCGGCCGTTGTCTTCGACGATGGTTGCGACGGTGATGTGGGGTTGCCAGGTCATGGGATTGGTCTCGTAGGGGATGGCCGGTGGTGCACGGTTCCTGTGGGGCTGTTGGAGATTACGAACGTGGTGAATGCGGTGTGTCAGGCAGAACGCGTTCGCGACCGTCGTAACCTCCGATTGCCCCTACAGGGTTTTGTGCTTATCAGCAGGAAAGTATCCATCCAAACAAAAACCCCGGCACGGGGCCGGGGTTCGTGATGCAGTCTAGACCTTATTTCAACGCGTTGATCGCGTCGTTCAGGGTCTTGCTCGGACGCATCGCCTTGCTGGCCAGTTCTGGCGTGGCGAAGTAGTAACCGCCGATGTCCAGTGGCTTGCCCTGGACGGCGTTGAGCTCGTTAACGATGGTGGTTTCGTTATCGGCCAGGGTTTTCGCCAGCTCGGTGAACTTGCCTTGCAGCTCGGTATCGTCGGTCTGGGCAGCCAGCGCCTGAGCCCAGTAGGTGGCCAGGTAGAAGTGGCTACCACGGTTGTCGATCCCGCCAACCTTGCGCGATGGCGACTTGTTGTTGTCCAGGAACTGGCCGGTGGCCTTGTCCAGGGCAGTGGCAAGTACCAGTGCTTTCGGGTTTTTGTAAATGTTACCCAGGTGCTCCAGCGAAGCCGCCAGCGCCAGGAATTCGCCCAGCGAGTCCCAGCGCAGGAAGTTTTCTTCGTTGAGCTGTTGAACGTGCTTGGGTGCCGAACCGCCAGCGCCGGTTTCGAACAGACCGCCGCCGTTCATCAGCGGAACGATCGACAGCATCTTGGCGCTGGTGCCCAGTTCCATGATCGGGAACAGGTCGGTCAGGTAGTCGCGCAGCACGTTGCCGGTCACCGAGATGGTGTCCTTGCCAGCGCGAATACGCTCCAGGGAAACCTTCATCGCGTCGACCGGCGACTTGATGCTGATGTCCAGGCCGTTGGTGTCGTGATCCTTCAGGTATTGCTCGACCTTCTTGATCATCACCGCGTCGTGGGCGCGCTCTGGGTCCAGCCAGAAGATGGCCGGGGTGTTGCTCAAGCGCGAACGGTTGACGGCCAGTTTGACCCAGTCCTGGATCGGCGCGTCCTTGGTCTGGCACATGCGCCAGATATCGCCGGCTTCGACGGTCTGTTCCATCAACACCTGACCTTTGTCGTCGGTGACGCGAACCACGCCGTCAGCTTCGATCTGGAAGGTCTTGTTGTGCGAGCCGTACTCTTCGGCTTTCTGCGCCATCAGGCCAACGTTTGGCACGCTGCCCATGGTGGTCGGATCGAAGGCGCCGTGTTGCTTGCAGTCTTCGATCACCGCCTGGTAGATGGTGGCGTAGCAACGATCCGGGATAACGGCCTTGGTGTCCTGCAGGACGCCGTCGTTGTTCCACATCTTGCCGGAATCACGAATCATCGCAGGCATCGAGGCGTCGACGATGACGTCGCTCGGTACGTGCAGGTTGGTGATGCCCTTGTCGGAGTTGACCATCGCCAGCGCAGGGCGGGTCGCATACACGGCTTTGACGTCGGCTTCGATCTGCGCCTGCTGGTCAGCTGGCAGATCCTTGATGCGGGCGTACAGGTCGCCGATACCGTTGTGCAGGTTGAAGCCGACTTCCTTGAGGACGTCAGCGTGTTTGCTCAGCGCCTGTTGGTAGTACTCGGCAACGAACTCGCCGAACATGATCGGGTCGGAGACTTTCATCATGGTGGCTTTGAGGTGCACCGAAAACAGCACGCCCAGTTTCTTGGCGTCTTCGATTTCCCGGGCCACGAACGCGCGCAGGGCTTTTTTGCTCATGACTGCGCAGTCGATGATTTCGTTGGCCAGCACCGGGGTCTTTTCTTTCAGGACCGTGGTGGTGCCGTCTTTGCCGAACAGCTCGATCTTCACTGCGCCTGCGGTCGAGATCAGCGAGGATTTTTCGCTGCCGTAGAAGTCGCCGTTGTCCATGTGGGCAACGTGGGACTTGGAGTCAGATGCCCAGGCGCCCATTTTGTGCGGGTGCTTGCGAGCGTAGTTCTTCACCGAAAGCGGTGCGCGGCGATCAGAGTTACCTTCACGCAGAACCGGGTTCACGGCGCTGCCTTTGACCTTGTCGTAACCTGCCTGGGCTGCCTTGTCCGCTTCGGTGACGACTTCATCCGGATAGTTGGGGATGTTGTAGCCCTTGGCTTGCAGTTCCTTGATCGCGGCCTTGAGCTGCGGGACCGAGGCGCTGATGTTCGGCAGCTTGATGATGTTGGCTTCAGGCGTGGTCGCCAGCGCGCCAAGCTCGGCCAGATCGTCGGAAACCTTCTTGTCGCCCAGCTGCTCGGGGAAGCTGGCCAGGATACGGGCTGCAAGAGAAATGTCGCGGGTCTCTACGGCGATGTCAGCGGAGGCGGTGAACGCTTCGATGATAGGCAGGAGTGAGTAGGTGGCGAGGGCAGGAGCTTCGTCGGTGAAGGTATAGATGATCTTCGAGCGGTTGGACATTTTCGGGATAACTCTCTTCTTTGCTGAGCGTACACAAAATTTCGAGATGCGCAGGGTAGGCACTTTCGCCCAAAGTATCGATGAGCCGAAAGTCGAGAATTTCGTCGCGTGATATGGGGTGGATCAGTCGAGCATCAAGCAGCTGGGCTGCGGTAACGGTCCAGCCTGTCGAGGGCTTCAAGATGGCTCGGCCCCCTATGACCCAATGGTCACCGGCGCCAGTATATCACCGCTCCCGGCCATTAATACGATAGTAGTGTGAGCGCCACGCACGCGCATTGATCGATTCAGCACCGTCGGTCGCCCTCGCGAAATCGGCGAGAAACCGTCAAACCCTCATGTCACGGGGCCTGCGGCAACCTGTCGCAGTTCGGGCAGGGCGCTGTCGGACAGATGAATAACAAGTCAGTTTTCGACTAAAGGAGCATTTGTTCCGGCGCCTGTTCAGGTGGTCTACGCTCGTTGAGCGCGCACTTCCAACCACAAGAACAATCGGAGTCAAGCATGGGATACCAGAAGATCAAGGTGCCAGCGGTGGGCGAGAAGATCACGGTCAACGCCGATCACTCGCTCAACGTGCCGAACAATCCGATCATCCCGTACATCGAAGGCGACGGCATCGGCGTCGACATCAGTCCGGTCATGATCAAAGTGGTCGATGCCGCCGTGCAAAAGGCTTACGGGGGCGAGCGAAGAATCTCCTGGATGGAAGTCTATGCCGGTGAGAAGGCGACCCAGGTCTATGACCAGGACACCTGGCTGCCCCAAGAGACCCTGGATGCGGTGAAAGACTACGTGGTGTCGATCAAGGGGCCGCTGACGACGCCGGTAGGGGGCGGGATTCGCTCGTTGAACGTGGCACTGCGTCAGCAGCTCGACCTTTATGTGTGTCTGCGGCCGGTGCGCTGGTTCGAAGGGGTGCCTAGCCCGGTGAAAAAGCCCGGCGACGTGGACATGACCATCTTTCGCGAAAACTCCGAGGACATCTACGCAGGCATCGAGTGGAAAGCCGGCTCGCCGGAGGCGATCAAGGTCATCAAGTTTCTCAAGGAAGAAATGGGTGTGACCAAGATCCGCTTCGAGCAGGACTGCGGCATCGGCATCAAGCCTGTCTCCCGGGAGGGCACCCGGCGCCTGGCGCGCAAGGCCCTTCAATATGTCGTGGATAACGACCGCGATTCGCTGACCATCGTCCACAAGGGCAATATCATGAAATTCACCGAGGGCGCCTTTAAAGAGTGGGCCTATGAGGTGGCGGGCGAGGAGTTCGGCGCGACCCTGCTCGATGGCGGCCCATGGATGCAGTTCAAGAACCCGAAAACCGGCAAGAACGTGATCGTCAAAGACGCTATCGCCGACGCCATGCTCCAGCAGATCCTGCTACGCCCGGCCGAATACGATGTGATCGCGACCCTCAATCTCAATGGCGACTATCTGTCCGATGCGTTGGCGGCGGAGGTCGGGGGCATCGGCATCGCGCCGGGTGCCAACCTGTCCGACACCGTGGCGATGTTCGAAGCCACCCACGGCACGGCACCCAAGTATGCAGGCAAGGATCAGGTGAACCCGGGATCGTTGATTCTTTCGGCGGAGATGATGCTGCGGCACATGGGCTGGATCGAAGCGGCAGACCTGATCATCAAGGGCACCAACGGGGCGATCTCGGCCAGGACCGTGACCTATGACTTCGAGCGGTTGATGGAGGGCGCCAAGTTACTGTCTTCGTCGGCCTTTGGCGACGCGTTGATTGCTCACATGTGACGGGCGGCTGCACACCAGGCAGAAAAAAGCCGGTCAACCCGCAAACGGGCTGGCCGGCTTTCAGATCTCGCGCTTGAACGGTCCGGCTCAGGCGTGATCTCAGCTGTGTTCGTGCTGCTGTTCTAGCTGATGAGCGGGTTCCTGACTGGCAGTTGAGGTCGCCGGATGCGCGCTGATGTTGACTGCGTGCATGCCTTTGGGCCCCTGAACGATATCAAAATGAACCGGCTGACCGGCCTTGAGGGTCTTGTAGCCTTCCATAGTGATCACCGAATAGTGCGCAAACAGGTCCTCGTTTTTGCCGTCTTCGATGATGAAGCCATACCCCTTGGCGTTATTAAACCACTTGACCTTACCGCTTAGCATAGTCACATCCCTCTGCAAAGGACTCCGATGGGAGTATCATCACCTCTCATCCGCCGGACCGAAAAAATTTTGGTTGACTGCGCGGACCCTTTTTACCCAATGTGGGTTCTATTGTTTGTACCACCGATTAGCCGATAGTCAAGGTCATGCGGCGGTCCAGTTGAAAACCTGTATGACTGCGACTACTAATTTCAATTTCGCCCCTAACGATCCCTCTTTAACCATGCATGCAATCAGCGAGATTCGACTAACATTCAATCAGGATGATCCGCAATCCCATGAGGACGACGCGGCGGGCATAGCTGTACAGGAAGCCAAGCCGACATTGCAGGTGCCACCGATGTACAAGGTGGTTTTATTTAACGATGACTACACCCCGATGGATTTCGTTGTCGAAGTACTCGAGGTGTTTTTCAACCTGAATCGTGAGCTGGCGACCAAGGTCATGCTGGCCGTCCATACAGAGGGACGGGCAGTGTGTGGATTGTTTACCCGCGACATCGCCGAGACCAAGGCAATGCAGGTCAACCAATACGCCAGGGAAAGCCAGCATCCGCTACTCTGTGAGATCGAGAAGGACGGTTAACGCCGGACACTTGGGTATGAGGTGAAGCTATGTTAAACCGTGAGCTCGAAGTCACCCTCAATTTGGCTTTCAAGGAGGCCCGCTCCAAACGTCATGAATTCATGACCGTGGAGCACCTCCTGCTGGCCCTATTGGACAATGAGGCTGCCGCCACTGTTCTGCGTGCCTGCGGCGCAAACCTCGACAAACTCAAACACGACCTTCAGGAGTTCATCGACTCCACCACGCCGCTGATCCCCGTCCATGACGAGGACCGCGAGACCCAACCCACTCTTGGCTTCCAGCGCGTTCTGCAGCGTGCCGTGTTCCATGTGCAGAGTTCCGGCAAGCGTGAAGTCACCGGCGCCAATGTGCTGGTGGCGATTTTCAGTGAGCAGGAAAGTCAGGCGGTGTTTCTGCTCAAGCAGCAGAGCGTTGCCCGGATCGATGTCGTCAACTATATCGCCCACGGTATTTCCAAGGTGCCTGGGCATGGCGATCACTCTGAAGGTGAGCAAGATATGCAGGATGACGAGGGCGGCGAGTCTTCTTCTTCGGGCAATCCTCTGGATGCCTATGCCAGCAACCTGAATGAACTGGCCCGTCAGGGCCGCATCGATCCCCTGGTCGGCCGTGAGCTGGAAGTCGAGCGTGTCGCTCAGATTCTCGCGCGCCGTCGCAAGAACAACCCGCTGCTGGTGGGTGAGGCCGGTGTCGGTAAAACCGCCATCGCCGAAGGCCTGGCCAAGCGTATCGTCGATAACCAGGTGCCGGATCTGCTGGCCAACAGCGTGGTCTACTCCCTGGATCTTGGCGCTCTGCTGGCTGGCACCAAGTATCGCGGCGATTTCGAGAAGCGCTTCAAGGCGTTGCTCGGCGAGCTGAAAAAACGTCCTCACGCCATTCTGTTCATCGACGAAATCCACACCATCATTGGTGCCGGTGCGGCGTCGGGCGGGGTAATGGATGCGTCCAACCTGCTCAAGCCATTGCTCTCCTCGGGTGATATCCGCTGCATTGGTTCGACCACGTTCCAGGAATTTCGCGGCATCTTCGAAAAAGACCGTGCGCTGGCGCGTCGCTTCCAGAAAGTCGACGTCTCCGAGCCATCGGTTGAAGACACCATCGGCATTCTGCGCGGCCTGAAGGGCCGTTTCGAACAGCATCACAACATCGAATACAGCGATGAGGCCCTGCGTGCCGCCGCTGAGCTTGCGTCACGCTACATCAATGATCGTCATATGCCCGACAAGGCCATTGACGTCATCGACGAGGCGGGTGCCTATCAGCGGCTGCAGCCGGTCGAATTGCGCGTCAAGCGCATCGAAGTGCCGCAGGTAGAAGACATCGTGGCCAAGATCGCGCGGATTCCGCCAAAGCACGTCAACAGCTCCGACAAGGAACTGCTGCGTAACCTGGAGCGCGATCTCAAGCTTACGGTCTTTGGTCAGGATGCGGCGATCGACTCGTTGTCTACCGCGATCAAGCTGTCGCGTGCCGGGTTGAAGTCGCCGGACAAGCCGGTCGGTTCGTTCCTGTTCGCAGGGCCTACCGGTGTCGGCAAGACCGAGGCAGCGCGTCAGCTGGCCAAGGCGCTGGGTATCGAGTTGGTGCGCTTCGACATGTCCGAATACATGGAGCGTCATACCGTTTCGCGTCTGATCGGTGCGCCTCCGGGGTATGTCGGTTTCGATCAGGGTGGTCTGTTGACCGAGGCCATCACCAAGCAGCCACATTGCGTCTTGCTGCTTGATGAGATCGAAAAAGCACATCCGGAAGTCTTCAACCTGCTGTTGCAGGTGATGGACCACGGTACCTTGACCGACAACAACGGGCGCAAGGCGGATTTCCGCAATGTGATCGTGATCATGACCACCAACGCCGGTGCTGAAACAGCGGCTCGGGCGTCGATCGGCTTCACCCATCAGGACCACTCGTCTGATGCGATGGAAGTCATCAAGAAGAGCTTCACGCCGGAATTCCGCAACCGTCTGGACACCATCATTCAGTTCGGTCGCCTCAGCCATGAGGTGATCAAGAGCGTGGTGGACAAGTTCCTTACCGAACTGCAGGCGCAACTGGAAGACAAGCGTGTGCTGCTTGAGGTGACCGACGCGGCGAGAAGTTACCTGGCCGAAGGCGGTTACGATGCGGCGATGGGCGCACGCCCGATGGCGCGTCTGATTCAGGACAAGATCAAGCGTCCACTGGCCGAGGAAATTCTCTTCGGCGAGTTGGCCGACCATGGCGGTGTGGTGCACATCGACTTCAAGGACGGCGAGATCACGTTCGATTACGAAACCACGGCGGAAATGGCCTGACGTTTCGGCAACACAACAAAAGGGCGCCTGATGGCGCCTTTTTGCTGTCTGCGATGGCGTAGGCACTCTGTGAGCGCGCCAGAACCCCTGTAGGAGTGAGCTTGCTCGCGATTTGCTATGGGCCCGGCTTATGTTCGAATCTCGGTAGCGATCTGGGCCTGCCAGCAGCAATCTCAAGTCCATCGCCGCCGGCAAGCCGGATGGCTGCGGGGATTTCAGGGTGAGCCTGCCAAATCACGCGCAAACAAAAACGCCCGGCATCTCTGCCGGGCGTTTTTGTTAAGACCTGTTAGCGGGCGCGGTAAGTGATGCGCCCTTTGCTCAAGTCGTAGGGCGTCAGTTCAACGCGGACCTTATCGCCGGTAAGAATACGAATGTAGTTCTTGCGCATCTTGCCGGAGATGTGCGCGGTTACGACGTGCCCATTTTCCAACTCCACACGGAACATGGTGTTGGGCAGGGTGTCGACGACAGTGCCTTCCATTTCGAAGCTGTCTTCTTTCGACATGCAGTAAAGCCCTCGGTATCCAATGAATGGCCCGGTGCAAACGGCAGCCAGGCAAAAGCGGGCTGCATTGTGCCCGAAAAATGAGGGTTAAGCCAAGGGCTTCAGTAAAGAGTGACCCATCTTTGATTGGTCAGTAGCTCAATGGGCCGATATTGAGTCTTGTAATTCATCTTTTTGCAGTTCTTTATCCAGTAACCCAGGTACACCGCATGCAACTGCAGGCGGGCCGCTTCGGCTATTTGCCAAAGGATTGCATAGCGTCCCAGGCTGCGCCGCTCTTCGGCCGGTTCATAAAAGGTGTAGACAGCCGAGAGGCCGTTTGGCAGTAAGTCGGTCACGGCCACGGCCAGCAGGCGACCTTCGACGCGAAACTCGTAAAAGCGGGAGAAGGGCAGGTCTCGCACCAGAAATGTCGAAAACTGATCGCGACTGGGGGGGAACATGTCGCCATCGGCGTGGCGCTGTTCGATATAGCGTTGGTACAGGTCGAAATATTCTTCACTGAAGTGCGGTTTGGTGCTGATCACTTCGATGTCAGCGTTTTTCTTGAAAATACGTTTTTGCTGGCGATCAGCGACGAAAAGTCCCACGGGAATCCGCGCAGGCACGCAGGCACTGCAATTCTGGCAGTGCGGACGATACAGATGGTCGCCGCTGCGTCGAAACCCCATGTCGGAAAGGTCGGCATAGACCTGCACATCCATTGGCTGGCTGGGATCGAGAAACAGCGTCGTGGCTTGTTCCTCGGGCAGATAGCTGCAGGAGTGGGGTTGAGTGGCATAAAACTTAAGCCGCGCCAGCTCGGTCATGATCAACCCTCGAGAAAAATCTACAGGTAAGAGTGTATGCCAGGCGTATCAAACTCGCCTAGGCAGCCAGTCGGCGGAATTGTCCATATCCAGGTGTTGGAGCAAGTAATCGGCGAACGACTGCCGGGAAATCGAGCGGGCACCCAGGCTTTGCAGGTGTTGCGTGGGCATCTGACAATCGATCAGCACAAATCCCCATTGCCTCAAATGCTCGACCAACGTAACAAAACCGACCTTGGAGGCGTTGTCTGCGCGGCTGAACATGGACTCGCCAAAGAACAGTTGGCCCATGGCCAGGCCGTAAAGACCGCCCACCAGTTCGCCTTGGTCCCAGACTTCGACGCTATGGGCGTGGCCGCGTGCATGCAGTTCGATGTAGGCAGCCTGCATGGATCCGGTGATCCAGGTGCCATCGGCATAGGCGCGAGGTTCTGCGCAGGCACGGATCACCGCAGCGAAATCCTGATCGAAGGTGACCTGATAGCGCTGCTGGCGCAGCACCTTTGCCAGGCTGCGCGACACATGCAGTTCCTCGGGCAGCAGCACCGTGCGCGGATCCGGTGACCACCAGAGAATCGGTTGGCCCTGCTGATACCAGGGAAAGCACCCGTGGCGATAGGCCTGGATCAGGCGGTCAGCCGACAGATCGCCGCCGCCGGCCAGTAGCCCGTTGGGCTCGCGCATGGCTTTATCCAGTGGCGGGAACTCAAGGTTGTCGCGTTGTAACCAGGTCAGCATGGCGTCCAGACTTCACGAGAGGGGAGGGGAGTGTACGGCCAGTATGCAACTCCGGCCGCTGAATGTGGTCACACGCGGTTGACCGTTGCTGCATAGAGGGATCCGGGGCTGATTTGTGATCTTCACCTGCGCCATGGCCGACAGACAGCTGTGTGGCGCAACACGAACACCGCATAAGTCTTTGTCAGCAAAGAAAATGCATGCTCAAATCGCCCGTTGTCATCGCCGCTTGAAGATCTGCAAGGTGCACGCCAGACTAACGTGGCGTGCAGCGTGCAAATCCGTACAATGCCCGATGTTGTTTAACCTCATTTCAAGTCACCTGTCGAGCGTGGGTTCAACCTTGTTGTTCGCTCACGCTGGTCGGGATCGGTCAGTACTATTTCGTCAACGCAGTCGTACATAGTCAACCACCAGATGTTCGCGCTAGCGCGCAGGAATTGAAGCGTTTTGAAGAAATCCACCGCAGCACCCAGTCCCGTTCCGCTTTGGCGGCAGCATTTGCACTACCGACTCAAGGAAGGTGCGCTGATCGCATTCGGCTTCCTGTGCCTGTACCTGATGATGTCACTGTTGACCTACGATCAGGCCGATCCGGGCTGGAGCCACACCAGCAGCTCGATCCAGGTACAGAACGCTGCAGGTCGCGCGGGGGCTTTCTGCGCCGACATTCTGTTCATGGTCCTGGGTTACTTTGCCTATATTTTCCCGTTGCTGCTCGGGGTCAAGGCCTACCAGGTGTTTCGCCAGCGCCACGAGCCCTGGCAGTGGAGCGGCTGGCTGTTCTCCTGGCGCATGATCGGCCTGGTGTTCCTGATCCTGGCCGGCGCGGCGCTGGCGCATCTGCATTTCCACTCGGCCTCGGGTCTGCCTGGCTCGGCCGGCGGAGTGCTGGGTGAGGTGCTGGGCGATCTGGCCAAGCGGGCACTGAATGTCCAGGGCAGCACGTTGCTGTTCATTGCATTGTTCCTGTTCGGGCTGACGGTATTTACCGACCTGTCGTGGTTCAAGGTCATGGACACCACCGGCAAGATCACCCTTGACCTCGTCGAGCTGTTCCAAGGCGCGATGAACCGCTGGTGGACCGCACGCAACGAGCGCAAACAGATGGTCGCCCAGTTGCGGGAAGTCGACATGCGGGTTGACGAGGTGGTTGCTCCCGTAGCACCTGATCGCCGCGAGCAGGCAAAGGCCAAGGAGCGCCTGATCGAGCGCGAGCAGGCCCTGACCGAACACATGGCGGCCCGCGAAAAACACATTCCCGCCGTGATCGCCCCAGCGCCGGTCAAGCCGCCTGAGCCTAGCCAGCGCGTGCAGAAGGAAAAGCAGGCGCCGTTGTTTGTCGACAGCGCGGTCGAAGGCACCTTGCCGCCGATATCGATTCTCGACCCTGCCGAGAAGAAGCAGCTCAACTATTCGCCAGAGTCCCTGGCCGCTGTCGGGCACCTGCTGGAAATCAAGCTCAAGGAGTTCGGTGTCGAGGTTTCGGTGGATTCGATTCATCCGGGGCCGGTGATTACCCGCTACGAGATCCAGCCGGCTGCAGGGGTCAAGGTCAGCCGCATTTCCAACCTGGCCAAAGACCTTGCACGTTCCCTGGCCGTGACCAGCGTACGGGTGGTCGAAGTGATCCCCGGCAAGACCACCGTCGGTATCGAGATTCCCAACGAGGACCGGCAGATCGTGCGCTTCTCCGAGGTGCTGTCGACCCCGGAATACGACAACTTCAAATCCCCGGTCACCCTGGCCCTGGGTCATGACATTGGCGGCAAGCCGATCATCACCGACCTGGCCAAGATGCCGCACCTGCTGGTAGCCGGTACCACCGGCTCCGGTAAGTCGGTGGGGGTGAACGCGATGATCCTGTCGATCCTGTTCAAGTCCGGCCCCGAAGACGCCAAACTGATCATGATCGACCCGAAAATGCTCGAGCTGTCGATCTATGAAGGCATCCCGCACCTCTTGTGCCCGGTCGTGACCGACATGAAGGACGCCGCCAACGCCCTGCGCTGGTCGGTGGCCGAGATGGAGCGTCGCTACAAGCTGATGGCCAAGATGGGCGTTCGTAACCTGTCGGGCTTCAACCAGAAGGTCAAGGACGCCCAGGACGCCGGCACGCCGCTTTCCGATCCTTTGTACCACCGCGAAAGCATCCACGACGAAGCGCCGCTGCTGACCAAGCTGCCGACCATCGTCGTGGTGGTCGACGAATTCGCCGACATGATGATGATCGTCGGCAAGAAGGTCGAAGAGTTGATCGCCCGTATCGCGCAGAAAGCGCGGGCGGCCGGTATTCACCTTATCCTCGCCACCCAGCGTCCGTCGGTGGACGTGATCACCGGTCTGATCAAGGCCAACATCCCGACGCGAATGGCGTTCCAGGTGTCGAGCAAGATCGACTCCCGGACCATCATCGATCAGGGCGGCGCCGAACAGCTCCTGGGTCACGGTGACATGCTCTACATGCCTCCGGGGACCAGCCTGCCGATTCGTGTTCACGGTGCTTTCGTATCCGACGATGAGGTTCATCGCGTCGTGGAAGCCTGGAAGCTGCGCGGCACGCCGCAGTACAACGATGACATTCTGGCAGGCGTCGAAGAGGCAGGCAGCGGGTTCGAAGGTGGGGGTGGCGGTGACAGCGATGACAGCGAAAGCGATGCGCTGTATGACGAAGCCGTCAAGTTCGTGCTCGAAAGCCGTCGCGCCTCGATCTCCGCAGTGCAGCGCAAGCTCAAGATCGGTTACAACCGCGCTGCACGGATGATCGAAGCCATGGAAATGGCCGGCGTCGTGACCTCGATGAACACCAATGGCTCGCGGGAAGTGATTGCGCCAGCCCCCATGCGTGACTGACACTTTGTCAGTCGCAAGTCCCGATGGCGCCTGAGGGCGCCATCGGGCCTTAACCCAACTCAAAGAGGACTCCCATGCGTCTTATCCGCATGTTGTTGGTATCTGCACTGGCTTTTTCCGCTATCCCGGCCCACGCCGACAGCAAGGACGTGGCGCGCCTGACCCAACTGCTGGAAAACTCGAAGACCCTCAGCGGCCGGTTTTCCCAGTTGACCCTGGACGGCGGCGGCACGCAGTTGCAGGAAACCTCCGGCGAGATGACGTTGCAACGTCCCGGTCTTTTCTACTGGCACACCGATGCACCGCAAGAGCAACTGATGGTCTCCGACGGCAAGAAAGTCTCGTTGTGGGACCCGGATCTGGAGCAGGTCACGATCAAGACCATGGATCAGCGCCTGACCCAGACCCCGGCCTTGCTGCTGTCCGGAGATGTTTCGAAGATCAGCGAGAGCTTCGACATCACGGCCAAGGAAGCCGGTGGCGTGATCGACTTCGTGCTCAAGCCCAAATCCAAGGACACACTGTTCGACAACCTGCGCCTGTCTTTTCGTAACGGCATGATCAATGACATGCAGTTGATCGACAGCGTTGGTCAGCGCACCAACATCCTGTTCACTGGCGTGAAGGCCAACGAACCGGTTGCGGCAAGCAAATTTCAGTTCCAGATCCCGAAAGGCGCTGACGTCATTCAGGAATAAGAGGCTCTACATCAGTTGATGGACCTGTTCAGCAGCGAACCGATTGCCCAGCCCCTGGCTGCCCGCTTGCGTGCAACCAACCTGGATGAGTATGTCGGTCAGCAACACTTGCTTGCGCACGGCAAGCCTCTGCGTGAGGCGCTGGAGCAGGGTGCGCTGCATTCGATGATTTTCTGGGGACCGCCGGGCGTGGGCAAGACCACGCTGGCGCGGCTGCTGGCCAAAGTCTCCGATGCGCATTTCGAAACCGTCTCGGCAGTGCTGGCCGGGGTCAAGGAAATCCGTCAGGCCGTGGAAATCGCCAAGCAGCAGGCGGGACAGTACGGTCGGCGTACCATCCTGTTCGTCGACGAGGTGCATCGCTTCAACAAGTCGCAGCAGGACGCGTTCCTGCCTTATGTCGAGGACGGCACGCTGATCTTCATCGGCGCGACCACTGAAAACCCCTCCTTCGAACTCAACAATGCCTTGCTCTCCCGTGCCCGGGTGTACGTGCTCAAAAGCCTGGATGACGCAGCGCTGCGCCGGTTGGTCGATCGCGCGCTGACCGAGGAGCGCGGCCTTGGCAAGCGTCATCTGACCCTGGGGGACGAGAGTTTCAAGACGCTGCTGGCCGCTGCCGATGGCGATGGGCGACGCATGCTCAATCTGCTGGAAAACGCCTCGGACCTGGCTGAAGACAACAGCGAGATCGAGCCCGAGCTGTTGCAGAGCCTGCTGGGCGACAGCCGCCGTCGTTTCGACAAGGGCGGGGAGGCGTTCTACGATCAGATTTCCGCGCTGCACAAGTCCATCCGTGGCTCCAGCCCCGATGCTGCGCTGTACTGGTTCGCGCGGATGATCGACGGCGGCTGCGATCCCCTGTACCTGGCGCGGCGCGTGGTGCGCATGGCCAGTGAGGACATCGGCAACGCCGATCCGCGCGCGCTGCCTTTGTGCATGTCGGCCTGGGATGTGCAGGAGCGCCTGGGCAGCCCGGAAGGCGAGCTGGCGGTCGCTCAGGCCATTGTTTATCTGGCTTGCGCGCCGAAAAGCAATGCGGTGTATATGGGCTTCAAGATGGCGATGCGTGAAGCCACCGAACATGGCTCCCTGGAAGTACCGCTGCACCTGCGCAACGCGCCGACCAAGCTGATGAAGCAATTGGGCTATGGCGAGGAATATCGTTACGCCCATGATGAGCCGGATGCGTATGCCGCTGGCGAAGACTATTTCCCCGAAGAACTTGAACCGCGTCAGTATTATCAGCCGGTGCCCCGTGGCCTGGAGCTGAAGATCGGCGAAAAGCTTAAACATCTGGCCGCTCTTGATCGCGCCAGTCCCCGTCAGCGGAGAAAATAGTGATTCAGTTGATTCTTGCCGTGTCCGCCGGGGGCGTGGCTGGTACATTACTGCGCTTCGCCACGGCTAACGTTGTTTCCGCTAACTGGCCACGCCACTTCTATACCGCAACGCTGGCCGTCAACCTGGTGGGTTGCCTGCTGATCGGCTTGCTCTACGGGCTGTTTCTGATTCGCCCGGACGTGCCAATCGAGCTGCGCGCGGGACTGATGGTGGGCTTTCTGGGCGGCCTGACGACCTTTTCATCCTTTTCACTGGACACCATTCGTCTGCTGGAAAGCGGTCAGGCTCCCCTGGCGATTGGCTACGCCTTGATCAGCGTAATCGGCGGGCTGCTCGCGACGTGGGCCGGCCTGTCTTTGACCCGAATTTAATAAACGAGAGAACGATATGCTCGATTCCAAACTGTTACGTACCCAGCTTCAGGACGTAGCGGATCGCCTGGCTTCCCGTGGTTTCACACTGGACGTGGCCCGCATCGAAGCGCTGGAAAACCAGCGCAAGACTGTGCAGACCCGCACTGAGCAGCTTCAGGCCGAGCGTAACGCCCGTTCCAAATCCATCGGTCAGGCCAAGCAGCGCGGCGAAGACATCGCGCCACTGATGGCCGATATCGATCGCATGGCTGAAGAACTGACCACCGGCAAGAAAGAGCTGGACGGCATTCAGTCAGAGCTAGACGCCATGCTGTTGAGCATGCCGAACCTGCCGCACGAATCGGTGCCGGTCGGCGCTGATGAAGAACAGAACGTCGAAGTGCGCACCTGGGGCACACCTGCCGCCTTCGACTTCGAGGTCAAGGATCACGTTGCCCTGGGCGAGAAGTACGGCTGGCTGGACTTCGAAACCGCCGCCAAGCTGTCCGGCGCGCGCTTCGCCCTGCTGCGTGGCCCTATCGCCCGCCTGCATCGGGCACTGGCGCAGTTCATGATCACTCTGCACATCAACGAGCATGGCTACGAGGAGGCTTATACCCCGTATCTGGTTCAGGCGCCTGCCCTGCAAGGCACCGGCCAGCTGCCGAAGTTCGAGGAAGACCTGTTCAAGATCTCCCGTGAAGGCGAGGCCGATCTGTACCTGATCCCGACGGCTGAGGTATCGCTGACCAACATCGTGTCTGGCGAAATTCTCGATGCCAAGCAGATGCCTTTGAAATTCGTCGCTCATACGCCGTGTTTCCGCAGTGAAGCCGGTGCGTCGGGTCGCGATACCCGCGGCATGATCCGCCAGCATCAGTTCGACAAGGTCGAGATGGTGCAGATCGTCGAACCGGAAAAATCCATGGAAGCCCTGGAAAGCCTCACCGGCAACGCCGAGCGCGTCCTGCAGCTGCTGGAACTGCCATACCGCGTGCTGGCGCTGTGCACCGGCGACATGGGCTTCAGTGCGGTGAAGACCTACGATCTGGAAGTGTGGATTCCAAGCCAGGACAAATACCGCGAAATTTCCTCGTGCTCCAACTGTGGCGATTTCCAGGCGCGCCGCATGCAGGCCCGCTGGCGCAACCCTGAAACCGGCAAGCCTGAGCTGGTTCACACCCTCAATGGTTCTGGCCTGGCGGTCGGTCGTACCCTGGTTGCGGTGCTGGAAAACTACCAGCAGGCCGACGGCTCGATCCGCGTGCCTGAAGTCCTCAAACCATGGATGGGTGGCATCGAGGTCATCGGTTAAATGGAATTCCTGCCACTGTTCCACAACCTTCGGGGCGCCCGTGTGTTGGTGGTGGGCGGCGGCGAGATTGCCTTGCGCAAGTCTCGCCTGCTGGCCGCCGCCGGCGCGGTCCTGCGGGTGGTTGCACCGCAAATAGGGACAGAGCTGCGCGGGCTGATCGATAGCAGCGGTGGCGAGCAGATTCTGCGCGGTTACAACGAAGCGGATCTGAACGGTTGCGTGCTGATCATTGCCGCCACCGACGACGAGCCGCTCAACGCTCAGGTCTCGGCCGACGCGCGTCAGCGTGGCATGCCGGTCAACGTGGTAGACGCGCCTGCCCTGTGCAGCGTGATTTTCCCGGCCATCGTTGATCGCTCGCCGCTGATCATTGCCGTGTCCAGCGGCGGTGATGCGCCCGTGCTGGCGCGTTTGATCCGGGCCAAGCTGGAGAGCTGGATTCCACCCACATACGGTCACCTGGCGGGGCTGGCGGCACGCTTTCGCCATCAGGTCAAAAGCCTTTTCCCCAACGTCCAGCAACGTCGGGCGTTCTGGGAGGACGTGTTTCAGGGGCCGATTGCTGATCGGCAACTGGCCGGCCAGGGTGCCGAAGCCGAGCGTCTGCTGCAGGCCAAGATAGACGGCGATGCGCCGCTGGCGACTGGCGAGGTGTATCTGGTGGGGGCGGGCCCAGGCGACCCGGATCTGTTGACCTTCCGCGCCTTGCGTCTGATGCAGCAGGCCGATGTAGTGCTTTATGACCGCCTGGTCGCTCCGGCGATTCTCGAGCTGTGTCGGCGCGATGCTGATCGGATCTACGTCGGCAAGCAGCGCGCCGATCACGCCTTGCCGCAGGATCAGATCAACCAGCAGCTGGTGACTCTGGCCAAGCAAGGCAAACGCGTGGTGCGACTCAAAGGTGGAGACCCGTTCATCTTTGGTCGTGGCGGCGAGGAAATCGAAGAGCTGGCTGCTCACGGCATCCCGTTCCAGGTCGTACCGGGCATTACCGCGGCCAGTGGTTGCGCGGCGTACGCGGGGATTCCGCTGACCCACCGCGACTATGCGCAGTCCGTGCGTTTCGTCACAGGGCATCTGAAGGACGGCACCACCGACCTGCCGTGGAACGATCTGGTATCGCCGGCGCAGACCCTGGTGTTCTACATGGGGTTGATCGGGCTGCCGATCATCTGCAGTGAGCTGATCAAGCACGGTCGCTCGGCTGATACCCCGGCCGCGCTGATCCAACAGGGCACTACCAGTAACCAACGAGTGTTCACCGGGACCCTCGCCAACCTGCCGCAACTGGTCGCCGAGCATGAAGTGCATGCGCCGACGCTGGTGATCGTGGGGGAGGTGGTGACGTTGCGAGACAAGCTGGCGTGGTTTGAAGGGGCGCAGGGTAGCGTGTAAACGGTTATTCCTGCGCTTGGATCTTCTGCAGCAGTCCGGCCGGGCGACGTTTCGTTTGCCGGCGGTGGCGTCATTGAAATCGCGACCGCCGGCAAGCCGGACTGCTACAGAGAGTTCACCGCTATCAGGCTTGCTGCAAAATCCCGTGGCCAGCCAGTCGTCCACGATCATGCGCTGCGCTGAAATCCTGCTCCGGCCCTTTGGGCACCACACCGGTGGGGTTGATGGTGGCGTGGCTGGCGTAGTAGTGGTGCTTGATGTGCACAAAGTCCACCGTCTCGGCCACACCCGGCAGCTGGTACATCTCGCGTACCCAGTTGCTCAGGTTCGGGTAGTCGGCAATGCGACGCAGGTTGCACTTGAAATGGCCGTGGTACACCGCGTCGAAGCGGATGAGCGTAGTAAACAGCCGCACGTCGGCCTCGGTCAGGTATTCACCGGCCAGATAGCGTTTTTCGCCCAGCAGGTTTTCCAGCGCGTCGAGCTCGGCAAACACCTCATCAAAGGCTTGTTCGTAAGCGCCTTGTGAAGTAGCGAAGCCTGCGCGGTACACGCCATTGTTCACGGCCGGATAGATGCGGTCGTTCAATCGATCAATTTCAGAGCGCAAGGGCTCCGGATACAGGTCCAGTCGATTGCCGGTGAGGTCATCGAACGCGCTGTTGAACATGCGGATGATTTCGGAGGACTCGTTACTGACGATGCGCTGCAGCTTTTTATCCCACAGCACCGGAACGGTCACTCGGCCTGTGTAATCGGCTGTGTCGGCCAGGTAACGCTGATACATGAAGGTGTGGCCGTCGAGGGCATCGCCGGTCGATCCGGTCTGCCGGTCGAAGGTCCAGCCATTTTCGCGCATCAGCCAGCTGACCACGGAAACGTCGATCAGCGTTTCCAGGCCCTTTAGCTTGCGTACGATCAGCGTACGGTGGGCCCAAGGGCAGGCCAGCGATACATACAAATGATAACGGCCGGCTTCAGCTTTGAACCCGCCTTCGCCTGACGGACCCGGACGGCCGTCTGCGGTCACCCAGTTGCGGCGCTTGGCTTGTTCGCGCTGAAATGCCCCGTCTTTGCTGCTTTCGTACCACTGGTCATGCCAGCGCCCTTCGACGAGAAGGCCCATATCTGACTCCAAAATTGTCTGTACTGATGTACGTTGGAGATCAGTCTAAAGACAATCGTTCGAACAAATAGCGCAAAGAGTCGCGGGAAACTATCGATTAAATCGATCTGTTTCGGTTTTCCCAATACTGCTTGGCCCGCTCGAAGGCTTCAATGCGCGGCATTCCGAGCCCGCGCAAGGCCAGGGCGATAGTCGAAATCAGCGCCAATTGCGGGTAGCTGTCCTCGATATCGCCCTTCCAGAAGGCGACCAGTTGTTGTGGGTCCAGCGTCGCTGGCTTGACGTGACGGCGGTCCGACAGTGCCGGCCATTCCTCGTCCCAAGGCTGACCGTTGGTGGTGCCATAGAGATGGCTGATGGTGTCCGGGTTGATCTCGACTTCGCCGCCGTCGCCCTTGATCACAATCGCGTGATCGCCCAGCAGGCTGCTGGCATCGCGATGCACGCCCTGGTAGCCGGGGTGGAAAATACTCTGCAAACCGCAGCGTGCTCCCAGCGGATTGAGAATGCGTGCCAGCGAATGGATGGGCGAGCGCAGGCCCAGGGTGTTGCGCAAGTCGATCATGCGCTGCAACTGAGACGCCCAGTCGCCCAGCGGGATAAACGCCAGATTTTGCTGCTCCAGCGCCTGGCCGACAGCCTGCCAGTTGCGGCACAACGGGATGCCCAGCAGCCCCAACAGCTGCTCGCTGTAGAGACGGCCGGCGGTATGGGCGCCGCCGCCGTGCAGCAATACTTTCACGCCGTTCTGCGCCAGACATTTGGCCGCAAGCAGGTACCACGGCAGATGACGTTTCTTGCCGGCATAGGTGGGCCAGTCGATGTCGACAGCCAACGGCGGTGCGGTCAGGCGTTGGCGCACGGCTTCGGCAAAACCTGCCAGCTCCTCGGCGCTTTCTTCCTTGTGCCGCAGCAACATCAGAAACGCGCCAAGTTGGGTGTCTTCGACCTTTTCGTCCAGGACCATGCCCATGGCTTCGCGGGCTTCCTCACGGGTCATGTTGCGCGCGCCGCGCTTGCCCTTGCCCAGAATCCGCACGAACGGGGCGAATGGGTGCTCGGCAGGGGTTTCGGTCAGCAGGGGGGCGAATTCAGTCATAAGCAATTGGTCGGCTTTGGCAGGCCCGCCAGCTTGGCGGCAAGTTTGGCGGGAGTGCCATTGAACAGGCGGTTCAGGTGCAGGCTGTTACCTTTGTCGGGACCCAGTTTGAGCGCTGTGTACTTGACCAGCGGACGGGTGGCTGGCGACAGCTGAAACTGATCATAGAAAGCCCGCAGCAGCTCAAGGACTTCCCAATGATCGGCGGTCAGGGAGATGTCCTCCTCCAGCGCCAGTGCCTGGGCGACCTCGTGGGACCAATCGTGCAGATCCTCAAGGTAGCCGTCCTTGTCCAGCGCAATGCTACGCCCATCGACGATCAGTTGTTTCATAGCCAGGTATTGACCTTGTCGTACTGCAAGCACAGTGCGACGAATCCGGGGTAATCGACGCCTTTGGCCCAGTCAGGCAGCGCGATGTTGCGTGCCTTGGCGTCTTCATCGAGGACGAACAGCGCCAGGTTTTCGGCCCTGGCGTCCAGGGCCTGACGGGCTGGCGTTGCAGCGGTCAGTGCATAAACGGCATCGCCGCACAGCAGCACCGCATCCGTATTGCCCAACAGCCGCAGGCAACTGCTCAGGCGAGCGTCGGCAAAAGGGGAGTGGGATAAAACGTGCAAAGTCGACATCAGATCGTGATCACCTGGTCATATCGGTCAATGAGCGCGGCCATTTCCTGATCGCTCAGGACTTGCAGCGGCTCGACGCTCAACGCACTGGGCAGCATGCCGCGCTCGGCAAGACTGGCGGTGCAGGCGAACAGATCGTCGACGCCAAACATCGACAGTGCCTGCAGGTTGGCGGTGAGGTCCTTCTGCTGCAACTGGCTGGCGTCTTGGGCAGAGGCCAGTTGCAGCACGCCATCGTCCAGAAACAGCATGCCGACCGGCAGATCGAATGCGCCGCCGGCCAGGGCGATATCCAGGGCTTCGCGGGCGCTGGGCCCGGACCAGGGCGACTGACGGCTGATGATCAAAAGAGATTGGGGCATTTCAAGGCCCTCCGAAGCAGATCAGGCGATCGGCAGCCTGCACCGCATCATGCAATTGACCGAGGCCGGACAGCTCCCAGACAGGCGAAAGGTTGGCCGCCGGGCGTAAGTAGCGCTCGGCCTCTTGTTCATCGAGTACGCCACGGCGCAGGGCAGCCGCGATACACACCACGCCATCGAGCTGGTTGCTGGTGACGAATTCGCGCCACTGCGCAGGGATATCCAGCTCATCCTGGGGTGTCACCACGTTGGATGAGGCGCTGTGGACACCGTCCTGGTAGAAGAACAGCCGCACGATGTCATGCCCGCCGGCCACTACGGCCTGCGCGAACAGCAACGCTCGCCGCGAGGAAGGCGCGTGGGCAGGGGAATATAGGGCGATGGCAAACTTCATGAGCGGCTCTGGCAGCGGGCTGGCAAGGGTCAAGGCAACCAATGATAAAGAAATCATGAACCCGAGGCAGCAAAAAGCCCGCCGAAGCGGGCTTTTTGTTGAAGCTGGCCAGCAATCAGTCCTTGCTGCCCATGATGCCGAAGATCTGCAACAGGCTGATGAACAGGTTGTAGATCGATACATACAGGCTGATGGTCGCCATGATGTAGTTGCGCTCGCCGCCCTGGATGATGGCGCTGGTCTGGAACAGGATGCACACCGAGGAGAACAGCACGAAACCTGCGCTGATCGCCAGTTGCAGGCCGCTGATCTGGAAGAACATGCTTGCCAGCACCGCCGCCAGCAGCACGAAGAAGCCCGCGGTGATGAAGCCACCCAGGAAGCTCATGTCCTTGCGGGTGATCAGTACGTAGGCCGACAGACCACCAAATACCAGCGCAGTCATCGCGAACGCCGAGGAAACGACTTCAGCGCCGCCCTGCATGCCCAGGTAGCGGTTGAGGATCGGGCCGAGGATGAAGCCCATGAAGCCGGTCAGTGCGAACGCCGAAACCAGACCCCAGGCCGAATCGCGCAGCTTGTTGGTGAGGAAGAACAGACCGTAGAAGCCGATCAGCACCACGAAAACGTTCGGGTAACGCACATGCATCTGCTGGGCAACGAACGCCATGATGCCGCTGAAGGCGAGGGTGAGGGCCAAAAGGCCGTAAGTGTTGCGCAGGACGCGGCTAACCTCTAGCTGCTCGACCTGCACGCGGTTGTTGACTGCGTAATCCTGTTCGCGCATGGCGCTACTCCTGATGACTGAAAGGGTGATTTGAAATCTCAAGTTGCAAAGATCATAACAGAGCCGTGGGTGCACGCGAGGCAGAGAGTTTGACAGCGTGTTTCATTCCGGTATTATGGCGCCCGCAACGCAATTGGAGGTGTGGCCGAGTGGTTTAAGGCAGCAGTCTTGAAAACTGCCGACTGTAACAGGTCCCTGAGTTCGAATCTCTGCGCCTCCGCCATATTCTGTACCGACAAAGCCCTGATTATTCAGGGCTTTGTCGTTTCTGGGGTTTGCTGACCATTGGTGCTGCGGGGCTCTCTGAAAAATCCCTTCGAGCGCTTACAATTGCGCCTCCTCCGCGCGACACCCACGCAAACCAGGCAGTCTATGGCGCTCGATCCCATCACCCTGTTGACCCTCTCGATCGCCCTGGCGGCGGCGGCTGCGCTGTATCTGGCGGTCGAATGGCGCCACGTGCGCGAGCCTTCGCTGCTGTTCTGGAGTGCCGGATTCGCCACGATCACCGTGGGATCGACGTTGGCCTTGCTGCGCGGCAGCGGCATCCTGCTGATCGGGATCTGGTTCGCCAACGGTCTGCTGGTCACCGCCCACTGGTTGTTCCTGCTGGGCGTCACGCGTTTCACCGGGTCGCGCCTGTCGCGTGGCTGGTACTTGATCTTCGCGGTGTGGGTGGCGATGTTGCTGCTGCCGGACGGGCCCTGGTGGTCCAAGGTCATGCTGCTGGTCAATTCGTCGCTGGTGGCGCTGATGATGCTCAAGGCCAGCTTGCTGTTACGCCCCCATGGCACCTCGCTGAGCGTCGGGGCGGTGCAGTTGCGCTACGTGCTGCTGGGTCACGGGCTGTTCTATCTGGCGAAGGCGATCACAGCGGCGTTGCCGGGCACCTTGATTGATCTGGCGGCGTTTCGTGGCGAGATCATCCAGGTGTCACTGGTCGAAGGGGCGATGGCGATCATGCTGATCGCGCTGTCGATGACCGGCTCTGAACGCTATCGCCGGGAAAAGCGCATCGCGCGGCTGGCCGCCCGCGATCCATTGACTGCCCTTTATAACCGTCGTGCGCTGGAAGTGCGCGCACCTCGGCTGTTCGAAGAGGTTTCCAGCGAGCGACCGGGCGCTTTGCTGCTGATCGATATCGACAACTTCAAGCCGGTCAACGATCTGCACGGCCACACCGCTGGCGATAAATTGCTGGTGGCATTGAGCGAGATGATCCGCTCGGTCCTGCCCGATGGCGCATTGGCAGCCCGGTTGGGCGGTGACGAGTTCGTGATCCTGCTCAGTAATGCGTCGCGCGAGCGAATCATGGAGCTGGGCAGTATCCTGCGCGACCGGTTTCGCCAGGCGGCCTCTCAGACATTCGCCACGCCGGCGGCGGTGACGCTGAGCATCGGCGCCAACCTGTTCGACCAGCCGCCTGCCAGTCTGGCGGCATTGATCGAACAAGGCGATGCGGCCCTGTACGAGTCCAAGCGTGGCGGCCGCGACCGGATCGAGCTGGTTGACCGAACGCCGGCGAGCAGCGCAACAGCGTCGTCCTGATTCCCGAGCCTGCGCTGGCGCCGGGATTGCGCGGCAATCCTGTGATTGGCTCATTTGTGGTCTGAAGATTGCTACAGCGCTGATGCAGGGGGTCCGATAACCGAAAATTGACGTTATGCCATCCCTGCACCCACCCTCGCCGACACATCGCGGCATGCTCCCAGACGAGCCTGCCATGGAGCCCACCTTGAGCACCCTCTCGGAAATTGCAGCAAATCTTTTGAAGCGTGAACGTTTGAATGAGAGTGTCGGCGCGGGTATCGCTGCGCAGGAGGCGATGGGCTGGGAGCAGTTGATGACGCTTTCCAGGGAGAGGGATGTGCACAAATGGCAAGCGGCGCTCAACCAGTTGATCGAAAACAACCCGGGCAAACGCCGAGTCACGGTTTTGCGCGTGATTGAAGGCGGCTTGTCCTGAGCAAAGCTGTCCTTTAGGCGCTATTGATCGACTTATTGGCGTTAGCCGGCACTCCCGGAGCGGGGTACAGTCGCAACACTGTTCCTGGAACATCTGGATAACGCTTATGAACCGTCCTCGCTTCTTGCCCGACAACTTCACGCTGACTCTGGTCGCCGTGGTCATCATCGCCAGTTTTCTGCCCGCCAGTGGTCAAGTGGCAGTGGGGTTTGGCTGGTTGACCAACGTCGCCATCGCACTGCTGTTCTTCCTCCACGGCGCCAAGCTGTCGCGCGAATCGATCATCGCGGGCGCCGGCCACTGGCGCCTGCACTTGCTGGTATTCGGCCTGACATTTGCCGTGTTCCCGCTGCTGGGCCTGGCGCTCAAGCCGCTGCTCTCACCGCTGATCGGCAATGATCTGTACATGGGCATCCTTTACCTGTGTGCACTGCCCGCTACCGTGCAATCGGCCATCGCCTTCACCTCGCTTGCCCGTGGCAATATTCCGGCGGCTATCTGCAGTGCAGCGGCGTCCAGCCTGTTCGGGATTTTCCTCACGCCGCTGTTGGTCACACTGCTGTTGAACGTGCACGGGGAGGGCGGTTCTACCCTGGATGCCATCATCAAGATCAGCGTGCAACTGCTGCTGCCATTCGTGGCCGGTCAGATTGCCCGACGCTGGATCGGCGCCTGGGTGGGCCGTAACAAGAGCTGGCTGAAGTTCGTCGACCAGGGCTCGATCCTGTTGGTGGTCTACGGCGCGTTCAGCGAGGCGGTGAACGAAGGCATCTGGCACAAGATTCCGGCCTGGGAGCTGGGCGGCCTGGTGGTGGTGTGTTGCGTGCTGCTGGCGCTGGTGCTGATGTTATCCACGCTGCTGAGCAAGGCGTTCGGCTTTAATCAGGAAGATCGCATCACGATTCTGTTCTGCGGCTCGAAGAAGAGTCTGGCCACCGGCGTGCCGATGGCCCAGGTATTGTTCGCTGGCAGCACCATAGGGTTGTTGATCCTGCCGCTGATGCTGTTCCACCAGATCCAGCTGATGGTCTGCGCCATGCTCGCCCAGCGTTATGCCAAGCGCACCGAACCGGTCTCGCAGCTGATGGCGCAGGTAGATCCTTGATGCGACCTCGGGCGCTTTAGAGCGCCCGGGCTCTTCTGTATCCGCACTGAAACAATTTGGTAAAACAGTCTTGTTAACGTCCGAGATCATTTTGATATCAGACGCGGACGTTAACCCATGGCTATCACCTTAGATACCGTTTCATCTCTGTATAAGAACATGCTCGGACGCGAAGGCTTGAGCGGCGAAACCGCCTATTGGGCCGGCCGTATCGACGGCGGAGTTGAAAGCGTTGCCGAGGTGGTGTCGGCCTTTGCCGTTTCTAGGGAAGCCGCCGATCACGTCGCGCCTATCGTCAGTCTTTACTTCACCGCCTTCGGTCGAGTGCCTGATGCTGCGGGTTTGCAGTACTGGCTTGGGGCCCAAAAGAGCGGCTTGAGCCTTGGCAATATCGCCCAGGCGTTCATCCATTCCGACGAATTTGTCCAGGGCGCCAACGGTGCTGATTCCGCTTTTCTGACTTCGCTCTATCACAACGCCCTGGGCCGCACCCCCGACACTGCAGGCCTGGCCTATTGGGGGACGCAACTGGCCAACGGCATGACGCGCGAACAGGTGCTGTCTTCGATCAGCAGCTCGCAGGAAAGCCAGACCAGCATCGGCGTGAAGACCCAGATCGTTCTCACCTACAACGGGCTGTTGGGCCGCTCGCCTTCCGAAGCCGAAGTCACCGCCATCGTGCACAACCAGGGCAGCAAGTCTGTCGCTGAACTGATCAAGGACACCGCGACCGATCTCCTTGCAGGCAGTGGCACCACGCCGGTGACGCCGGTGACGCCGACCCCGCCAAGCACGCCGGTCGAGGCGACCTTTACCCCCAAGGAGGGGACCGCCGGTGGTTCGTCGGATGCGTCCGCGGCCGTGGCACTGGACAACAAATACATGATCGTTGGCGATGATGAAGCGAGCATCTTGCGCGTTTACGATCGGGCCGGCGGCGACGCGGTGCTGGAGTGGGATTACAGCGACGTCATCGGCAGCACCGGCGAAGTCGATCTGGAGGCCATGACCCTGGTTGGCGACACGCTGTACCTGACCGGTTCGCACAGCAATACGAAAAAGGGCGTCGACGCGGACAGTCGCGAGATCGTATTCAGCGTCAAGGTCAGTGGCACGGGTGCGCACACAACCTTTGCCCTCCAAGGCAAATTCACCGGCTTCGAAGCTGCGCTGGTGGCCTGGGACGAGAGTGGCGCCAGCGGCAAGGCCGCCGGTTATTTCGGCTTTGCCGCCTCGTCAGGCCCCGGCATTGCGCCGGAAAACACCAACGGGTTTTCCATCGAAGGGATGACCACCTCTGTCGACAACAGCCAGTTATGGCTCGGTTTTCGGGCGCCACAAACCGATACGACCACCCGCGACAAGGCGCTGATCGTACCGGTCGAGAACTATCAGCAGCTGCTCCATGGCGTGGCGGACCCGGTCTTCGGTGCTGCCATCGAGCTGAATCTGGGCGGCCGCGGTATTCGCTCGATCGACAAGGCCAGCGACGGTAGCGGGTACCTGATCATTGCCGGGCCGTCTGGCGTCGCAACCGCGCAAGTCAGCAACGATTTCCGCCTGTACACCTGGGACGGCAAGTCGGACAGCCAGCCAGTGGAACTGGATAACAATCTTGACGCCCTGCTGCAGGTCACCGGCGGCAGCTTTGAGTCCATCGTCTCGCCCGCCAGCATCAAGCCGGGCACGCAAATCCAGCTGTTGCAGGACAACGGCGACACCGTC
The DNA here is from genome assembly GCF_044900785.1 of Pseudomonas sp. NPDC087358. Lineage (NCBI taxonomy): Bacteria > Pseudomonadati > Pseudomonadota > Gammaproteobacteria > Pseudomonadales > Pseudomonadaceae > Pseudomonas > Pseudomonas sp. NPDC087358. Next base: position 83,959 of record NZ_JBJDOA010000012.1, read on the forward strand.
TGGCCAGGGCAGACCGACGTCTCCAAGGACCTTGATCCGGCCGATCAGCAGTTCAAGGGCAACCTCATCACCCTTGGCTCTGCGGTAGTCGACAAGACCGCTCCGGTGCTGGTCGCGGCATCGCCGGCCGACGACAGCACGGGCGTGGCAGTCAGCAGCTCGCTGTCGCTGAAGTTCGATGAAGGCATTGCGCTGGGTAACGGGACCATCGAGTTGCAGGATGGTGACGGCCATCTGGTGCAGAGTTTCAGCGCCAATGATCCCGCGGTGAAGGTCGACTACAACGAGATCACCCTGCAACCGGCCGACAAGCTCAAATTCTCCAGCGACTACAAACTGGTGCTCAACGCCAACGCCGTGACCGATCATTCCGGTAACGCACTGGCAGCGAAAACCATCGACTTCAGCACTGGCGAGCAGCCGCATTACGACCTGTTGATCACGGAAGTGAACTCCAACGCCGTGGGTGGTGACTTCTTCGAAATCTACAACTATGGCGCTTCGACCATCGACCTCAGCGGCTGGAAGATGAATGATGAGGCGGGTACCTTCCTCGGGGCCACGGCGCTGCCCGCGCAGCTGACGCTTGGCGCCGGCCAGACGTTGCTGATCGCCTCGGTGAAGGCGGCTGATTTCGGCGCATTCAAGAGCGCATGGGGCCTGACCGATGCCAGCAACGTCATCAGCATTGAGGGGCCGGGGCTGGGCAAGGAAGATGCGGTGGTTCTGTTCGACGCCAACGGTAATGTGGCAACCGCCTTCAATTACGACGCCACCAGTGTGATCGCCAGCGACGGCACGGTCATCACGCAATCGCTGGCCACCAACACTTTCACCGATAACCAGCATGCCGGTGCGGCATATGGCAGTGCCGCCACGGCCTCAGCGGTGTGGGACGGCGCGTCCACCAGCAATCCGCATTACATCGGGGCGGTAGTGGGGCAACTGGGTGCTCACGCACAAGCGGGCAGTTCCAGTTCAGTGGGCTCGCCAGGCACCGTCGAAATCGTGCAATCGGGCGTTGCCCTGCAGTTGCCCGAGACGCTCGTGGCCTGATCGCAATAAGCGCTTCCCGTCAAAAAGCCGCCTTCAGCATGGCCAAGGGCTGAAGGCGGCGTTCGGGCAGGGGTACCGATGGGTGCAACCTCAGCGGGGTCCCGTGGGTTCAGGACTCGGCCAGTTGCTCCTCATACTCCTTCACATATTTGCCCGCCAGCGACTCTTTCTGTTGGTCGTTGAGCAGTTTCCCTGCCACCTGGAAGAACTTCTGTTCCTCTTCCTTCAAGTGATGATGCACCTTTTCCGACAGTTTCTTCGCCGTCGCCAGCCAGGCAGGGCTGGACATCTCGGTCTCGTCGAGCTCTTCCATCATTTCATCCATCTCGTGATGTTCAGAGATGGCATGGCGGCTGAGGTCGACGCCGTTGTCGTGTTTCATCAGCGGGATATAAAAGAAGCGTTCTTCGGCGGTCTCGTGGGCTTGCAGCTCGGCTTTGAGCTGTTTGTAGGCCTCGACCCGCTCCTGGCTGTCACCGTGGGTCTGGATCAGCGAGTCGGCGTAGCCGCGCTGCCGGTCGTGGCTTTCTCTCAGGGCTTCGAAGATATTCACGGTCGGTCCTTTTTCGGCGGGGGGCTTAAGCGTGCCTATAGCTAGACCCTGCGCGCTCGGCAGACGTTCCGTCCGATGCCTGGCATAAGCTTAGATCCATACGTTTCTTTCATAATTCGCTATGGTTTTTATAATCAAAACGACTTTAAGCCAATGGCCTCATGCCTTTTTATGACAAAGCGGCTTTCACGACTTGCCTCGCGCTGGTCACCACCCAAGGACCGCCATGCCCCTTCGTAGATTCCTCATTGCCACAACGCTACTGCTGGCGACCGCCACGGCCCATGCCGAGCAGGTCATCAGTATCGGTTACCAGCGGTCCTCGACGCTCTGGCTGCTGCTCAAGAACGACGGCCAGATCGAGCAGCGCCTCAAGCCACTGGGTTTCACAGTGCAATGGCATGAGTTCAGCAGCGGCCTGTTGAGCGCGATGAACGCTGGCAGCGTCGATCTGCACGCTGACGTGGCCGATGCATTTGCGTTGTTCACCCAGGCGGCGAATACGCCTCTGACGTACTACGCGCGGGAGAACCCTTCGCCGAGCGCTCAGGCAATCATTGTCCAGGACAACTCGCCGATTCGCAGCGTGGCCGATCTCAAAGGCAAGTCGGTGGCGGTGTCCAAAGGTTCAGGCAGCAACTTCCTGCTGATCTCGGCGTTGAAAAAAGCGGGTCTGACACTCGAAGACATCAAGCCGGTTTACCTGGAAGCGCCGGATGGCGTGGCGGCATTCTCCAGCGGCAACGTCGATGCATGGGCGATCTGGGACCCGTTCCTGGCCACTCAGCAGCGTGAACATCACGTGCGGGTGCTGGCCGACGGCACTGACGGCGTGGCCAACTACAACCGCTTTTATGTGGCCAATACCAGCTTCGCCAAGGCTCATCCAGAGGTGCTGCAAGTGGTGTTCGACACCCTTCAGCAGGCCGGACAGTGGGTCAAGGGTCATCCGCAGGAGGCCGCTAAAAACCTCGCGCCGCTGTGGGGCAATATCCCGCCGCAAACCGTCGAGCTGGCCAACAGTCGGCGCAGCTACGACATCGTCCCGGTCAAGGTCGAGCAACTGGCCGAGCAGCAGCGCATCGCCGATTACTACTACCAAGCGAAACTGATCCCCAAGCCGCTGAAGATTTCCGACATTTCCGTCTGGGTCCCTCAGGCTAAATAAGGCAGGAGAACGTTCATGAGTCGTCAAATTCATCTGTCTGCATTTTTGCTTACCGGCCCGGTCATCCACAGCCATGCCGCCTGGCGTCATCCCGAGACGATCGGCAATTACCTTGACCCTGAGTACTATGCGCGCACCGCCCGAGTGGTGGAGGAGGGGCTGTTCGACTTTCTGTTCTTTGCCGATCGCCTGGCGGTAGGTGATCAGATGGGCGGATCGCGGGATGTGGCGCTGCGTTATGGCGCACAGGATGCAACGCGTCTGGACCCGTTGCCAATCCTGTCCTACCTGGTGGGCCAGACGCGCAAACTGGGCCTGGGCGCCACCCGCTCGACCACCTATTACGAGCCGGCACACATTGCCCGCGAGTTCGCCACCCTCGACCATTTATCCAGGGGCCGCGCCGCCTGGAACATCGTCACCTCGATGAATGACAGTGAAGGGCGCCTGTTCGGCAAGGACAAACACCTTGAACATGACCTGCGCTACGACCGCGCCGACGAATTCGTCGAGGTTGCGCTCAAGCTGTGGCGCAGCTGGGCACCGGATGCGTTGAAGCTGGACCGCGAAAGCGGGGTGCTGGCCGACCCTGCGAAGATCACTTCGGTGGAGCATCACGGCGAGTGGTTCAAGGTCCAGGGCCCGTTGAATATTCCACGTACGCCGCAGGGCCGGCCGGTGCTGATTCAGGCGGGCTCTTCGGGACGCGGGCGCCGCTTCGGTGCGCGTTGGGCCGAGGCGATCTTCACCATCCATCCGCACCTGAAGGCGATGCAGGCGTTTCGCGAGGATGTTCGCGGCCAGGTGGTGCAGCAAGGTCGCCCTGCCGACAGCTGCAAGGTACTGACTGCAATTATGCCGTTCATTGGCGGCAGCGAGGCCGAGGCGCGTGCCAAGCGCGACAGACACAACGCCCTGGCGCGTCCTGAGCTGGGCTTGGTGACCCTGGCCTCGCAGCTCAATGTCGACCTGTCGCCGTTCGCGCTGTCGTCCACGCTGGCCGAAATCGCCCGCTCGCCGTCGATTCCTCCTGCGGCGGCCGAGAAACTGCTGATGCAAGGTCCGCAAACCACCCTTGAAGAACTCGGCCGAATCTTCGCCAGCAGTGTGCGGGTGCCGCAACTGGTGGGCACCGGCGCGCAGATCGCCGATCAATTGGCCGAACTGTTCACCCAGGGCGGCTGCGACGGCTTCGTGATTTCACCCGCGTATCTGCCTGGATCGTTCAGCGAATTCGTCGAAAGCGTCATCCCGCATCTGCAACGCAAGGGGCTGTTCCGCACCGCCTACGAAGGCTCGACCCTGCGTGAGCACCTGGGGCTGGCCGCGCTGGAAGAGTGAACCGGGTTTGACCGCCCCTGTAGCAGCCCGGCTTGGCGGAGGGACTGCTACAGAGGGGATGGCAGGCTCTCGATCCTGCTCAAAACTGCGCCTTGTACAGCAACCCGACAGCATCAACCGATCGATTACCGGCTGACATCCAGAACATGCTGCGTATGATGGGCCCGACGTTTTTCTGAAAGGGCCGGTTATCAATGATGAAGTTTTTCGCTGCGCTACTCTGCGTGTTCACGGGTCTGGCCCATGCCGAACCTGCGCTGCTCACCGATCTTGCCTTGCCCTATCTCGCTGCCACCCCTGCAGACGCCAAAGACAAACCCCTGGTCATCTTCCTGCACGGCTACGGCAGTGACGAGCGTGATCTGTTCGGCATCAAGGACGAACTGTCCCCGGATTACACCTACCTGTCGGTGCGCGCGCCGCTGGAAGTCGATGGCGGTGGTTACAAGTGGTTCACCCAGGACACCGATCAGACCGAATACGAAGGTGTGACCAGTGACGTGGACAAGAGCACCGACCTGCTGCGCACCTTCATCGAACAAGCCACCGAAAAGTACGGCACCCAGCCGGACAAGGTGCTGCTGGTCGGTTTCAGCCAGGGCGCGATGATGAGCTATCAGATCGGCTTGCAGCATCCTGAGCTGGTACGGGGTATCGCGCCGTTGAGCGGCAAGATCCTCGCCGCACTCAACGCCCGGCTCAAGCCTGACGAGGGTCTGAAGTCGTTGAAGGTGTTCATCGGCCATGGCTCGGCAGACAACCGCGTGCCGTACTCAGGGGCCACCGAGGCGCAGACAGTGCTGGAAAATCTGCTGATCAACCCAGAGTTTCATGCCTATCCGGGGGCGGGGCATACGATTACCTCGGCAGAGGTCACGGATCTGAAGGGCTGGCTGCAAGCTCAACTGAAGTGACGTTCATGCAGGCGCGTGCTTGTCTTGCGACCGCGGTTCGGCGCAGCGTTAAGCAATGAGGGGTAACGGCCACACCTCCCCTACCTGATTTGATGCCGCTTCGGGTCAATTGCTCAAAGCCGCTCAAGACATGCAGGTTCACACCGGTCCCTGTAGCAGCCGGCTTGCCGGCGGTGACGGTCTGAAATCACCACCGCCGGCGAGCCGGACTGCTGGAGGCACGGGTGCGCCCACACGATGATTTACCCGTGGTTGTGCGCCGAATTCTTCAAGAAAGCCAGCAGCGCCAGCAGCGGGAAAGCCGTCCCGGTAATCACGATCCAGGTCCAGCCGCCGTGGTCGTACAAGGCGCTGGCAATCACTGAACCTATGGCGCCACCAATGAAAATACTGGTCATGTACAGCGCATTCAGGCGGCTGCGGCTCTTGGCGTCCAGGGCGTAGACCGAACGCTGGCCGAGGACCATGTTCATCTGCACGCAGAAATCCAGGACCACGCCGGTCAGCGCCATACCGATCACCGCATAGGACGGCTGGACGAGACTGGGAAGAAAGCTCAAGGCGGCAAACAGCATTGCGCACAAGCTGGCGATGCGCGTGTGCCCGGCGTCTGCCAGACGCCCGGCGAAGGGCGCGGCGATGGCACCGATGGCGCCCACCAGGGCAAATATGGCGATCTGGCTCTGGGACAACCCGTGATTGCGCGCCAGCTCCAACGGCACCGCGGTCCAGAACAGACTGAAAGTGGCAAACATGCACGCCTGATAGAACGCCCGCTGACGCAGCACCGGTTGCTGGCGCAGCAAGGTCCACAGTGACTTGAGCAGTTGCCCGTAACTGGCGTTATGGGATGGCTGATGCTTCGGGATGGTGGTAGCCAGCACCCCACTGATGAGCAACATCAGCACCGCCGCCGTGCCAAACACAGCACGCCAGCCGAAGTGATCGGCGATCAGGCTGGAAGCCGGCCGGGCCAGCAGGATACCCAGCAACAGGCCGCCCATGATGCTGCCGACCACACGCCCGCGCGTCTCCTCAGGCGCAAGGTGAGCCGCCAGCGGGATCAGGATCTGCACCGCCACCGAGCTGAACCCCACCAGCAGCGACGCCAGCAGGAACAGGTTGGGGGTCTGCGCGAACGCCGCACTCAAAAGGCTGAGGATCGCCACGGCAGTGGTAATGATCATCAATCGACGGTTTTCCAGCAGATCACCCAGTGGCACCAGGAAGAACAAGCCCAGGGCGTAGCCGATCTGCGTCAACGACACGATGAAACTGGCCAGGGTACTGGACAGCCCGATGTCCGGCGCAATCAGCCCGATAATGGGCTGGGCGTAATAGATGTTGGCGACGATGGCGCCGCAGCAGAACGCGAACAGGATCGCCAGTCCCTTGGTCATGGCAGCACCGGGGGCAGGCTTGGGCATGGAGGTCATGTGGGTACTCGACTGGGCATGGCGCGGGTGCAGGGTCTGGCACGGCGCATGGGAAACGGAGGCATGTTTGCCGAGAGGCTAACGCTTTTTCGTAGCGTTAAGAAGACGCGGCGGGTCGATATGTTTCATGCATGAAAACAATGCCGGACGTTGTCGCTTGGACACCCGTCGTTTCTCCCGAAACTTTTCCCCGCCCGGCCCGGTCACTGCTAAACACACTCCTTGGGAAATACGGCGATGGCTCGGGCAATCTGGAAAGGCGCGATTAGTTTCGGGCTGGTGCATATTCCTGTGGCACTGGTGTCCGCGACGTCGCGCGAAGGCGTCGACTTTGACTGGCTGGACAAGCGCAGCATGGACCCGGTTGGCTACAAGCGGGTAAATAAGGTCACCGGCAAGGAAATCACCAAGGAGAACATCGTCAAGGGCGTGCAGTACGAAAAAGGTCGCTATGTGGTCATCAGCGAAGAAGAGATTCGCGCCGCGCACCCCAAGTCCACGCAAACCATCGATATCTTCGGTTTTGTCGACAGCGCCCAGATCCCGCTGCAGAACATCGACACGCCGTACTTTCTGGCACCCGACAAGCGTGGTGAGAAGGTCTACGCTTTGTTACGGCAGACGCTGATCGACACCGGCAAGGTCGCGCTGGCGCATGTGGTGATTCGCACCAGCCAGCACCTGGCGGCGGTGATGCCCCTGGAGTCGGCGATCATCCTGGTGTTGCTGCGCTGGCCTGCCGAAGTGCGCGGCGTGAGCCACCTCGATCTGCCCAAGGAGGCCACGGACGTCAAACTGAGCAAGAGCGAACTGGACATGGCCAAGCGTCTGGTTGAGGACATGAGCGCCGAATGGTCCCCGGATGCCGAGGAATACCGCGACACGTTCCAGGACCAGATCATGTCGCTGGTCGAGACCAAGGCCCGGGAGGGCAAGATCGAAGATGTGGAGACCGACGCTGGCGAAACCGAGCGTAAATCCGCTGATGTCATCGATTTGACCGAATTGCTCAAACGCAGTCTGGGCAGCCGTGGTGGTTCGGCCAAGGCCCCGGAAAAAACCAAACCTGCCAGCAAGAGCAAAACCGCAGCCGCTGATGATGTTGCCCCGGCCAAACGGCGTGCCCCTGCGAGGAAGAAAGCGACCAAGGCGTCCTGAGGCATCGTGCGTCGGGAACCCAGCCGCAGAGGTCTGATCGATCATGGCAAAACCTGTGAGTGAGTACACCCGCAAGCGTAACTTCGACATCACCTCCGAGCCGCCTGAAACCCGGGAAAGCGCTCGCAGCACAGGCAAGGCGCTGAGTTTCGTCATTCACAAGCACGATGCGCGCAATCTGCACTACGATTTTCGACTGGAGCTGGACGGGACACTGAAGAGCTGGGCGGTGCCCAAGGGGCCGAGCCTTGACCCGAAAAACAAGCGTCTGGCGGTCCACGTGGAAGACCATCCGCTGGGTTATGGCAGCTTCGAGGGCAGCATTCCCGAGGGGCAGTATGGCGCCGGCGATGTGATCGTCTGGGACCGCGGCATCTGGCAGCCGCACGGCGATCCACAGCAAACCTACAAGGACGGCAAGCTCAAATTCACCCTGATCGGCGAGAAGCTCACCGGTGACTGGGCGCTGGTTCGCACCCATCTGCGCGGCAGCGGCGACAAGGAGCAATGGCTGTTGATCAAGGAGAAAGATCAGGCAGTGCGTTCTGCCGATGAATACGACATCGTCGTCGACAAGCCAGAAAGCGTGGTCAGCGGCGCGACCGTAGGCGATGCTCGGGCGCCGGCCAAAACTGCCAGGCGCAAGGCCGCAGCGGCATCGCCCGATGCGAAGAAGACTACGCCCGTCACGGACAAGGCTGGGCCTGCCAGCAAGGCGGCTAAGAAGGCTGCCAGCCGGAAGTCGGTAGTCCCGGAAAAACTCGCACCGCAACTGGCGACGCTGATGGACACCGCCCCAGAAGGCCAATGGCTGTATGAGGTCAAGTTCGACGGCTACCGCATCATGACCCGGATCCTTGATGGCGACGTGCGACTGATCACCCGCAACGGCCATGACTGGACCGAGCGTCTGCCGTTGCAGGCCAAAGCCATCAGTGAATTGAAGCTGGGTGACGGCTGGCTCGACGGCGAGATGGTGGTACTCAACGACGCCGGCTTGCCGAATTTTCAGGCGCTGCAAAATGCCTTCGAGATCGGCCGCAGCAAGGACATCGTCTATTACCTGTTCGACGTGCCGTTTCTCGATGGCCAGGACCTGCGCGACACGCCCGTGGAAGCACGACGGGCAGCGCTGAAAAAACTCTTGGGTAAGCAGAAAAACCGCTTGCTGCGGTTTTCCGATGCGTTCTCTGCCAGCCACCGCGACATCATCGAAAGCGCTTGCTCGTTGTCCCTGGAAGGGGTGATCGGCAAGCGCGCCGGCAGCGTCTACCAATCCCGGCGCAGTCCTGACTGGATCAAGCTCAAATGCAAGCAGCGTCAGGAGTTCGTGATTGTCGGCTTCACCAAACCGCAAGGTACGCGCGCAGGCTTTGGCGCGCTGCTGCTGGCAGTCAACGAGGAGGGGGCGGGGCTGGTGTATGCCGGGCGAGTTGGCACCGGTTTCAACCAGAAGATGCTGGTCGACATGCTCGAACAGATGAAACCGCTGGAGCAGGAGGCCTCGCCGCTGACCAAGAAAGTCACCAGTGCACAGGCCCGTGGTGTGCACTGGATCAAACCGACCCTGGTCGGCGAAGTGGAGTTCGGCGAATGGACCCGCGAAGGGATTATCCGTCACTCCTCCTTTATCGCCTTGCGCAGCGATAAGCCAGCCAGCGAGGTGGTCCACGAATACCCCAGGACGCCCAAGGATATCAAGGCGCCGTTCAAGCCCAAGGCGAGCAAAGCCAAGGCCGAACCCGAACCCGCCGAACCCGGTCAGCTCGATGGCAAAGACAAACCTGCTGGCAGTAGCAAGAAAGCCGCCAAGGACCACGACCGGATCGATGTGGCGGGGGTGTTGATCAGCCATCCGGAGCGGGTGATCGATGCCCAGAGCGGCCTGCACAAGATCGATCTGGCGCATTATTACCAATCGATCAGCGACTGGATTCTGCCGCATCTGGACCACCGCGCGGTGGCGTTGCTAAGGTGTCCGGAGGGTGTCGAGGGCGAGCAGTTTTTCCAGAAGCACGCCGAGCGTCTGGCCATTCCCAACATCAAGCAGCTGGACCCCAAGCTCGATCCCGGTCATGCGCGGCTGATGGAAATCGACAGCGTCCAGGCGCTGGTCGGTGCGGCGCAGATGGGCACTGTCGAACTGCATACCTGGGGCTCGACGTACGATCAGATCGAATTGCCCGATCATTTTGTCCTCGACCTCGATCCGGACTCCGCATTGCCCTGGCGCAGCATGATCGAAGCCACCCAGATGACCCTGGCGGTGCTCGATGAACTGGGCCTGGATGCCTACATCAAGACCAGCGGCGGCAAAGGCATGCACATCATCGTGCCGCTGGCGCGCAAGGCTGACTGGGACACGGTCAAGGCCTTTGCCAAGGCGCTGGCGCAGTTCATTTCACAGCAACTGCCGGAGCGCTTCACCGCTACATCGGGACCAAAGAACCGGGTCGGCAAGATTTTCATCGACTACCTGCGCAACACTCGCGGGGCCAGTACCGTCGCCGCGTATTCCGCGCGTGCCCGGCCTGGCTTGCCGGTTTCCGTCCCAGTGACCCGTGACGAACTGGGCAGCCTGAAGTCCTCAGCGCAATGGAACATCGGCAACCTGCAGAAGCGTCTGCGCAAGCTCAAGGCCGATCCGTGGGCGGGCTACAAGAATACCCAGCGTCTGACCAAGGCGATGTGGAAGAGACTGGGGGTCAAGCCGCCCGCTTGAGGTTGGTTGGCTGCCGGTTTCATCGAAACCGCAAAAGCGAGCGCCAATTGCTGTCGTCGTCAGGCTTGTCGGCGGCAGCGATTTGATGAGTGCCGGCAAGCGGACCCTCGCCCCCGACCTGCGACTACGCACGAATCAGCGTTCCAGGCTGCGCCGCAGCTGCCCCGGCGCCAAGCCATAGGTGTCCTTGAACACTTTGCTGAAGGCCGCCTGGGATTGATAACCCACCTGCGCGGCGATGTCGCTCAGACCGCTTTGTGAACGGCTCAGCAAGCCATAGGCCATTTGCATGCGCACCTGGGTGAGCAGGGTCCAGGGTGAGCTGCCGCTGAGCTTGCCGAAGGCGCGCATGAAGGTCGCCCTGGACATGCTCGCCAGGTCGGCCAGGGCCTCGATGGTCCAGTCATGGGCCGGCTCTGCGAGCATCGCCTGCCAAGCGCGCCCCAGACGTTTGTCACCGAGCAAGGCCAGGCTGCCTGCGTGCTGCGGTGACTGTTGCAGGTGCGCCCGCAGCACCAGGGTAAACAGCGCCGCAGTCAGGGCATTGACCATGAACCGGCCGCCTGCCTGATCGCCGTCCGCCTCACTGCGCAGCAACGCCACCAGCGAGGGCAGGGGATCGGTGCTGCTGAGGACCTGAGTGGAAATCAACAGGTGGTCGGGCAGCGATGAAAACAGCAGGGAGTCGCGCTGATAGACAAAACGCCCACAGAGCAAGTCCAGTTCGACGCCGTCACCAAAGCGCTGCACCGGCAGCAGGCCGCCTTGCTGCAGCTGCGGTTGGGTCGCCGCCACGCGCTGCCCACCGCTGAGCAGCAGATGGCTGCTACCGCCGGGCAAGACGAAGATATCGCCGGCTGACAGCTTGATCCGGCGACCGCCCGGCAGTTCGACCCGGCATTCGCCAGCCAGCACCACGTGATAGGGCGCGATGCCGCCGGGCTCCTGCTCGTGATCCAGCGCCCAGTCGCCCTGGAACTGGCAACGCAGGTCAAGACTGCCGCGCACGTTGGCTAGACTGATGAGGGTGTCGATGGCGTTCATATGCGACTTTCGGACAAAGAAATGAGCCAAACGAGCAAGTTACCCGAACGCCGTTGGCGGACACTATTTGTGTTCCCGGCGCAGTCTAGTCGCCGCTCTCAGGAGATACCACCATGTTCAGCAATTGGTCCGACCTTGTTTCCACCATCAAGCAATCCTTCGGCTCGTTGTCCAAATCCAACCCGAAAATGGTCAAGGCCTACATGGCTCTGGGCGATGCGGCTGCGGAAAACAATGTACTCGATGCCAAGACCCGCGAGTTGATATCCATCGCCGTGGCCATCACCACCCGCTGCGACGGCTGTATCGGCGCCCACTCCGAAGCCGCCATCGCAGCCGGCGCTACCCGCGAGGAAGTGGCTGCGGCCCTGGCCACCGCCATTTCCTTGAATGCCGGCGCTGCGTACATCTACTCGATGCACGCGCTGGAAGCGTATGACGCGCTGAAGAAGTAATCGGGTCAGGACCCTGATCGCTCCGGTGCATCAGGCGGACCGCGTTGGCAAGGTTGACTGCCGCTTCGCGGCAGATCGCCAGCAAGCTTGCTCCAGGTTTGCGGCGTACCGCCATGCTGCGACCCCATACCATGCCCTGTAGCAACACCCCGCATTGGCGGGGTTTACCGCTGGCCGTTCAACCCCGCCAGGCATCAGCCCATCGCGGCCTGCCCCGAGCCTCTTTCGGCCGGATAAAATTCTCCCCTTAGCCCCAATGCCCGCAGGCGGTCGCGCACCAGGGTTTCCATGTCCAGTACCTGCTTTGTATCATCGATGTCATCAACCACCAGCCACAGCACCTTCACGTTCTGGTCGTGAGTGCCTTCGCTTAGCATGTCGTGGGTGGCGATCTGCTCGGCGCGCCACAGGCACAATACATCCTCCTTGTGGTCGTCACCGGCCAGCGCCTGCGGCGTGGTCAGCCGGACTTCTGCGTACGGCCGCAGGTCCGCTTCGGCAAGTTCTTTCAGGGTGATCAGTGTTTTCATTTCGTCGGCTCCGTGATCTGTGCTTCAGTTGTGACGTGCGGCAAGCGTTGAGTGTTCCCGCGATCTTCGCCGGTGGAGCAAAGGCCCGTTGAACCGATGCCGGTCTGGAACAGTCGATCACTCATTGCCTGCTCAGGAGTTTCCCCATGACCGAGTCGGGCCTGTTTACCCGTAGACGGCTGCTCACGCTGGCTGCGTGCGCATCTGCGGCGCTGGCGCTCGAGGGCAGGGCGGCGCAGGTGATGTCCGACGCGCGGTCCGACCCACAAGGAGACGCCAAAATGCTTACCCGCAACATACCGTCCACTGACGAAGCGCTGCCGATGATCGGCGTCGGTACCTATCGCGGCTTCGATGTCGAACCGGGCAGCGACGCCTACAAGCTCCTGCCACAGGTGATCGACGAGCTGTTTCGGGCAGGTGGTATCGTTATCGACAGCTCGCCGATGTACGGCCGCGCCGAACAGACCACCGGGGAGTTGCTGTCGATTCACCAACCCCGTTCGCCTGCGTTCCTCGCCACCAAGGTCTGGACCCGTGGCCGTGAAGCAGGCATCGCCCAGATGGAGGAGTCCTTTCGTCTGCTGCAGACCGAGCGCATCGACCTGATGCAGATCCACAACCTGCTGGACTGGAAAATCCATCTGCCGACCCTGCGTCAATGGAAGGAGCAGGGCCGTATCCGTTACATCGGCATCACTCACTACACACCCTCGGCCTATGACGAGGTCGAAGCCATGATCAGGGCTGAGCCTCTGGACTTCCTGCAGATCAACTATGCGCTGGATGACCGGGGCGTGGAGAAACGATTGCTGCCCTTGTGCCGGGAGCGTGGGGTTGCGGTCATCTGCAATCGCCCGTTTGGCGGTGGTGGCTTACTCGCGCGCCTGCGGGACAAACGCTTGCCAGGTTGGGCAGGCGAGGTGCAGGCCAGCAGTTGGGCGCAGTTGGCGCTGAAATTTCTGATCTCCCACCCGGCGGTGACGTGTGCGATTCCAGGGACTGGTAATCCTCGCTACATGAAAGAGAATGCCGCTGCCGCCATGGGGCCTTTGTTGACCGATGCACAACGCCAGCAACTGATTGCGTTGGTGGGATAGGACAAGCGATTTTACACAGCGGGTCTGGACTCTGACCGCAGACCTTCCATGGCCTTCTAACCGAAGCAACATCGCGCTGAGCCTGACTTTCCGACTAACCCGCCTTGCCGGCAAGGCGAACCCTGTAGCGCCGCCGCGGCCTCTGATGAAGGTCGCCGGCAGGCCGAACAACACCGGCACCGCCCCGATGATTCCCCTCCCTGCGCGCAACCGTTAATGTACCCACCTCTAACACCCTCTCGCTGACGAGTCATCCGTGTCCACTGACAACACTTCCAATAATAATCAGGACTACACCTTTTCCGAGCAGGTCGGCCACCTGCTGCGCAAGGCTTATCAGCGGCATCTGGCGATTTTCCAGCAGAACGTCGGTGAGTCGCAGCTTACGGCCGTGCAGTTTGTCACCCTGTGTGCACTGCGTGACCACGGTCCCAGCTCGCAGACCGAACTGGTCAGGGCCACGGCTGTGGACCAGGCAACCATTCGCGGCATCGTCGAGCGGCTCAAGGCGCGCGACCTGATCAGCCTCGAGCCGGACCTGCAGGATGGGCGCAAGGTCATCTGCAGCCTGACGGCCAGCGGCCTGACCCTGGTCCAGGACACCGTGCCGCGTGCCGCGCGGATCACTGAAATAACCCTGAGCAAGCTCAACCCGGCCGAGCGCGTGGCGATGTTGTACCTGCTGCGCAAATTGATTGATGAGCCTGAAGATTAAAGCTGGCGCGCCACTGGTGCAGTGACGGGCACCTGATTCTGGCCGAATGGCGTGGGTGCGCTGCTTGCAGGTGATCCGCCGGGCATCGGCAGCGTTGCGGCCATCGCTCAGAGAATCCGGTACAGCAGCCGTTCGACCCGAACCCGGCTGACCCGGCGCAGGAAGGTACGCACGCCAAGCGGGTACTCGCTCAAGGTATCGAGCTCATCGAACTTGCCGACGCGGTGAGTGTTGCGCATCAGCATGTCCAGTTCTTCAGCGCGCGGCTTGAGCCACTGGCCCTTGGGGTCGTCGATCAGTACCGCGTTTTCCAGATCCAGCTGGAAAGCCCGCGGGTTGAGGTTGTTGCCGGTCAACAGGGTGTAGCGCTCGTCGGCCCACAGGCCCTTGAGGTGATAGGTGTTGTCGCCGTCTTTCCACAGATGAATGTTCAGGCGATGCTTGTCCACAGCGGTCTGATGTTTCTGCATGAACCGGCGCAGGCTGATTTCATACAGGTAGGGCAGTGCAGAGATGACCTTGAACGGCTCCTCTGGCGGGATGAAAAAGTCGTTGGCGGTCTTGTCGCCGATGATGATATCGATCTTCACCCCACGCTTGAGCGCACGGTTGATCTCGCGCTTGACCGACAGCGGCATGTTGAAATACGGCGTACACAGGGTCAGCTGCTCACCGGTGGCGGCGATCAGGTCGCAGATCACCTTGCTGAGCGGGTTTTTGTTGCCGATCCCCAGCAGCGGGATCAGGCGCAACTCGCCGTTTTCCCGGACACCCTCATTGATGTCGTAACTGGCACGCTTGAGGCGCTGACGAAACTGACGGATTTCCCCGCGCAGGCTGCGCGAGGTTGGCGGCGAGGGCAGGTCCAGCCGATGCACGGCTTCGGACGGCAGGATGTGCTCTTGCACCAGACGCTGAAACGAATCGGCCAGGCTCTTGTTTTCCAGCAGCTGGTAACGATCCAGGCGGTACTTGCCCAGCTTGTGCAGGTAGACGTTGTTGATGCTGGCGCCGGTGTACAGCACGCAGTCGTCGATAACGCTGCCCTTGAGGTGCAACACGCCGAACAGTTCGCGGGTCTGTACCGGTACGCCGTAGATCGGCACTTCCTGATCGTGCTCCAGGTTCTGCGCCTGATACCACGCCGAGTTGCCCGCCTGCTTGCCGGCGCCGATCAGCCCGCGCTGGGCCCTGAACCAGTCCACCAGGACCACGATGTCCAGCGTCGGCCGGGCGGCCTTGGCGGCATACAGCGCGTCGAGGATTTCCTGGCCGGCTTCGTCCTGTTGCAAGTACAGGGCGACGATGTAAATGCGTTGAGTCGCCGAGGCGATTTTCTCAAGCAGCGTACGGCGATAGTCGGCGGCGCCCGCAAGGATGGTGATCGCCGCGCTGGACGACTCGAAGCCGCGCAACGCTGCCAGGGTAGAACGTCGGAAAGGAGCCCGCATAAGCCTCTCAATGGTCAAATCAACAGCGCAAGAGCTTACACCAGAGTGCGCCTTCTGGTGGTTTTGGCAGCAGTATCGTTGAGTTGTTCAGCGTGATTTCAGCAAGCGCGGTGTCCGTCTTGTCGACAGAGCCCCCTGTAGGAGTGAGCTTGCTTGCGATTGATGTCTGTCTGCCAACATAGCCGTGGCAGATAGAGCCCAATCGCGAGCAAGCTCACTCCTACAAGGGAAAGGGGTTAAACCTTGAGCACCAGCTTGCCGCTGTTCTCCCCCTTGAACAGCATCTGCAGGGTTTCGGGGAAGGTTTCCAGGCCTTCGACGATATGCTCCTTGCTCTTGAGCTTGCCCTGGGCCAGCCATCCGGCCATTTCCTGGCCTGCTCTGGCGAAGTGTTCGGCGTGATCCATGACCACAAAACCTTCCATGCGCGCGCGATTGACCAACAGCGAGAGGTAGTTGGCCGGACCCTTGACCGCCTCTTTATTGTTGTACTGGCTGATGGCGCCGCAGATCACCACGCGAGCCTTGAGCGCCAGGCGGGTCAGCACCGCGTCGAGGATATCGCCGCCGACGTTGTCGAAATACACGTCCACACCTTTCGGACACTCGCGCTTCAACGCCGCGTGGATGTCCTCGTTCTTGTAATCGATGGCCCCATCGAAGCCGAACTCGTCGATCAGGGTCTGGCATTTGTCCTTGCCGCCTGCGATGCCGATCACCCGGCAGCCTTTGATCTTGGCGATCTGTCCGGCGATGCTGCCCACGGCGCCCGCGGCACCGGAGATCACCACGGTTTCGCCGGCTTTGGGCTGGCCGACTTCCAGCAAAGCGAAATACGCCGACATGCCGGTCATGCCGAGCGCGGCCAGGTACACCGGCAACGGCACAAGCCTGGGGTCGACCTTGTTGAAACCCTTGGGCTCTCCAACGAAATAGTCCTGCACGCCCAGCACGCCCTGGACGTAGTCACCTTCGGCGAATTTCGGGTTTTGCGATTCGATGACCTTGCCGACCCCCAATGCGCGCATCACGGCGCCCAGTTCTACTGGCGCGATGTAGGACTTGCCCTCGTTCATCCAGCCGCGCATGGCCGGGTCCAGCGACAGGTATTCGCTCTTCACCAAAATCTGTCCCGGCGCCAGGTCCGCAACCGGGACGGTCTGATAGGTGAAGTCATCACGCCCGGCAGCGCCCACGGGACGGCGGGCAAGAAGAAATTGACGGTTATTCAAAGCGGTCATGGCAGGTTCTCTGTGGAAGGGGTTGGGGAGCAACAGGCGGCTCGCAGAGGATATGCAGTGATAGACCCGGTTCAGGGTCAGGGCAAGCAAACCCCATGGAGCGAATGCGCGTCGATCCATTCAGATGATGTCTTGCGCAGGCTTCATCACCGCCACGCATGACCCCGTAACCGGGGCTTTGATAGTGCTGACCCGGGCGCATCGAGCCTGACTAAACTGCGGCGCTACGGGCAGCACGCCTTTCCTAATAAAAAGCACAACACAGGACGATCCCATGAGCATGACTTTTTCCGGCCAGGTAGCCCTGGTCACCGGCGGCGCTGCAGGCATCGGCCGGGCCACGGCGCTGGCGTTCGCCGAACAGGGTCTGAAGGTGCTGGTGGTGGATCTGGACAGCGACGGCGGTGAAGCCACCGCTGAGCTTGTGCGTCAGGCAGGCGGCGATGCATTGTTCCTGCGCTGTGACGTCACCCGGGAAGTCGATGTGCAGCAGATGATGATCAGGGCCGTTGAGGTGTTCGGTCGGGTGGACTACGCCTTCAACAACGCCGGGATCGAAATCGAGAAGGGCCGTCTGGCCGAAGGCAGTGAAGCCGAGTTCGACGCGATCATGGGCGTCAACGTCAAAGGCGTCTGGCTGTGCATGAAATACCAGTTGCCAGTGATGCTGGCCCAAGGCGGGGGCGCCATCGTCAACACGGCGTCGGTAGCCGGGCTTGGCGCCGCGCCGAAGATGAGTATCTACGCAGCTTCCAAGCACGCGGTGATCGGCCTGACCAAATCGGCGGCCATCGAGTACGCGAAGAAAAATATCCGGGTCAACGCGGTATGCCCGGCGGTGATCGACACCGACATGTTCCGCCGCGCCCATGAAGCCGACCCGCGCAAGGCCGAATTCGCCGCCACCATGCACCCGGTGGGGCGCATCGGCAAGGTCGAGGAAATCGCCGCTGCCGTGCTGTACCTGTGCAGCGACGGTGCTGCGTTTACCACGGGGCATTCATTGGCGGTGGACGGCGGGGTTACAGCATTCTGATTCGGCAGATCCGCTGGCGCATTGCTGTGGGCCCAGGGGCCGCGAGGGTGGCATTTGCTGACACACTGCATGCCCGGTAGCCGTCCGGCTTGCCAGCGGTCGCGATCTCAAGGTCGTCACCGCCGGCAAGGCGTGCGGCTGCATGCCGGTCTTTGCTGAGGCGGTATGTCAGCTAAGCTCCTTGGGCTGTTCACCCTTCGGGAGCTTCGATGGATCATCTGTGGTTCGCCTATCCATTACTCAGTGCCGCGGTGCTGATGATCATCGATCTGCTGCTCTGGCAGTGGATGCACCCCAGGTTGCTGCGACGCAAACTGGCCTGTCGGCTGGTGCTGTTCGTGCTGTTCAGCATGGCCCTGCTCGATGGCGGGCTGAGTCCGCTGTACCCGGTGCCGATCGAGTGGTCGGTACCGCGTCATGTATTGGCAACGATCCTGACCATTGCCTGGTGGCTGTTCGGCGCGCGTACGCTGACCGTGCTGGCCATCGTGGTCATGGAGCCGCGCATCGGTGGCAAGGGCCATTTGTTGCAGGATGTCATGGGCGCGATCATCTTCCTGGTCGCAGCGGTGGCGGCGGCCGGTTACGTGCTCGATCTGCCGGTCAAGGGGCTGTTGGCAACGTCCGGGGCAGTGGCGATCATCTTCGGCCTGGCGGTGCAGAGCACATTGGGCGATGTGTTTTCCGGGATCGTGCTCAACGCCACCAAGCCTTTCCGGGTCGATGACTGGATTCGCGTCGACGATATCGAAGGCAAGGTCATCGAAATCGACTGGCGCTCCACCCATCTGCTGACCTCCGAAGGCAGCATGGCGGTGATTCCCAACGCCATGGCGGCCAAGACCCGTATCGTCAATTTCAGCCGTCCCGACCATTTCCACTCTGTCACCCTGAGCATCGAACTGCCTGCGCGTCTGCGCCCCAGCCTGGTCCTGGATTCGCTGGACAAGGCCCTGCAAGGCTGCCGTGAACTGCTCGCCCAGCCCAAGGCGTCGGCGGTGGTGGTCAAGTCCGGGTTGCGCAGCGTCGAGTACGAGGTCACCGGCTATGTGAAGTCCCGAGACCGGCGCTCTGCCGTGCGCAATCAGTTGTTTGACCTGATTCACCGGCAACTGGCCTCCACCGAAACCCGACACGATCAATCGCGTCCCTCCACCCGGCAATCGGCGGTACTGAACACGGTCGGTGCGCTGCGCATGCTCAGCGACGACGACCGTGGCCAACTTGAGCAGCACATGCGCCTGAGTGCGTACTCGGCCAAGGACGTGGTGTTGGCCGAGGGCGTAGTGCCTGACGCGCTGTACATTATCGAGTCCGGCGTGCTGTCTGCCTCGGTGCAGCGCCCGGAAGGCTGGCTGGAAGTCGGGCGCATGGGCCCGGGCGAGCTGATTGGCGAGACCGGCTTTGTCGACGCCACCCCGACCATGGCGCGTTTCTGCGCCTACACTGATTGCATGATCTACCGGATTGAAAAAGCAGACCTGGAGCCTTGGCTGCAACAACACAGCGAGCTGATCGGCGCACTGGCCGGGCTTGCGAAGTTTCGCCTCAAGGCCCGGGCCTCGTTGCTGGAAATCAAGCCGGTGACCAGCGACCCCGCAGGATTCATCGGCTGGCTGCGCAAGAGTGTCACGCGCTTTCAGGTCCCTCGCGGGCCAGGTCCGACTGACAAGATGAGTTGATCCGGCCTCTGGATTCATGTCAGTGAGTGCTCTACATTGCCTGTTCATTTGAAAGCCCGCCGAGTTGTCCAGATGTCTGCGTTGCGCCCGACCCTTCACCCTGCCGTCCTGCGTGCTGGCGATGCCGTTGCCCTGGTATCGCCAGCCGGTCCCGTTGCTCAAGCCAGGGTTCAGGCGGCAGTACGCGAGCTGACCTCCTGGGGCCTGCGCCCGCGGGTTTATCCCCATGCGCTGGACGCCGAAGGCTTTCTGGCCGGCAGCGACGCCGATCGCGTGAGCGATCTGAATGACGCGCTGGCCGATCCGGAAATCCGTGCGGTGCTGTGCAATCGTGGCGGTTATGGCGTGCAACGTATCCTCCAGCAGGTGGATTACGACGCCGTACGCCGTGATCCGAAACTGGTGGTGGGCTTTTCCGACATCACCGCCTTGCACGCCGCGCTCTGGTGCAAGACGGGGCTGGTCACCGTGCATGGACCCGTGGCGGCGCAACTGGAGCGCGGCGGGACGTTCGCCAGCACGCTCAAGCATGCCCTGATGAGCGCCGAGCCGATGCTGGTGCATGCCGATCCCGGCGAGCCGACCTTCAGCGTGCGCACCTCGGGGGTGGCGAACGGCCTGTTGCTGGGCGGCAACCTGAGCATGCTCAGTACCTGTGCAGGCACCCCGTTCATGCCGGACCTGGAAGGCGCGATCCTGCTGATCGAGGACGTCGGCGAGCTGGCTTACCGGGTCGATCGCCTGCTGACGCATCTGGGTAACTGCGGGATTCTCCAACGTCTGGCCGCAATCGCCGTCGGCCAGTTCAGCGAGCCGGGCCACGGCAATAATCCGGTCAAGCCTGCCGACGTGCTGAACGAACGCCTCGGCGGTCTGGGCATTCCCGTGCTGGGCGGTTTGTCCATCGGCCACGGCGACTGCAATCTGGCGGTGGCGCTGGGCAGTCAGGCGCTGCTCGATGCCGACCGCGGCACCCTCACCGTAGCCCCGGCAGCCCGCTGAGTTCCTGAGCGCGGGCGTTACCGGGGCACAGCCTCGCAGCCCAATTGAGGTTTTGCGCCGTCCTGGCGCGTTACCTTTGGTCGCATTGGTCGCATATTCACAGCCGCTACAGCGCAGTGGTGGCTGTTGAAGATCCCGGCGCCGCCGATAACCATTCTGGAAGCGACCTTGGCGTAGCTAATTGCCATTATTGCGACGTCAAAGACTTGTTTTGCTGCCCAGCCGTTGCGAATCTGCACGAAAATTGAATGGCCGTGCTGGACATGGCCTCGTTGTGTGCGCCTTTTAGCTGTAATGGGGGACTGACCGTATGATTTGGGCCGTGCAAACGCGTTTCGCCAATCTCGGGATGGCAAAGAAACTGGCAATCGGTTTCATGCTGGTGCTGTTGCTGACGGCTCTGGTCGCCGCCATCGGGGTCTGGTCACTGCGCTCGATCAGCGTGCATTTCGACAGTCTCAAGCAAATGACCGCACTCAATACCGATCTGAACCGCGTGCGCCTGCTGGAGCAGGACTTCGCCCTGCACAGCGACCCCAAGACGGTCGATGACCTGCACGCGCGGCTGGATGCACTCAGTGCCCAGGCTGAACAACTCAAGTCCAGCTCGGCGGTCAACCTGCAGCTCATGAGCCAGGTGCAGGAGGCGCTGGCGGCTTATCGCAAATCCTTCGACCAATTCGTCAGCATCAGCCAGAGCAAGGATCTGGCGCTGGAAATGGCCAGCTGGTCGGTGTCCAGCGTGGCCAATAACCTTGATGTGCTGCAGGCCGGCCTGGCAGACGACGGTGCCTACAGCCTCAAGGACTCCCAAGGCCAGCAGGGCGCGGAGTTCATCGAACAGTCGACCCAGGTCAGCCAGATTTCCAGACTGATGATGCAGGCCATGGACGAGGCGCGGGTGCGTCTGGACAAGAGCCGCAAGACCGGCTCCGGCGAAGAGGCCAAGACTGGCAAGATCGAACAGGCGGTACAGGCTCAGGAGCTCGCCGAGCAGCTCAAGGGTGTGATCAAGGACGCCGGTTATCTCACCGTATTGACCGAAGTGGGCGGGCATATCACCAACTTCGGCGACAAACTCAATGAATACACCGGGCTGCTG
The DNA here is from genome assembly GCF_044900785.1 of Pseudomonas sp. NPDC087358. Classification (NCBI taxonomy): domain Bacteria; kingdom Pseudomonadati; phylum Pseudomonadota; class Gammaproteobacteria; order Pseudomonadales; family Pseudomonadaceae; genus Pseudomonas; species Pseudomonas sp. NPDC087358. The sequence continues at coordinate 105,665 of NZ_JBJDOA010000012.1, forward strand.
GCTGACGAGGCCAAGGTGTCGCAGCAGCTGGCGGCCAACGCCAAGACCGTCGTGCAGCAAGTCAATCAGGCCTACGACGCCGAGGACCAGTCGATGGTCGCCGAGCTGCAGGCCAACTCGCTGAAGATCATCGGTTCCTCGGTTCTGGCGTTGTTGGTGGGCCTGATTGCGGCGTTGATCATTACCCGCATCATTGTTGCGCCGCTGCGCAGTGTGATCGCCACGGCCCAGCGCATCGCTTCCGGCGATTTGAGCGGCACGGTGAAGGTCACGCGCAAGGATGAAATCGGTCAGTTGATGCAGGCCATGCAGCAGATGGGTGCCGGGCTGAGCGGCATGGTCAGCGGTTTGCAGGCGGGCATCGAGCAGCTGGCAAGCTCCGCGCATTCGCTGTCGGCCGTCACTGAGCAGACCAATCTGGAAGTCAGCACTCAGAAAGAAGAGACCGAGCAGGTCGCCACGGCCATGAACCAGATGACCGCCACTGTGCATGATGTTGCGCGCAACGCCGAAGAAGCGGCGCAGGCCGCGCAGACGGCCGACAGCAAGGTCGACAGCGGCCAGGCGGTTGTGCGCCAGAGCATGCAACGCATCGAGCAACTGGCGACGTCAGCGAGTTCGGCCAGCAACAGCATCGAGAATCTGAGTGCCGAAATCCACAACATCGGCAAGGTGCTGGGTGTGATCAAGAGCGTGGCTGAACAGACCAACCTGCTGGCGCTCAACGCGGCCATCGAAGCTGCGCGTGCCGGCGAGCAGGGCAGGGGCTTTGCCGTGGTCGCCGATGAGGTACGGGCCCTGGCCAAGCGCACCCAGCAATCGACCGAAGAAATCGAGCGCCTGGTCATCAGCCTGCAAAACGGTGCGCAGGCCTCGGTGGCGCAGATCCAGAGCAGTGGCGAACTGGTCAAGCTGGCGGTCAGCGACGCACTGCAAACCGAAAGCGCGCTGGGCAGCATTGCCGCGGCGGTGTCGTTGATCCAGCAGATGAACCAGCAGATCGCGGCTGCCGCCGAAGAGCAGAGTTCGGTGGCCGAAGAGATCAACCGCAGTGTCACCAGCATCCGCGCCAGCGCCGATCAGTCAGCCCTGGCCATGCAAGGCAACGCCGCTTCGAGCATCCAGCTGGCATCGCTGGGCATGGAGTTGAAGGGGATGGTGGGGCATTTCAGGTTGTAAGCGATGCCTTTCGATCAATTCATGGAGCAGTCCGGCTTGCCGGCGGTAGCGATTTCAAGGACGCCACCGCCGGCAAGCCGGACTGCTACAGAGAATGCGGTGTGTCTGGCTCCTGCAATGGATCGATATCACTTGCGATAGTTGAGAATCAGCAACGTCAAAACCCCCGCCACAATTCCCCAGAACGCCGAGCCGATGGAAAACAGCGTCAGCCCTGATGCGGTGACCATGAAGGTGATCAGCGCCGCCTCACGCTCCTTCGGTTGGTTCATGGCCACCGTCAGGCCATTGATGATCGAGCCGAACAGCGCCAGTGCGGCAATCGACAGCACCAACTCCTTCGGAAACGCCGCGAACAGCGCAGCCAGCGTTGCGCCGAAGACTCCGGCGATGGCGTAGAAAATCCCGCACCAGATGGCCGCCGTATAGCGCTTGGCATGATCTTCATGGGCATGCGGGCCGGTGCAGATCGCCGCGCTGATGGCCGCCAGGTTGATCCCGTGGGCACCGAAGGGCGCGGTGATCAGCGAAGCGAGGCCGGTGGCGGTGATCAACGGTGAAGCCGCAACCGTGTAGCCGTCAGCGCGCAGCACCGCAATGCCCGGCATGTTCTGTGAGGTCATGGCGACCACGAACAGGGGAATGCCGATGCTGATGGTTGCGCCAAGGGAAAACGCCGGGGTGGTCCAGACCGGCATGGCGACCTCAAGCGCAAAGCCGCTGAAGTCGAGCAGCCCGAGCATGGCCGACAGCGCCACCCCGACCAGCAAGGTGACCAGCACGGCATAGCGCGGCGAGTAGCGTTTGACGATCAGGTAGGTGAAGAACATGCCCAGTACCAGGCCGGTGCGATGCTGCGCGGCAACGAAAATCTCGCTGCCGATCTTGAACAGAATCCCGGCCAGCAAGGCTGCGGCCAGTGATGTGGGCAGGCGTTTGACCAGGCGTTCGAAGCTGCCGGTGACGCCGCAGATGATCACCAGAATCGCGCAGGTGATGAATGCGCCGATGGCTTCGGGGTAGGCCACGCCGCCCAGACTTGTGATCAGCAGCGCCGCCCCGGGCGTTGACCAGGCCACGGTGATCGGCGAGCGATAACGCAGCGACAGGCCAATGCTGCAGACCGCCATGCCCATGAACAGCGCCCAGATCCACGAGGAAATCTGCGCCGAACTCAGGCCCGCGGCCTGGCCGGCCTGGAACATCAGCACCAGCGAACTGGTAACGCCGGTCATCATGGCGATGAACCCGGCAACGATGGCTGAGGGCGAGGAGTCGGTCAGCGGGCGCAAGGGTATGTGAGTCGCGTCAGTCATGCGGTCTATCCTTGGAAACGGCAGTGTGAACAGAGCTGCAAGCCTATACGCAGTTGTCACAATTGGTTGCGATACAGCCATACGCGCAATAGTCGGCACAGTTGCACGGAACGCCGCAGTTGTCGGATATGGCCCAGACCTATTGCTGCACGGCTTGCCGGCGCTGGCGTGCTGACAATCGCCACCGCCGGCAAGCCATGCTGCTACGCGAACATTGCGAACCGAGGCTATGGCCTGTATGCACCCTGCTGCCGGCGCAGTCGATCATTTCGCCTTGAATGTATTACCCAACGCCTGATTCACCGCCAGCCAGCCATCCACCGCCTCACGGCCAGCCTCGGCGAACACTCGCTGCAGCAGCTTGACCTGTTCGCGGCGCAGCGACTCCTCGAACTTTCGTCCTTCAGCGGTCAATTGCAGCAGGCGTTTGCGCTTGTCATCTTCGGCGGCGGCGCTGAGCACCAGCTCCATCTCGACCAGCTGACGCAGCGGCGTGTTCAGCGCTTGCTTGCTCACGCCCAGGACGCCGAGCAGCTCCTTGACACTCAGGCCCGGATATCGCGCGATGAAAAACACGATGCGCTGATGCACCCGGCTCAATCCTCGACGGTCGAGCATCTCATCGGCTTTGGCCGTGAACGCCTGGTAGCCATAGAAAAACGCTTCCATGGCGATCTGTTGGGTCGATGAATTTTTAAGGTCAAGCATATTGACGTATCCGGGTTCGGTATCGTAATTTCGGTCAACCAGTTTGACGTATTTCCATTTATTTCCGCCAGTGGTGATCTCATGGCTTTTTCCGAACGCGTCACCCGTCTGAAGAGTTCTCTGATTCGCGAAATTCTCGCCGCCGCCCAGCGCCCGGACATGATGTCCTTCGCCGGCGGCCTGCCAGCCGAGGCCATGTTGCCGCACAGCCAATGGTCGGACATGCCGCGCAGCATTGGTCAGTACGGCATGAGCGAAGGCGAGCCACAACTGCGCGAGGCGCTTGCTGCCCAGGCGCGTGCCTTGGGTATCGACTGCCAGGCGAGCCAGGTGATGATCGTCAGCGGTTCGCAGCAGACGCTGGACCTGGCGGCCAAGCTGTACATCGACCGAGGCACCGAGATTCTGCTGGAAGGCCCGACCTACCTTGCGGCGTTGCAGATATTTCAGCTGTTCGGCGCCGATTGCCTGACCGTGCCGCTGCTGGCCGACGGGCCGGATCTGCAGGTCATGCGTCAGCGCCTGGAGCAACACACGCCAGCGTTCGCCTACCTGATTCCGACGTTTCAGAATCCCTCGGCGGTGCGCTACAGCGAGGGTGCGCGCGACGCGGTGGCGGCGTTGCTGGACGAGTTCGGCGTGACCCTGATCGAAGACGAGCCGTATCGGGAGCTGACCTTCGATGGCGGCAGTGCCCGGCCCATTGTCAGCCGCCTTGCCAAAGCCAGCTGGATCTACACCGGCACCGTGTCCAAGACACTGATGCCGGGTCTGCGTGTCGGTTATCTGATCGCCACGCCCGACCTGTTCCCTCATCTGCTCAAGCTCAAGCAGGCCGCTGACTTGCACACCAACCGCGTTGGACAGTGGCAGGCGTTGCAGTGGATCGGCAGCCAACAGTATCAACAGCACCTGACAGAGTTGCGCGGGTTTTACCGTACCCGCCGGGACCAGTTCGAAGCGGCGCTGCAGCGGCATTTCAGCGATCTGGCGCAGTGGAACAGCCCTCAGGGCGGGCTGTTTTTCTGGCTGACGCTCAAGCAGAAACTCGACACGCGCACGCTGCTCGATACGGCGCTGGGGCAAAACGTCGCATTCATGCCGGGCGAGCCGTTTTTCACCGATCCGGACGCCAATCCCGGCTACCTGCGCCTGAACTTCAGTCACATCGATCCTGCGCGCCTGGACGAGGGGTTGAAACGATTGGCACAGGTCATCCGCCACGCGCAGACCGCCCAGGCGGCCTGATACATTACGCACACGCATCAACGAGCAGGGTTGAGGGGAGAAGCAGCAGATGTACAAAGTTTACGGCGATTACAATTCGGGCAACTGCTACAAGATCAAGCTGATGTTCAGCCTGCTGGGCGCAACCTATGAATGGGTGCCGGTGGATATCCTCAACGGCGAAACCGAGACTGTGGCGTTTCTGGCGAAAAACCCCAACGGCAAGATTCCGGTGCTTGAACTCGAGGATGGCACCTGCCTGTGGGAGTCCAACGCGATTCTCAACTTTCTGGCCGAAGGCACGCCGTATCTGCTGACCGAGCCGCGTCTGCGCACGCAGATGCTGCAGTGGCAGTTCTTCGAGCAATACAGCCACGAACCGGCCATTGCCGTGGCCCGTTTCATTGAGTTTTATCTGGGGTTGCCACAAGAGCGTCTGGAGGAGTATCGCGTGCTGCACAAGCGTGGATACAAGGCGCTGAAAGTCATGGAGCATCAGCTGATGCGTACGCCGTTTTTGGTAGGCGAGCACTTTTCCATTGCTGACATCGCGCTCTACGCCTACACCCATGTCGCGCATCAGGGTGGTTTTGACCTGACGCAGTTCCCGGCTATTGAGCAGTGGCTTGAGCGAATCAGGCAGCAGCCGGGCTATGTCGGCATGCTGGATTGACCCTGAATGAATAAAAAAACCGGCGCTGGCAGCAGTGGCCGGTTTTTTTATGTCTGAAGGTTGAGCGGGATGAAACGCGCCGTTGCGCTGTTTTACCCTGCGCCCCCGTTCATTTTCAGGCCGGGCGATCAATCACAAGGGAGAGTTCGATGCGGTACATGATGATAGCGCTTGGCATGTTCATGGCGTTGGGTATTGGCTGCTCGGCCCAGGCTGAAGACTGCGATGCCAGTCAGGCGTCGATGAATCAGTGCGCGAGCAAGGAATATGCGGCGCTGGATGCCGAGCTGAACACTCAATACAAGACCCAGATGGCCTACCTGACGACCCCGACGCGGAAGAAAGCGCTGCAGGACGCGCAGAAGCAGTGGATTGCGTTTCGCGACGCCGACTGCGCTTATCAGGTCGGCAAGCGCGAGCAGGGCGGTAGCCTGTGGCCGCTCGCCCGGGCGCAGTGCCTGTCGGCGCAGACCAGGGTCCGGGTCGAGCAGTTGAAGGCGTACACCGAGTGTCGCGATGAGGGCTGCCCGCGTTGACGCCGTGTTTGGGCTATGGAAACCGCCAGGGGGCGATTAAGCATCTGTAGGTTTCAGGGGCTGTGAGATCGATCAAACCGCGGAAAAGCGCTGCTCCAGGTAATCGATGATCACCTTGGACTCGTACATCCACACCGTCTGACCGGCCTCTTCGATGCGCAGGCAAGGCACCTTGATCCTGCCGCCTTCGGTCAGCAGCGTCTGGCGGTCCAGCTCGTTGTTCTTGGCATCGCGCAGCGCCACCGGGACGTTGAGTCGGCGCAGCGTGCGGCGGGTCTTTACACAGAACGGGCAGGCCTGGAACTGATACAGGGTCAGATCCTTTGCCGATGCCTCGACCGCTGCCTGCGCTTGGGGCGAACGTTTTTTCCTGGCGGGCCGGGTCAGAAAATCGACCAGAATGACCAGCTGGCCCAGGCCAACCCTCAATGCCTTCATCAACATGCTTGAAACCTCGCTCGGCGGACAGTACCGCCAGACAGCCGCGACAACAGGGCGTCACGGCCTTTCAGGACGCCCGGATCATTTGATCAGGCTGAGGAACTCGGTGCGGGTGGCGGCGTTTTCGCGGAACTCACCCAACATCACCGAAGTGATCATCGAAGAATTCTGCTTTTCGACTCCGCGCATCATCATGCACATGTGCTTGGCTTCGATGACCACGGCCACGCCCAGCGCGCCGGTGACCTGGGAAATGGCTTCGGCGATCTGGCGGCTGAGGTTTTCCTGGATCTGCAGGCGGCGGGCGAACATGTCGACGATCCGCGCGACTTTCGACAGGCCCAGCACCTTGCCACTCGGGATATAGGCCACATGGGCCTTGCCGATGAAAGGCAGCAGGTGGTGTTCGCACAGCGAATACAGCTCGATGTCCTTGACCACGACCATTTCGCTGTTGTCGGAGCTGAACAGCGCACCGTTGGTGACTTCTTCCAGGCTTTGCTGATAGCCGCGGCAAAGATACTGCATGGCCTTGGCCGCACGCTTCGGGGTATCGAGCAGGCCTTCGCGGGAGACGTCCTCGCCGAGTTGACCAAGAATCTCCGTGTAGTTCTGTTCCAGTGTCACAGGGGTGTGTTCCGTAAGGGTTTCAGAGGGGTACTGGTTCAGCCCGTACCAAATTTGTACCAATCATCTTCGTTTCCAGTTTATCCAACTCGCCCCAGTCGGTGCTGGAGTTGATCCACTTGGCATACGTCGACAGCAGCATCTGAACGCTGTGTCCCAGCTGATTGGCAATAAACGCAGGGTTCATACCCGCCATGAGGCACATGGTAGCGTACGTATGCCTGCAGTTGTACTGTCGTCTTCCCCGGATGCCCAGGTCTTCGACGACCACCTTGAAGAATTTATCGGTCAGGCTAGCCTGCTGCAGGTAGTCACTGATCCTCGTCGGCGGGAACACGTACGGCGATTCCTTCCTCATCCGCTTCTTCTGGGACTTGCGCAGCGTAGCGATGTCCTCGGCCACACGGAGGGAGTTTAGCGCCCGGCTGTTAAGCATGACCGTGCGGGCGGCTTTCGTCTTGGTCCGCTCCTCGATGACTTTGTCCACTACGATCCTGCAGACGTGCGCAAGACGCCGCTCCTTGTCTACCTCATCCCAGCGCAGGGCAGCGATCTCGCCTGGGCGCATACCGGTATAGAAGGCGAATTCGAAGTACGCTGCATAGATGGCCGTCGCACCTGTCAAGGTTTCGTACAGGGACGCGATTATCTGATCCGCCTGCTCGACAGTGAATGGGTCGGGGGCTTTCTTCGGGCGCGCCGGTAGCTCGATCGCATCAACGGGATTGCGGGGGATCACGCCGTCAATGACCGCAGATCTGAACATTGCGCCGAGTCGCTGTATTGCCGAACGCTTCACCTCCTGGCTCTGCCACTTCGTTTCAGTGACAACCCGGCGCAGATCCAGCGACGACACATATTCGATTGGCATCGTCGCGAAATACGGCATCCAGTATTTGTTCAGGGAGATCCGGTAATTCTTGCGAGTGCCGTTCACAACCTCGCGTCCGTTCAGCCAAGCCTGGGCATAAGCTCCGAACAGCATCTTCGAGCCATGATGGGAGTGCTTTGAGTTGGGGAACAGCTCGGCGTACCTGTCCGCGTCCAGTACGCCATGCTTCGCGAGGCTGATTACTTGAGCACGTAGATCGGCGGCAGCCTTGATCCCTTTTGGCGTTTGGGGATAGGGGAGGGTTTCGCAGCGTCTCTCACCATTCCAGGTGAACCTGATGCGAACTGAGTTGCCCGCGAATTCCACTCCGGTGGGCAATCCCATTGGCTTTCTAGCCATGCCTCATATCTCCTGATGCTGTAATAGATGCGACCATCGATCTCATTCCAGACGCCTCTTGGGATGATCCCCCGGGCGCGCTTGCCCTGCAGCGCCCTACGCGTGGTGCCGATGAGCTCCGCCATCTTTGCCTCAGGCACTTTGTCCGCGACGTACGGCTCCATATCTTCGGCTGCGGCCATGGCTATTCCTCCTGACGCGTCAGCTTTACTTGTTTGACTGGAAACTGACGCATCAATCGTGGTCCGGCTCTCGCTGGGACTGGCGCCCGACCCGAGCCTGTTCTATCGTTTTCTGGAGCAAAGGAGGCGCCATGCGTAATCGAGGACCGAAATTTCATCAGTGGAACACCAGCGAGCTCAACCCATTTCGTCACACGGCGATCTTGTGGTACGGGGTACAAGTGGACGTGCAGGTTCAGCTCTCCGAGGGCGTGACCCTGATCTTCATCGGTATCTACACGAACACCGGTGATCGTATTTTTGAAGAGTGCTATGGGACTCTTCACCAGGAAAATGAATCGGCAGTGGATTGGGCGATGCAGATGGCCGAGCAGGCCATGAGGGCTCATGTTAATCATGTTGGCTGACCTCCGACTCGGCCACGGTCCGCAACTTCAATGCGATACCGCAGGCGTTTGCGAGGCTGCTTAGCTGGCCCATCGTCGTCTCCGGGTTCTGAAGGGCTTGGCCAAAGCGGATGAGGCGATCGCCGAGTTGGCTCAAGTCGTTTTTTGGGTTCAGGCGCGCCCCAGCTGCGCTGCTGATGGTCATAGATCACCTCGTTTTTTGTGTTGTGGTGGCCTTGAGAGAGGGACGGGCACCGAATCTACTGTTTCAAAGAAAACAGGGAGGAAACAACCATGCGAAAACGTGGATCGGCGTATTGGGAGTGGGCAGATGCCGAGCTGCATGCCATGCAGCACAGCGAGATTCTGCCGGGCGGCGCCCAAATTGATGTCCAAAGTAGGCTGTCTCGCACCGGAGTCATTCAGATGTTCATTGGGGTCTATGCGCGGGACGGCCGGAGCGTGTCCGAACAATACTTCCCGCACCGCGACGGCGAGCGAATTACTGAAGCCCTTGCTTGGGGCGTTAGAGAGGCGACGGCTATCGCGTCGAGTAAGTACGTCAAATGGCAGTGATCGAGAACCCAGATTCATAACTGAAATACCTCCTGATACCTGCGCGGGGTAGGGTGTGCTCGCAGGGTTGGCGCTGCCAGCAGGCCGCTTCGGCAATGACGACCTGGCTTTCCAACTGTTCGGCTCGCTCCACCACATCGCCCTCACTCGCGCCAGCAATGACACCAAGCGAACGACCCACGCCAACCGGCATACCCAGTTTCGCGTACTGCTGAAGGTCTTCGAGGGTCGTGCCGGTGTGTGGGCGCAGCACCAACGTGATTCGATCAGCTGCAGACATGGGCGGTCATCTCATTGGCTCCGGATGCCCTGGCCAGCGCATCGAGCAGCAGGTCCTGACGTTGTTGGCCGTCCAAGTACTGGCGAACAGCGCGGACGAAAATCGTGTTCATCGAGCAGTCAGCAGCGCAGGCCGCGTCGTCGATGCGATCACGCAGGTCATCCGGCAGGCGGACAACGAACTTTGGAACACTCCTTGATTCGGACATTTTCATTTCTCCAGGCAGGCCGAGGGCGTGCCGATTGACTGGGCTTTCTTGAAAGTTGTGATCTTGCTATGTGTTACTTCGGAGCTTGTTTAGTGAAGTTGCAGAACACCTTGTCCGTCTTGCTCGATAGCCAACATCTCACCTTCGATGATTGGCTTTTCTAGTTGCCAGTTGCGCATCATCTTCCCGGCCATGCTCGCCATTCCTTTCTTTTGCTTGTACACGTACTGCATTTCGTTACGACGCTGCTCCCAAGACATGTGACGGTTGGCCAACTGTTCGATCAACCAGTTGAACGCTTCGATGAACGCTTCCTTCCAGGCGCCGGCCTTGGTCCCGGTGAAACCCATGACCAAGAACATGAAGCCGTCTTTTGTAATCTCAACGCAGCGGCTCTTAATTGGTTCGCCGCCCTTTGGGTTCCCCCTCCAGGTGATCGTCTCCTGGAAATTGAGGAGACGAAATTTCTGCGAGCATTTCAGCTTGTCGACCGCCTGGAGAACGTTGTCGTGGCGCTTGCCGAACCTGTTCGCCACCTTCAACGAATCGGTCATCGGTGTTCCGCCATGAGCCTGCACAAGTTGGCGATAATCGTCTTCAGTCAAAATCAAATCGGTCATCCGTATCTCTCCGCAAAGGGGGTGATATTCGCGACTCCCTTCGCTTCGATGGCTTGGTCACCGGACTGCGCCCGCGCACAGACGCACGCCGCTAATCACGCGATAAATACGCCATTGTGTCGATCCTGCTCACGGTCTTGTTGCGGGTCCGGATCTGCTGGGGCTGAAGCGGCAAAGCTGATGAGTCCGAGCCGCATAGCCTCCGCCACAAGTGCAGCGCGCTTGAAAACACCCAGCTTGAACATTGCTGATTCGATTCGCCCCTTGATCGAGCGAGGAGAGAGGCCATCCATTTGTGCTATTTCCTTATCTGTATAGCCAGAGGCTACGGCCAGCAGGCAGGATATCTCGCGTGCCGCTAAGCCTCTGCCGAGAAATCCTTGCCAAGCTTGGAAGCGTATAGTCTGACTCATTGTTAAGTACCGTTGGTTCTGTTTGGTGAGCCAAGAATGTACCGAGAAGCGCGTACTGTCAAGAACCATTGGTACGTTTTGATGGCAAAAAAATAGCGCCTCGTAGGCGCTATATTTACTGGATGATTGTTAATGGAAGGCGGCGGACCAGAACACCTTTCCTAGCACCACTATTTCTTGCTCGACCATCTGTTCAGCGGTGTATTCCTCATCCCTATGCTCAGCCTGGTTAAAGCTCCGTAGTCGGATGCCACCGCCTGGCAGCCGGTATAACGTCTTAACCCTCAGCTGCCCCGCATGGGCTAATGCATAGATTTTCCCGTCAACCACATTAGTGGTGCCCCTATCGATGGCTACGGTGCTGCCGTCAGGCAAAACCGGTTCCATCGAATTACCGTGCACAGGAACGCAGATGGCTTGATCGAACTGCACGTTATGCTTACGAAGGCTCCGCTTTCCAAACCGCAGGCGGGCATTGCTATGTTCTTCAATTACCGTCCTGCCACTTCCGGCAGAAAGTGCTACCTCTCGCAAAAAAGGCACCTCTACCTCGTCATCATCAACAGGCGTCTCATCATCCCAGACGCTGACTGGGGTCATCTCGTGGGATGCATCATATGTAGCGCGAGGCTCTTGGATGATATTGTCGCTTGCGGGTCGCGAGTCAGGGTAAAAATCCTTCTTCCTGCGCAGCTCATAAGAAATCGGCGGAGGCGGGTTCTGCTTACGTTCAATAGCAGCTTGAAGGTCCGCTAATTGCGCTTCGTCGCTGAGTTCCAAGCCCATGCCCTGAACTAACCGTTTCCTGTCGATCCCGGAAATGGACTGAGTGCCCCACAGGAGCCACTTGGCATCGACGTTGAGAAGAGCGGCTAACGGTATGAGGCGGTGGCTAGAAGGCATGGACTCTCCGTGAAGCCATTTTGCCACGGCTTTCGGAGTGACCTCGAGCTTGCGAGAAAGCTCAGCCGTAGAGCCGTAGCCATCGAAGCCAGCTTGCTTCATAGCGTGGCGGAGACGGTCGGCAAATGTAGATTCATCTGAATTAGTAAGTACCATGGGTCCATTTTGCCTCTACTTGACGAGACTGTCAGTCCTTTCTACAGTGCGAACCGTAGGTCCTAACTGGTACTGATTTATGAATGCGCTTAAACACGCTGTTTCTGCCGTAGGCGGCATCTCCGCTGCGGCGCGTATGTGTCATGTGAGCTCCCGTGCCATTAACAAATGGGTCGCGGCTGGCCGTTTACCACGCACCGAATACACGGGCGAAACCCAGCATGCCGAAAACCTTGCCCGCGGGTGCAACGGCGCGTTCACCGCTCAGTCGCTAAGGGACGCATCCGCTCGTGCCTATCAGCAATCTACCGATGAAGCGAATTCTACCGCTATCGAGACTCAAGGTTCAGCGCTTGATGTACCTGTAGATGCATCCAGTACCCGCGCCGTTGAGCATCGCAACCGTCCCGAGCCATTGACATCATGAGCAAGCACCCTCGGAGCATGTTTGAGCTTCGAAAGGAAGGCTCTGGTCAGCGACTTCCAACGTTTGGCGTTTGCCGATTTGATGAGTATCGGAAATGAACAAGCGCCAATCCCAGTATCTGTTGACCGGCTAAATCGCAGGCAACAAAAAGGCCCGCATTCGCGAGCCTTCTTAACCAGTCCACGCCAATGGACTTTTTTGAATCTTCGTTCCAGGAGAACGTTATGTCACGTCCCGAAAATACCACTGCGCCACCAATGGCGCAAGCATCCGACAGCAAAGCGCCGCGGATCCAGTTCACGAGCGAGCAACGGCAAGTCGTTATCGAGCTCTTAAAAGCGGAGCGTAGCCACGCATGTACCTGGTGGACGCATTTGAACGAAATGCGATGCCGCGGCGAGTTGCCGGCCTGGGTAAAACTGAAGTCGGTGGGGAGCAGCTCAGATTATGACCGTTGGAACGCGGACTGTGTCGAGACCAATGACACGCTGTTCGGCATCCGCGCGCACCTAAACAGTTTTGATCCAGCTCTGGCGGTCAGGGACGGCGTAGGGACATTCGTGAAGTTGGAGGTGCCTCTATGACTCGCCAGGCGATACGCAAGTCCACAATTACTGGCGATGTTTTGTCGCCTGTGACATTGACTGCGAGCGAACTTGGCGGGCTCCGACACGCACATGAGCTGTTCGGCGAGCTCCGAGGTTTGCTCTGTGAGGCCATCGTGCCTGCACTGGGCGGGGCTTCACATCCGATCAATGCACGACTGTATGACCTGCTGTCCGAAGTCGTCTTTCACAGCGGAAACTTCGGCTACCGGCACTGGCGCGACGCTGAGCAAAAGGCCGGTGAGCAGTGGCGGAAAGGTCGGGAGGTGTCGTATGTCTCCCGATAACCCCGGAATCAAAGCTGGCGAGCCGTACTGGTTTGTCAGTACCCCCGCCGTCATTAAGCGGGGCGTCCCCCACTCTCGCATGATTGGCCCGTTCCGCACTGAGCAAGAGGCACGGGACGGTGCCGGTCTGCTGAACAAGAAGTGGCCGCCGGGCGGTTGTTTCGTCGGCCAGCTCACCTACAGCAAGGACCATAGAGCGGACCAGATCGAGCACATTTTCCGCGTTGCCCGTGGGGATCTTGCCGAGGAATTGGCCGGACCAGATCCGCGCGCGCCACAAAACACTGACATGCCTAATCGTGGCGCGCACGCCGACGGAGCATCCCAATGATTAAAAACTCGCCAACCGTCTCAAGCCTGGCTAAGCAAATTGCCGCGATCCTTCGTGCGCATATTGGCGTCGCGGAGCCGACCGCTTCGGGTGGAGACCTTGTGTCGCTTGTCCGCGCCTACTGGCAAGTCCACGGGCTCATCGATGCGCCTGAGGACGGGCCCCGCACACGCCGCCACCCTCTCAATCGTGCCCAGTAAATTGACCTTGAGCACATTTCTCTGACCCTGTACCGCCAGATCATGGCGCTGACCGGGCTGAGCTTTTACCCAAGCTGGCAACTGTGCGTGTCAGCAGTGCGCATTGAGGCAGAAGGGTGCTCGATCACATCTGAGTTCGCTTTGGCGGAGATCGAGCGCCTCAAGCGTTACGTGGTGGACCAGGGCTTCAAAGAGCAGATCGTCGCCGAGCGCTGGATGATTGAAGAAGGGGCAACAGCATGAGCATCGTCAAATTCAATGGCGGCGATGCCGTCACCATGACCAGTTCGGAAATCGCCGAACTTACGGGCAAGCAGCACAAAGACGTGATTCGCGACGTCCGCGTGATGCTCGCTGCGCTGAAAAAGGATGGCGCAGATCTGCGCCATGTGCGGGAGGACAAAGACTCGCGCGGGTACACCGAAAACTTCCATCTAGAGCGCGAGCTCACCGAGACGCTGATCACGGGATATAGCATTCCGCTCCGAAACAAGGTGATTAAGCGGCTGCATGACTTGGAGCAAAAGCTGGCGGCTCCCCACGGAGATCTGGCCGCTGCTCTCAATGACCCAGCAGTGCTCAAAGGCCTCCTCCTAGAGAACGTCGGCAAGGTGCTGACGCTTACCGCTGACAACGACGAACTGAGCAGCAAAAAGCTAATGCTCGAGCAGAAGGTCGCGGCAGACCAGCCGAAGGTTGAATTTCATGACCATGTCGTCGTGTCTCATGGCGTTCATTACGTTCGCGATATTGCTCAGTCCATAGGCACAGGGCAGAACCGCCTCTTCGAGTTTCTGCGTCAGAAGCGGTGGGTTGACCGTTATAACCAGCCGTATCAGGCAAAGATCGAAGCCGGCTATCTGGTTGCCTCCCCGAACTCATACAAAGACGAGGAAACCGGCGAGCGCCGTACGAAGTTCACCTGCCGCGTCACCGGTAAAGGCTTTGCCAAGATTCGAGAGCTCTGGGCCCGGCGCGATGCTGATCTGCTGGAGGAGGGGCAATGACCGAGCAATCAAAGCCGCAGACGACCGAGCCCGAAGTGATAGACGAGGCCTACATGGAGCGTTTCACCGACGATCAGCTCGCCTACAAGGCCTGGATTGGCGCCGATCTGGTGCAGGAAATCCTTTTCGACGAGCAGGAGGGCGTCGAAGTCTGCATGCAAGACGCGCGTTTCGAGGCGGCGCACGCCGCCATGGCGCTGCGCGTGCTGGTGCGCCGCTTTACAGGCATGGATCCGGAATCGCTGCGCAAGGCCGTGCAGCAACGTCAGATGGAAGCTCTGGTGCTGCGCCCAGAGGTCGAACAGATGTCAGCGCCGGAGACCCTGCAATGAGCATGGAATCGATGGTCAAGGCCATGAAAACCAAGGTGGGGAACCCCCTTCGCAAGCTGGTGCTGATCAAGCTGGCTGACAACGCGAACGACCAAGGCGAGTGCTGGCCTTCGTATCAGCATATCGCTGACCAGTGTGAGATAGGTCGCTCCACGGTGAAGCTGCACATTCGTGAGCTTGAGAAGGCCGGGTATCTGCGTCGGGAGTACCGCCGTAAGGGCGAGTTGAATCAGTCCAACCTCTTTCATTTATCCCTTGATGGTGGGGCAGCAAATGCCCTAGGGGGTGGGGCAGCACATAACCCACCTGGGGCAGGAGATAACCCAGGGGGTGGGGCAGGAGCTGCCCCCAGAACCAGTCACTCTTCTGAACCAGTCAAGGAACCAAAACCTGTGTGCGAAAACGACCCAATGGGCGGGTTCGCTGTGTTCTGGAAACTGTATCCACGCAAGGTCCAAAAGGCCAAGGCAGAAGCCGCATGGGGAAAGCTGGCCGTTACGCCGGAAATGCTCGCTGTCATCACCGCTGCGCTGGCGCGCCAGGTGACCAGCATCGACTGGCTGAAAAGCAATGGGCAGTTCATCCCTCACCCTACCAGCTGGCTAAACGGCAAGCGCTGGGAAGACGAGCTGCAACCCGTAGGCAGCGTTGCGCCTTCCCGCCACAGCGGATTCGACCAGATCGACTACGAGGAAGGCCTTCAGCGCGACGAGAACGGCAACTTTCGGATCGCGGGGAGCGGCCAATGAAGATCAAACACAAACTTGAAACCGCGACTCGGGAATGCCCGGATCACGGTCAATTCACTGATTCGCGCGTCGAGCAGTTCGGCGCCGAGCCTGGCTGGTACGGCTGCCCGCGCTGCCACTTCGATAAACGCCACGCGCAGGAATACGAAACCCGCACGGCTGGCGTGACG
The DNA here is from genome assembly GCF_044900785.1 of Pseudomonas sp. NPDC087358. Classification (NCBI taxonomy): domain Bacteria; kingdom Pseudomonadati; phylum Pseudomonadota; class Gammaproteobacteria; order Pseudomonadales; family Pseudomonadaceae; genus Pseudomonas; species Pseudomonas sp. NPDC087358. The sequence goes on from NZ_JBJDOA010000012.1 coordinate 121,435, forward strand.
TTGCACCGTGACCGCCTGATGAACGAGCGCCTACTGGACGCTGGCATCCCGCTGCGCTTTCAGGGCTGCTCGCTGGATACGTGGGCTGCGGGAGCAGATCAGGGCAAGCTTCAAGCCTGGAGCACGGCGACTGGCTACGTCGATGCCTTCAGTGAGAACTTCCCGCTTGGTCGCTCGATGATGCTGCTGGGGCAAGTCGGCACCGGCAAGACGCATTTGGCGACAGGTGTCCTGCAGCAAGTCATCCGCCACTTTGGCTCGCAAGGTTTGATAGGCCGCTATGCCACCGCCGGCGGCATCATTCGCAGCGTGAAGGACACCTTCGGTTCGCCCAGCAAAACGGAATCGCAGGTGTACGCCGATCTGGTCAGGCCGCATCTGCTGGTCATCGATGAGGTAGGCGTTCAGCACGGCACCGACTTCGAGCGCACTGTGCTGTTCGAGGTCATCAACGGCCGATATGAGCAGCTGCGCCCGACCATTGTGGTGAGCAACCTCGGCATGACTGATCTGCGCCACTGCCTGGGCGACCGAGCCGTCGATCGTCTCCGAGACAAAGGCGGGCTGGTGGTGCTGTTCCGCTGGCCGTCCGCGCGGGGTGCCGCATGAGCCGCGAACTGTTCAACGTAGACGCAGAGCACGGGCTGCTCGGCGCGATGTTCATCGACCCCGCACTGATTGACGAGATCAGTTCAAAGGTCGAAATCGCGGACTTCCATGAGATCGAGAACGCCGCGCTGTACCGGGCGATCCTTGATTGTCATGAGGCTGGTGACCCGGTGGACGTGGTCATGGTAAGCGAACATCACCAGTACCTGCCCGACGGCAGCAGCATGTTGGGCTACGCGGCGACAATCCAGGCGAATGCTCAAGGCACCTCCAGCTGGAAAACCTACGCCCGGGTGATTCGTGAGCGGGCTGTGCTGCGCAAGGTGGTCGAGACGGCCCATGCGATCAGCCACTCGGCGAATGATGACCTGCCGGTGGCCGAGATCATCGCGCGCGGCCAGCAGGCCATGGCCGATCTACGCGACCTGGACGACGGCGAGCCGGATTATCACAAAGTCGGGGACATCCTGCCGAAGGTGATCGACACAATCGACTCGAAGTTCTCAGGAACAGCGTCCAAGGGGCTTACCACCGGCCTGCCGGATCTGGACAAGCTGATCCGCGGTCTACGGCCCGGTAACATGGTCGTCGTCGCTGGCCTACCGGCGTCCGGCAAGACCATCCTAGGCGTGCAGATGGCGCAGCACGCGACCTGCCAGCTCGCAGGCGCGGGCCTGGTGTTCAGTCTGGAGATGACCAAGGAAGAGTTGACCACTCGCAATATCGCCTCGCTGGGCGCAGTTGACCTGACCCGACTGGATGAAGGTCACACGCTCAAGGATGAAGACTGGCCGCGCATCACCAGCGCGGTCAGCGTTCTGCACAAGGCGCGGCTATACGTGAGCGATCAAGCCGGGATGACCGTCGCGCGTATTCGCTCGATCGCGCGACAGTGCCAGCGCCGGGAGGGGTTGGACGTGATCGTCGTCGACTACATCACCTTGATTGCTGGCGAGGGCGGGCAGAACCGCACGCTGGAGGTCGGCAAGATATCCACCGCGCTGAAGAACCTGGCCAAGGAGCTGAAGGTGCCGGTGATCGTGCTGGCGCAGCTGAACCGTGGGTCAACCAATCGCCCGGACAAGCGGCCGCGCCCAAGCGATATCCGTGACAGCGGGCAGATCGAGCAGGATGCTGACGTCGTCATTCTGGTTCATCGCGACACGGACACCGACGAGGGGGCGAACGGAGTCACTGAGCTGATTGTCGGCAAATGTCGCCATGGCAAGCCGGGGACGTGTCTGGTGCAGGCCCAGGGTCAGTTCGTGCGGTTCGTGCCGTTTGGTGGCAGGCCTCCGAGTGATGAAGAGGTGGAGATGGGCCGGGTGGTGAAGTTCACCGGCCGCAGCCATCGGGGAGGTCCAGATCATGAGTAAGCCATCCCAAACCTTGCACGTGTCGGTCACCGACGCCGAAATCCGCAAGCAGGCCGCCACCAGCGTTCGTCAGCTGCGCGATCCTCGCTATCCGCAGCTGCGCTTCCGGTATTCGACTGTCGATCGCTCCAAGGGCGTTTGGCACGTCGTGGTCGGCGGCAAGTGGGGCAAGGCCGGCAGCTATCCTGGCATCAATGCCAAGCTGATGCAGGCGACGCTGGCTGACATCCTCGCGCGTCGCGCTGTGGACTCGGCTGCCGCATCGACCACCACCAGCTGGCGCACCGTTGGCGACGTGCTGACTTGGTACACCGACCGGATGACCCGCGACCGCGGACTGTCGGCCAAGCGCAAGGCCAGTGCGCAGTCAGCGCTGCGTTGCCACCTGGTGCCGCGCTTGCACGATCTGGAGTTGGCCAGCCTCAATCGGTCCTGGCTTGATCGCTTGCTGATGTGGCCCCTGCAGGAGAAATACGCGCTGTCGTTCGTGCGCTCGGTTTACGGCGTGCTGGCGGCCGCGTTCCGGCAAGCCGCCCGGCTGAAGCTGATCGATGTCAGCCCGATGGCGGACCTCAAGTTCACCGACTTCGTCCGGACGCGGATCAGGCCCAAGGCCGCGCGCCTGCGTGGTGATGACCTGCCTCCGCTCCTACAGACGTTCGCAGAGCAGTTCGACGCGGTGCCGGTGCAGTCCATGCTGCCGCTGATGATGCTCTGTCACGGCACGCGGCTCGGGGAAACACGGCTGGCACGCTGGAAGAACCTCAACATCGTGACCCGCCAGTGGTTCATCCCCGCCGGCGACACGAAGACCAAGGCCGAGCACACCCTGCCGCTGACCGAACAGGTCTGCGCGCTCCTACAGCGTTACCGGGCTCGACAGCTCGCAAACGGTTACAACGGGCCCTTCCTGTTTCCCGGCAGCAACGGGTCGGCATTGAGCCCGAGCAAGGCCTGCACCGTGTTCACCAGCGTGAGCAAAGGAGAATGGTCGAGCCATGACCTGCGCAAGGTCGCCCGCACCGCGTGGGCTGATCTGGGCGTCGATTACATGGTCGGCGAGATGCTGCTGAACCACGCCATGAAGGATCTGGACGCGACCTACATCCACACCACCGCCGAGGGCATGAAGCGCAAGGCGCTGGAGGCATGGCATCAGCACCTCGACGGCCAAGGGTTCGCCTTGCTTCACGGTGGGACATATGCGGGACAGCCATCGGTATGTACACGCGTGCAGCCCTTTGAATCCGGGGCCTTCAGCGCAAATCAGCATCCATCCCAAGGGAGGAGCCATATTGAAAACGGCTCGCCCGCCCAGGCAGGAGACAGTTATGAATAACGTGACAGCGGCACTGCCGCGCAGAAGCATGATGCAAGTCGAGCAGCGCTTCCTCCGCATCGCCGGCGAAGAGCTGGCCAAGGTCCAGTTGGGCGGGGCGGTGGCCATGGCCAATCTGCTGGACATTGTCGCGTCCTGGCACGGCAGTCGTGCACAGGTCGGATTCCACGAATTCGGCCGCCAATGGATTCAAGAGGGTGGGGCGACCAGCAGGGCGGCGGACAAGCTGCTCCGCGACCTGTTCGGCCTGAACAACGAACCAGATCCGAGGAAAGCAGCGTGAAGAAACGAACCTATTTGGACAAACCGCTGGGCGATACTGAGCATCTGCTGGAGAACTGGGGTTCCTGGCGGATGACCGGGATGGGCGTTCCGCGGTACGTCTCACAGCTCGCTTCCGTGATCGCCCAGGCAAACCCCTGCACGGATGGCCTGAGCTATTCCATTACCGACGAGGTGGCCATGCTCGTAGACTCGACCATTGCCAGGCTGATTAAACGCAACCAGCAAATGGGTGACTTCGTCTGGCTGTACTTCGGCGCGAAGTGGACGATGGTACGGATTGGCGAGGCGCACAAGATGTCGGAGCGCTCGGCGAGGGAGATCATCCGGAATGGCGTTTCATGGATTGACGGCGCGCTGGGAGAAAATTGCGCCGCAGCGTAAATAGTTCTTTCCGGACGGATAAAGTCCTGTTTTCATGCCACGGTGTTCAACGCATTCAGCGCGACACCCAGACAGTTGAAGAGAAGCCCGGCCATATTTGAGCCGGGTTTTTTATGCCTGAATTTTGCGCATGCGGCAGATACAGCAAGGGTTCACGTTGTGAATCAAGGCGAAAGCCTTGGCTCCTTGCTCTGCGGGCGCAAAAAGGCGTTTGGGTTGCGCCTACGCGGCCGGCGCCGACCAGCCTCGCCTTGTTCGGGTTTTATTCTGAAGCCTGAAACGATTGGCGAACACGTCGTGCTTAGCCTATGACCGACCGCAGACTACCCACAGGAAAGTGATGCTGGTATGTTTGCACCCCTCTAAATCAAGCCTTTAAGAGGGATCTTATGCAGTCATTCTTCGCCAAGTCGTTCGGTGGACTCAACGCCAGCTACTACATCCGCCAGTTTCTTTTCGGTGCCACATTCGCGGCCCTGATTCTCTGGGTTGTTGGCAGCGCACCTGGCGGGCTCTCCGCTAAGCCCGGGCTCGCCATATTCGTTGTTATAAACACGCTGCTCTATCCCTATTCGCGCTTTGTCTACGAGAGCGTCGTGGGATACATCATGGGTAACAACGTCTTCTTCGTGAACGCATTGCTCATGCTGTTGGTGAAGGCGATAACCATGTCAATGTGCTGGTCATTCGCGATATTCGTCGCCCCGGTTGGGCTGGCGTATCTGTTCTGGCGAAACAGCCGACAGACAGCTGATTAAGGTTGATCGAGATATCCAAAGCCCCGGCCAAGCGCCGGGGTTTTTGTTTCTGCGGGTGGCGCAGGCCGCTATTCGCCTTCCAAGCTGATCACCCGGCTTCAATTCCCGGTATCCGCTTCATGTTTTTCGTTGGGTGTGACCATAGCCAGGGTGGCCCTACGGGGAGGGCCTGGACGCGGTATAGCCGGTCAGTCACGCGTTTCGAAAGAACGCCGGCAGCCGATGGGCCCGACTCCAAGTGTGCAATACGGGCGGCATCGGCGGACTGATGGAGAGACATCACAGGTTCACTCATAAGACATATACCGTGTGGATCGCGGACAAAGGTTCCACCGAACCTTTGAAATGCCTTGGTTTTGCGCGGCGGTGATAAGCACAGTGAGAAAGCGGGTAGTAGGCAGGGCGCTGGATGGAACTCCTGCATCCAGCGCCGCGAGAATCCATGCATCGCACTCTGTCATGCCTTTCGCGTTATGCAGCAGAACCTTTTTCATTCCACGAAGTACGTAATGAATTTCGTAGTGATTGAGTGCAATGATTGACTGCCATTTGAATGGCCCTTCAACGTCTTCTCGCATGGCCCGTTCCGTGTGAGTTAATTTTGCGTCCATTCGACATTGGAGATACCTAGCCTTTCGGCCTGTGGCTTGCTCAGCTTCGTTACCTTGTCGGATCGGTACTTGGGTAACTCCCCGAAACCTGCATCGATCGTTGCCCAATGCCAAGCCTCCGAGTTATCCATTTTCGAAGCGCGGATGTAGAACGTTTTGTAGGCACCACCAAGCAGGTAGTCGATTCGAAAATGCTTTTCATGTGCCATAGTCCTTTATCCTAGGCGTGATTTACTAAGAGATTGACGGGAGACCTAAAGATTCCATGGAGCAGAAGAACGACCAGCTTGGTCGACGCCGCTCATACATGTTTATCGAAACCGGTTTTCACAGTCCATGTGGTGAACGCCATCTCGACCTCGGCCTTGAGGTCTTCGAACTGGTTCCTATCAATAAGTCCCGCGTCGTAAATTGAAGCGATATATCCGTCAGCCATTTCTTTATTTCGGTACGCAAGCCCAGGTACGAGGCTATGGCATATCACCTCGATCATTGAGCGCGCGCGCGCCATCGCGGTGATATTGGTCATGTTCATGCTGGTGCTCCATCTGGGCGCGATCCCAAGCCACATCATCTGTAAGAGAATTTCGCGGGCGCTGCCCCGCGATTAAGTATACGAGCCTCGGCAGTTGCCGGGGCTTTTTCGTATTCGGCCTCGCCACACCCATCGCTCCAAGCCGGGAGTGCTGCGGGGTCGATTCATTTCCGCTCCCTGTTCGGGAGGGCAGTCGGACGCCGTCATGCTAGATAAAAATCCTGACTTCTGGGCGCAGGCCTGGGAATGGCTTCGATTGAAACTGAGTGACCCTCTGTGGCAAGGAGCGGTTATGGCTGCAACCATTTCCCTATTGCGCGTGCTCTACGAAGGCAAAGAGGCCAACAAATGGCGCGTGATATTGGAGGCGTTGATCTGCGGCGCACTCAGCCTTTCGGCGAGCAGCGTCATTGAGTGGATGGCCTGGCCGTCCAGCCTGTCGGTAGCCGCCGGCGGCACCATTGGTTTTATCGGTGTCACCGCGATTCGCGAGCTGATCATCAGGTTCCTCGGACGCAAGGCGGACTCAGCATGAAGGCATTCGCCGCGGCATTCATCATCGCGTTGGTGGGCATCCTGCTGGTCGGCCTGCAGCAGTACCGGGTGATCGCACTGCGTGGCGAGGTGGCGGTAGAGACGAAAGCCAGGGCTGATGCCATGGCGGCAAACGTCGAGAGCCAGGCCACGATCACGACGTTGAGAGCCGAGGCAGCACGCAATGCAGCCTATCAGAACGACCTCAGCAATCGGCTCAAGGCCAGCGAACAGAAAGCCCTGAAGGCGAGGAAAGACTTTGAAGACCTCAAGCGCAAAAGCCCGGCTGTTCGCAAGTGGGCTGATCAGCCTTTGCCTGACGGCCTGCGCGGGAAGCCAGCCAGCACCAGTAAAGACAACAGCGGTAAGGCTCGAACCCCCTGAGCTGATCCCTTGCGAGCGCATCAGCACCCGTGACGATGACCTGGCATTGAACGGCGACCTCTGGGCACTGAAGGATCGGGCGATCAACCTGCTGGACACCTGCGCCGATCAGGTCGACGCACAGATCCAGCGCAGTAAAAGCAGATGACCTTAATTTTGTTTGAGCAACCGTCGCCAGTAGGCAGCGCGGTCCATAGCAAGCTGATGTTTGTGATCTAAGGCGAGGAACTCGACTGCATCTCGAAATGTATGTTCGCCGCCCGGGCAACTGAGGAAGTGATATCTGCTGGACTCCTCGACAGTTAGTCCGACGAAAACTTCCATGCCCGACTCGTTAGCGGTAAGGCCCGAGCGCCCTCTCAACACGGCGCGCTCCTGATCAGTAAGGCACAGCATCTGATTCCCCTTGGTGTTGAGCGGCGATCAATACAGGCCCGTTGCCACTTTGACACCCGCACTCGACCAAATGCACAAACCGCGCCTAAAGAAATCTTGGTACCCGACAGTGCCGGGATATCCACCATTCCCCATGATCATGCAGGAAGACCACGACCACGCAGGCGCGCTGGCTGTGGCTCGGTGCGTCTGGCCGACCTGCTCTGTTGAGTGAATCCCATGAGTGAGCAATCGGACTACTACCAATTGAAGGGTATCGTCAGCGAACTGACCAGTGAGCAGCAGGCTCAGGTAGCGCAGGCTAGACAGCAAGCCATGGCCATCGTTGAGCAGTCGGAGGTATCGGTGTTCGGAATCACGCTGGCGCTGATGCAGCTAGCTGCTAAGGGCTGACCGGTGACCTGCTCGGGCTGTGAAGCACGCAAGGCATGGATCAAGAAGTGGTCGAGGATCGGATATGAACGAGCACACGAACTCATTGCTGGAAAGAATGCTGATGGAGCAGGAACGGCAGAACGAGCTGCTGACGCAGATCGTCAGCCAGAACGGACAACTGATCGGCCTGCTGATGAATGAAGGCATGAGCGAAGGCGACGTGGTCGTCAGCCGTGAGCGTGAGCCAGCCTGCTACCTGGACGGCTCACCGTGCCTGTGAGGCCGCAGCGACACAAACCTGCAGCGCCCGACACGCCACCACACCGAACACCCGAGCAGCTTCGCGGGACGAGCAGCGAGCGAGGCTACGGCTACCGCTGGCAGAAGGCGCGTGAGGGCTTCCTGCGAAAGCATCCCCTGTGCGTCCATTGCGAGCAGCGAGGTAGGGTGACGGCCGCGACTGACGTTGACCACATCACGCCCCATCGAGGCGACAAGGATCTGTTCTGGGACCGTCAGAACTGGCAAGGGCTGTGTCATCCGTGCCATTCGGTGAAGACGGCGACGGAGGACGGTGGTTTCGGCAATTTCAGAGCCAAATGAGAACGAATCGCACTAATTTCATTGCATTTCGCACGATTTGATCGATTTTTGACCGTTTTCGATAGGTTTCCCCTATCAGGGGAGGGGTGGTGCAAAAGTCTGGCCATTTTCGGCCCCAGACCGCGCCCGAGTCGTTTTTTCGCGCAGTCAGTTGAGTAAAAACCGTTTTTGGCACCCGCATGCCGGGTCCGCTTCGCACTAGCCGAGTACCAACATGGGCAACCCACGTAAGCCAACCCAGCTCAAGGAGGTTGCCGGTACCGCGCGCAAAGATCGTGACGTACCCGTGGAAGTTGAATTGCCCCTGGTAGACGCCCCGCCTGACGCGCCGGACTGGCTGCCGAATGCTCACGCCGTCAAAGAGTGGAATCGCCTGGTGCCGATCCTGATGGCCAACAAACTCTTAACCGATGCAGCGCTCAGTCCGTTGGCCCATATGTGCGCCTTGCACGGAAAGGTCGTGCAGCTCTACGCGGCGGGCGAGGCTCCAACCGCGAGCATGTCCGGCACGCTCCGCAATCTGCAGAACGATTTCGGACTCACGCCGGTTGCGCAAGGCAAGGTCAAAGCCGGCCCTGAAGAACAGAAAGGCAACGTATTCGCCGGTAACGGGCAGAAGCGAGGCACCAAATAACCGACTCAGCAAGCCAACGGGGTAGAGATGCGTGATTTCGTACAGATCGCGATCGACTACGCTAAGGCCGCGGTCGCTGACAAGAAGCGGAAGAAGCACGGCAAGCTGATCAGGCAGGCCGCACAGCGCTTCCTGGACGACCTGAAACGCGCGAAAAAGAAGGCCTGCCCGTTCATTTTCGATCCGTGGCACGCCAACGACCCATGCGACTTTATCGAAAAGCTGCACCACGTCGAGGGCAAGTGGGAAACGCCGACGATCATCATGCATGCGTCGCACATTTTTTTCGTGGTACAGCTGTTTGGCTTTCGCAAGCGCGAGCCGGTCTATACAGAGGGGTGGTCGGAAGACGGAATGTTCCATCCTCGCCGATTCACGTCGGCACTCTTTGCCGTAGCCCGGAAAAATGCCAAGAGCACGCTGTCATCGGCCATCCTCCTGTATTGCGAATGCTGTGAGCCGGAGGAGGGCGCACAGATCGTCAGCGCGGCCACCACGTTTGGCCAGGCCGCGATCATCTTCAATGCTGCAAAGCGCATGACTGAGAAAAACTTCGATCTTCGGGAGCATTTCGGACTCGAGGTCTGGGCCAAATCGATCAGCCGCATACAGACAGGCGCCAGTTTCAAGCCAATCCATGCGAAGGCCTCAACCCAGGACGGTTTGAATCCGTCGCACGTTGGGCTCGATGAGATCCACGCACACAAGACTGCCGACCTGCTCAACGTATTGCAGTCGGCCGCCGGCGCCCGGGGCAACCCGCTATGGCTGTTCACCACCACCGAGGGCTACACGAACCCTGGGCCGTGGGCGGAAATCCGGATGTTCGCCAAGAAACTGCTGGCGGGCCTGTTCGGGCACACCGCGGATCACTACCTGGTGGTCTTTTACGCGGTCGACGATGAGGACAAGAGCCTCGGAATCAAAGCCGACGACGAATTCGACGAGTCATGCTGGATCAAAGCCAACCCGCTGATGGATGTGAACCCGCACCTTATGGCGGCGATCCGGAAGGAGGCGGTGGAGGCGAAGCAGATGCCGTCGAAGATGGCCGAGTTTCGCATCAAGCGGCTAAACCGCCCGGCGTCCACGGCCGACGGCTGGATCGACCTCAACAAGTGGCAGAAATGCTCAGGCGAGATCGACCTCGACTGGCTGGCGGATTATCCGTGCTGGGGCGGGCTCGATCTGGCGTCGACGACTGACCTCACCAGCTTTCGCCTGGTCTGGAATGTAGAGGGCGTCATCTATACGTACGCCTGGCGCTGGGCGCCAGAGAGCGCCGTCGCATTCCGTACCGAGCGCGGCACCGTTCCATATGCATCGTGGGTTGAATCAGGTCTGCTCAAACAGACCGAGGGTGACGTCACGGACTACGCGGTGATCGAAGCGGACGTGAAAGCTGCGAGCGAGCGCTTCAACATCCAGGCCGTTGGCTATGACAATTGGAACGCATCTGACCTGGTGAACCGACTCGTCGCTGCGGACATCCCAATGGTGGAGTTCATCCAGGGACCGAAGTCCTACCATCCAGCGATGCAAATGCTGGAGCGGGCCTACATTTCTGGAAAGTTTGCTCACGGCGGTGATCCGCTTTTGAACTGGTGCGCTTCCAACCTGATCAGTCGCCGCGACGACAACATGAACATGGCGCCCGACAAGAAACGATCCGCCGACAAGATCGATGACATGACCGCGCTCCTGATGGCGATAGGCGTTTCCGGCGCAGAACCGCAAGAAGACATCACCGAATTTTTCTCTAACCCGATCATCATCGGATAAAAATCATGAATTCAGGCCTGACCCTATTTCTACTGGTGGCCTTGGCCGGGCTGTGCCTGTTCGTCGCTGGTGTTTACGTGCTGGTTGGCACCGGATGGGCATTGATCGGCGGTGCTGTTTGCCTGATTACGACTGCAGGATTTATTCGAAAGGGGTTGACCAGTGAGTAAGCCCCTCAAAGCAGTGTTGCAACAGGCGATGTTCAAATCTGCTGAACCAAGCCTGATTAAGTCATCCCTCGCCGGATGGGTTGGCCGGAAGATTGGGCTGGGAGATGCGGCGTTCTGGAACGGCTATTACGCCACTGACTCAGCTTCTGGCAAGACTGTCAGCCAGCAGACCGCGCTTCAGCTTTCGACTGTCTGGGCCTGCGTGCGCCTTATTTCGGAAACGTTGGCAACGCTGCCGATTGCGCTCTATGAAGACCAGGCCGGCGTTCCAGTGGTGGCGTCCTCACATCCTGTGCACCGTGTCATCAGCATTCAACCGAACGCGGATCAGACTCCGGTTGAGTTCTGGGAATGTGTGCTCGTCAGCCTGCTCATGTCAGGTAACAGCTTCAATGAGCCGCACTGGGTGCGCAACGAGCTTTCCTCACTTGAATTTTTGCTTCCGCAGGCGGTTTCGCCGCCCAAGCGCAATAGCTCGGGGGCAATTGAATACCGCTTCATCGACAGCATGGGCGTCAGCCATACCGTTACCGACGACGAAATGATGCACACGCGAGGTTTCGGTAACGATCCTTTGTTCGGGTTGAGCCCTCTAGCGATGGGCCGGAATGTCTTTGGAGCCGCGATGGCTGCCGATGAGTCGGCCAGCAAGATGTTCGCCAACGGAATGAAGCTCGGCGGAGTGCTTTCAACCGACCAGATACTGAAAAAGGAGCAGCGTGAGGACATCCGCGAGGACATGGCCACGAAATTCGCTGGTGCAGTAAATACCGGCAAGACGCTGGTTCTGGAAGCAGGGATGAAATACCAGCAGGTGTCGATGACGCCAGAAGACGCCCAGATGCTGCAAACACGAGCTTTTAACGTCGAAGAGATCTGCAGATGGTTCCGTGTTCCACCCTGGATGGTGGGGCATACGTCCAACAGCACGAGCTGGGGGACGGGTATGGAACAGCAGATGATCGGGTTCCTGAGCTTCACCCTGCTGCCTTGGATGAAGCGCATCGAGCAAAGCATCAACCGACGTCTGCTCAAGCCAGGCGAGCGTCGCCGCTTCTACGCCAAGTTCAATCCGGAAGGCCTGCTCCGCGCTGATAGCGCAGCGCGCGCCGCTTTCTATAGCTCAATGACTCAGAACGGTATCTACACCCGCGACGAGTGCCGCATCAAAGAGAACATGGCGCCCAAAGGCGGGAACGCTGACGAGCTCACCGTTCAGTCCAACATGCTGCCGATCGACAAACTAGGAGCCGATTCAAGTGACGGCCAGCAGGCCCGCTCCGCGCTGCTCGATTGGCTCAATGACAAGCCCAAAGGTGCTTCCGAATGAAACGAAAAGACCAGGCAATGGCGGTCAAGTACCGCTCATTCGACTATGACGTGAAGGCTGTCGGTGATGACGGCCTTTTTTCCGGCTATGGATCGGTGTTTGGCGTCGTCGACAGCTACAACGAGGTCGTCGCCCCTGGGGCGTTTCTCGACTCGATTGCAGAAGCCAAATCGAAAGGCCGCACATTCCCCGTGCTCTGGCAGCACCGAACCGGTGAGCCGATTGGTAGCTGGGACATCGAAAGTCTGAAAGAAGACGATCGTGGACTGTTCGGGTCAGGCGATCTCTGGCTTGAAGACGCCCCATATGCCCGGATCGCTCAGCGAGGGATGAAAACCCGATCAATCACCGGCCTTTCCATCGGCTACTACGTCCGCGCATCCACCCGTGACGAAAAAACCGGGATTCGCACGCTGACCAAGCTGGATCTGGTCGAGATTTCCATTGTGACGGTCCCGGCCAACGACGAGGCGCGCACCGACACCATCAAGTCGAAGCTGGCCCACGGCGGCCTGCCTTCACTCCCCGAATTTGAGCTGCTCCTGCGTGAGGCAGGCTTCTCGAAGACTCAATCTGCGGTGATTGCCAACCGTGGATTGCAGCACCTGCTCCGGAGCGAGTCCGAGGGCGACCAGGCTGAAACCCAAATAGCCAAGGCGCTGCATTCGCAGCTGAGCCGAGGCCTGTCTCTCCCCCAGTTTTGAGGATTTACCCATGTTTAACGCATTGAGCAACACTGCTCGCGCCGAAGATCGCCAAATGCAGCGCAAAGAGCGCGCAGATGACCAGATCGAGCTGAAGGATGTGATGGCCGCGCTCAGCCAGCGCGATCAGGACATCAAGACCTTTGCCGAAAAAGCCGGCGAGGAGATCAAAAGTCACGGCAAAACTTTGGACGAAACCAAAACCATCCTGGACGGGCTGGTCAAGAGCGGTCTGGGTCTGCAAGACCGGCTGAATGACGTAGAGCAGAAGCTCTCTCGCCGTGGCGCTGCCAACGAGGAAGGCGAGAAGTCTATCGGCGAGCAGTTCACCGACGGGGACGACTTTAAAGGCCTGGCCGAGAAAGGTCGCGGCATTGCGCGCATGCGTTTGAAGGCAGTGACCAGCATCACCAGCTCGACTACCGGCACTGGCGGCGTCGGCGTGGCGATCCAGCCTACCCGCGTACCTGGCGTAATTGCCGGGCCTGAGCGTCCATTCACCATCCGCGACTTGATTATGCCCGGGCGCACCGCCTCCAATGCGATCGAGTATGTGCGTGAGTCGGGCTTCCAGAACATGGCGGCACCGGTCGCTGAAGGCGCCGCAAAACCACAATCCGATTTGTCCTACGAGCTGATCACCACCACGGTGAAGACGATTGCTCACTGGTTCCGGGCGTCCAAGCAGGTTCTGGCCGATATCCCGCTGCTGCAAAGCTACATCAATGGCCGCGCGATCTACGGCCTGAAGTATGTTGAAGAAAATCAGATTCTGGCGGGTGACGGCACTGGCCAGAACTTGCTTGGATTGATCCCGCAAGCCACGGCGTTCAACAACACGCTGCGCAAAACCGGCGACACCAAAATCGATGTGCTGCGCCGCGCAATCCTGCAGGTCCGCATCGCTGAATACCGGGCCAGCGCGATTGCCCTGAACCCTATCGATTGGGCTGACATGGAGCTGGCGAAGGACACCACCGGCAGTTACATCTGGGTCAATGTACAAGATGGTGGTCAGCCTCGCATGTGGCGCTTGCCCGTCATCGATACCAACGCTGTACCCGCCGGCAACTTCCTGGTGGGCGCGTTCAACATCGCTGCCCAGGTGTTTGATCGCGAGGACGCGAACGTAGAGGTTTCCACTGAAGATGCCGACAACTTCACCAAGAACATGGTGACCATCCGTGCGGAGGAGCGCCTGGCGCTCGCCGTGTACCGTCCACAGTCGTTCGTTTACGGCTCGTTCACCGCGCCGTAATTCGAAGCATCCCAGAGGAGCGCCTGGGTAACCAGGCGCGATTCGACATGAACACTATCGACGTAAAAACGGTCAAGGCATTCGATAATGCTGGTGAATTCGTCAATCCGGGCAGAACCATTCCCGTGGATGAAATTCGCGCTGGCGAATTGCTGCGAAACGGACTCATAGAGGACTACACCGTGAAAGCATCCAGCACCCCGGCGAACAAGCAGGCCCCAAGGCCAGAGAACAAAGCAGGCAAGCCAAAACCGCCACCTGAAAAAAAGGCCGACTGACATGAGCGTGATCGACATCGAGTTGGCGATGGCCCACCTGCTGGCGGAGCCAGACGACCAGGTGCTGATTCAGGCCCAGCTTGATGCGGCCGAAGAGGCGGCGAAGCAATTTATGCAGCGACGTTTCTACGCCGATCAGGACGATCTCGACGCGGCTAAGTCCGATGTTCCTGCACGATTGAGTGCCTGCCGCGCTCGGTACGATGCGGCAAAGGTGCTGGCCGATCTGGTTGAAGATGATGGGGATCGATGCCGGCTGAGGGAGCAAGCGCGTCGCGCGTACGGCGATGAGTTGGAGGAAATCGACATGCAGGCGTACGGAATCGTCATAAACGCGGCGATCACTGCCGCATGCCTGCTCAAACTGGGCCACCTGTTCGCGAACAGGGAGGAAGTCGTGACCGGCACCACGGCGGTAGAGCTGCCGCTGGCATCGAAGTCGCTGCTGATGCCTTATCGCATCCGGATGGGTGCCTGATGCGCGCCGGCAGGCTGCGGCATCGGGTCAACATTCAGAGCCGACCGTTTACCCAGGACCAGCAGACCGGCGAAATGGTCCCTGGGCCCTGGGTAACAGTCTGGGAGAAGTGCCCAGCGGCGATCGAGCCTGTCAGCACCCGAGAATTTGTCCAGGCTCAAGCGGAGCAGTCTGAGTTCACCGCTCGGATCATCATCAGATACCGGGCTGGCGTGGTCGACACGATGCGCGTGGTGCACGGCGACACGATCTACGCGATTAAGGGACCTCCGCTGGCTGACAAGGTCTCCGGGCGCGAATTTCTGACGCTGATGGTAGCTGCGGGGGTGAATGATGGTTAACCGCGTGTCGTACAAACTGACCGGCGCGGATGCGCTTTCAGCCAGGTTCAAAACGCTTTCAGAGGAACTCCGTAGAAAGGTGGTTCTACCGGCAGCGAAAGACGCGATGGACATCGTTCTGGTGGATGCCAAGGACCGCGCAGATCGCATCGATGACCCCAGCACTCCGAATTACATCCCGGCGAACCTTGCCATGATCGAGCGTAAGAAGATCGGCGAGGAGATCGGTGCTGTAGTTGTATCCGTGGGCGTAAAACGTCAACGACGCGGGCAAAAGGGCGGCAACACGTTCTATTGGTGGTGGGTTGAACTCGGCACCGAGCACGCTGCAGCTCGGCCGTTCCTGCGTCCCGCAGTGGCGACCAACCGCGAGGCGGTGTTCCGTGAATTCCTCAGTTCAGCGAAATTTCAGCTCGTCAAACTCGGGGTGAACTGATGTATCCGCCAATTTTCGCTGTGTGCGCCGCCGATCCTGGTGTGACCGCTTTGCTCGGCACCGGTACCACCCGGCTGTATCTATTCGGCCTGGCGCCCAAAGACGTGGTCAAACCCTACGCGGTATGGCAGCAGATCTCGGGGGCCCCTGATAACTATCTTTCCGGCCGACCTGACGTCGATCAGCACGGGTTACAGATCGATGTCTATGCAGATACCGCAAGAGCCGCGAATGATGTGGCCACTGCGTTGCAGCATGCGCTCGAGCTGGAAAGCTACGTCACTGGGTACAACGGCGAATCGCGCGACCCCGTCACGATGAATTATCGCAGCAGCTTCAATATTGCCTGGATCGTCAACCGCTGACGACCAGGCACAGTTTCACCATCACCCGCCCCGGCGGGTTTTTTTATGCCCGCAGAATGACTTCCAGTGAAGTCGAGGAGCTTACATTGAGCATCAAAACCCAAGGTACCGACCTGTACGGTATCGACCCTGAGCTGGGCACAGTCATCTTTGTGAGCTGTGTAACCTCGATCGACGGTATCGACTCGTCCCTCGACCAGATCGAAACCACTTGCTTGGGCGACCTGTCGCGCGAGTACGAAGCAGGTTTGGCCACGCCTGGCACAGCGAGCTTTGGCATCAACACCGACGCCCGCGATCCAGTCCACGTCCGACTGCACCAGATCAAAACCCTGGGCCTGAAGATGGATTGGGCGGTGGGCTGGTCTGATGGCCGCGTCAACGGCGTCGGCATCGCCCCAACCGCGATCCCCGCCAATGCGCTGGAATCGGTGAATGTCACGGCTGGCGGCACCGGTTACACCACCGCTCCAACCGTCGCCATCACCGGTGGCGGCGGTACCGGCGCAACAGCCGTAGCTACCGTGTCGGCGGGCAAGGTGACCGGCATCACCATCACCAACCCTGGCACCGGTTACACCGGCACTCCAACCGTTGCGTTCACTGGCGCCGGCACTGGTGCTGCTGCAACCGCCGAGGTTGCAGACACCCCCGGTTTCAGTCTGCCGAACACCCGATCGTGGATCACCTTCCGCGGCTTCATGAACAGCTACCCGTTCAGCTTCGCGCAGAACGACGTGGTCAAATCCAACATCGGTATCCAGGTCTCTGGCGACCCTGTATTCATTCCAAAAACGGCGGCTTAACCCATGATGCTGAGTATCGATTCGCTGAAAAAATCTGGCTCCTTCGCGGGCCAACCGGTGAGAAAGGAAATCACCTGGCACGTCGAGGGCAAGGAGGTGAAAAACGAGGTTTACGTCCGTCGCGCCTCCTATACCACCGTGACCCAGGAGTGGAAGGGCGCTTACGAGAGCAAGGACGCTGTAGCCGGCCGCATCGCGGGTTACATCTGCGATGCCGAAGGAAACCAGATCTTTACCGTCAGCGACGTGCTGGGCAAAGCGGAGGAAGGCCGCGGCGAGCTTTGCGCTGAGTTGACCATCGCGCTGTTCGTGGCGATCAACGAGGTCAACAACCCGACGCCTGACGAAAAAAAGCCATCGACGACTTCTGGTTCGAGCTCGTCCTCGCAGGAGTCGGCGGAAAAACCATCGCGCAAGCCCAGCAAAAACTGAGTTACACCGAAGCGCTGGAATGGTTGGACTACATCCGGCGCAACGGCTCGCTCAGCGTCGTCAGGCAGATCGAGCAAGGTTCTGCCCTCGTCTCGATGGTCGTCAATCGCTCGGCCGGCGGCAAAGCCGAGCTTGCTGACTTCCTGCCGGACCGATCTGCGGAGGTTGAGGACGAGGACGGCGAGGAGGGCACTGTGGAAGATGTCATGAGCTTGCTCACGGCGCTGGCGACTCCGAGAAAGGCAGCGTAAGGAAACGCTGCACTTTGTTGGTTGTGAGAGGAAATGATAGATTCGTCAGGAAAACTAGGGAGAGTAGCCAATTGAATCAAGACGAGAAATGTTGTCCATACTGTGCGGAGATCATTAAAAAGGCCGCGATAAAATGCAGATATTGCGGAACAGATTTGTCCTCTTCAGCGGAAAGCCCCGGTTTGGCTCCATCTCCGATAGCCTCGGTTGATCAACCGGACGAGGCTCCGAAAAGAACCTCTAAAATCTGGGTTTTTGCTCTTGTCATTCCTATTGCTGCCGTGCTGATGTTGCTAAATAGCTTCACTCCTAATAAGCGCCCTGACTCCTCGTTCCAGCAAGTTGATACCTGGACGCCTAAAGCTGATCAGAGAATACTTTTGTCCTCAGAGGCGTACGGGTGCATGTCTGTTGGGGATTTTCAGAGGGCTTATGATCATTATCGATTGGGCGAGTATGCAGCTTGGGCCGAGATTACCGTTTCCAACCATTATTGCTTTAATCAAAAAGATGCCCCTGCCGATATTGGATGGACTGTACTTCAGATTCGGGGCGACTTAATGCAAGTTGGCCTCAAAACCTTACAGGATTACACAAAAGCCAAAGATCTCGGAAAGTACAGTTATTGGACCGCAGTAAAGTGGGCCTCCGAGCCTCCAACAATTGTGGGGAAAGCGGCATCCGATGCCAGGGTCGGCTCTGTTTCAAAGCCAGTCAGTCGGAAGACCGAGCTGTATATAAAGCCGGAGCTGGGTTCACCTGTCTCCGGCTGGGTTGAATCAGGCAAGACGGTAACTGTGTATGAGGTCTCTTCAAACGGCTGGGTGAAAGTGTCAAAGACAGGCGAAAAAGAAAAATGGAAACTACCTGAAGCATTCGATTGGTAAATACCGATCTGAAAATATGAACCCGCTCGCTGCGGGTTTTTTTATGCCTGGAGAAAAGTATGGCAGCGGATAGTCTCGGCCAGTTGACGGTTGACCTGATCGCCAACACTGGCGGGTTTGAAGCCGGGATGGACCGCGCGCAGCGCAGCTTGAAGTCAGCGACTAAAGAAGCTGCCTACCAAGCGACCCAGCTCGACAGGCTCGTAGGTCAGATTGATCCGGTCGTGGGCGCATATGGTCGCTTGGACAAAATGGAAGAGCAGCTTCGCGCTCACCGAAAAGCGGGACGTCTGGATTCGTCTGATTTTGACGATTATTTGAAGAAGCTGAACGACCAGCGCTCGGCGCTTGTTCAGACTGATTCCCTTGTTCAGAAAAATGCGATGTCGGCGAAGGCATACTCCGCGGCCCTTCGGAACGTACCAGCGCAATTCACCGATATCGCTGTTTCCCTGCAAGCTGGACAGGCTCCGCTGACTGTTTTCCTCCAGCAAGGTGGGCAACTGAAAGACATGTTTGGCGGGATCGGCCCTGCCGCAAAGGCGCTCGGTGGCTATGTCCTTGGTTTGGTGAATCCGTTCACCGTTTCAGCTGCGGCGGTGGTTGCACTCGCGCTGGCCTATAAGCAGGGCAGCGACGAGACCACGGCTTATCTGAAGTCGCTGGCCCTTACCGGCAACACTGCCGGGACTACCTCTGGGCAGCTTTCTGCGATGGCGCAGCAGGTTGCGCAAAGTAGCGGCACAGTTGGTAAAGCCTCCGAAGTACTCGCGCAGTTGGCGGGGTCGACAAAGATTCCGTCTGCCGCGTTTGAGATGCTCGCAGAGTCGGCGGTCAAGTTCGAATCTGCCACCGGCCAAGCTGCAAGCGAGACGGTTGCGAACTTCGAGAAAATCGCGAAAGACCCAGTAAAAGCATCGCTGGCGCTGAACGAATCACTGAATTACCTGACCGCCTCGACTTACGAGCAGATCAAGGCACTGCAAGACCAAGGCGACGCAGCAGGCGCCGCCAGCCTTGCCGAGTCCGAATACGCCAAAGCGCTGTCCACTAGATCCGACGCCATCAAAACGAACCTCGGCTCAATTGAACGTGGTTGGAACGCAGTTAAGTCAGCTGCCAAGGGCGCATGGGACGCGGTCCTCGATATCGGGCGCGAGAAAACCTACGAAGAGAAGATGGCCGACCTGCAGGCGCAGCTGGCGAATGCCCAGCGCCTAGGCTCCGGATCGCGCGGCGGCGGGGGCCGCGGAGTTGTCCAGGTTCAAGCCGATATCAACGACCTCACATTTGAGGAAGCCGACAGAACTCGCAGGGCAAAGGCCAAAGCTGAGGCGCAACAAGCTCAGCAGCAGTCGGTAACCGATGCGGTTTATCTGGACCACCTGCATGATGAGTTCGACACCAACGCGACGAAGCGCGCAGAGAAGCTTGCAGAGTACAAATCCGTTGTTACGCGTAAGCAGCTCGAAGCTGACAGGTCCGGCGACCAATCGCTGGCCATCAGCCAGGAACAGCAAGCCAAAGACATTGCGGACATCAATGCGAAGTGGGCGGACCAGAAAACCAAAGCGGTAAAGGCCTATGTCGAAGACGCCGGCACCAAAGAACTAGACCAAGCAAAGCAGCAATATGCGGTCCTGCAACAGCAGTCGGAGCAGCTCGACGAGCAGACGGGGAAGCTGAAGGCTCTGGGTCCCGCTCAGCAAGAGCTGATCAAGTGGGAGCAAGAGCTAGCGGACATAAAGGACAAGAAAACCCTTACTGCCGCTCAAAAAGCACTGCTAGCCACTGCCGACCAGATCACTGCTCAAAAGACCGTGAACGCGGCGCTGGAAAAAGATACGCAGGCGCGGACGGAATCGGCTGAGCAGCAGAAACAACTCGCAGAGTTCACCCAGGCTCAGGCTGATGCGCTTTCTCGCTTCCAGCAGGGGTTGGACAACCAGGTAACCGGCATCGGTCTGGGCGCTGAAGGTCGCAAGCGTCTGCAGGACGATCTGGCGCTCCAGAACGACTACGCCAATCAAGTCGAGCGTCTACGTCGGGACAAGGTTGCTGGGAAAATCACCCAAGACACCTATGACAAACAGAAGGCGATCCTCCAGGACACGCTCGACAAAGAGCTCCAGGCCTACAAGGACAACTACGGCAAAATCGACGCCGCCCGCGCGCAGTGGCAGAACGGGATGACCGCGGCGCTGCAGGACTACTCCTACGAAGCTGCGGACATCGCCGGGCAGACTTACGGCCTGGTCACGGATGGCCTGCACGGCGTCGAAGATGCGTTCGTCGAGCTGGCCAGCAGCGGCAAGTTCAGCTTTAAGAGTCTGGCAGACTCTGTCATAGCCGACCTTGCGCGCATCGGAGCGAAAGCTCTGGTGATCATGCCGCTGCTGTCGTTCTTGGGCCTGAGCGGCGATTCCTCCGGTGGTGCTGGCGCTAGTGGTGCCCTTTCAGGGCTTGGCGGTGGCGGCGGACTCAGCTCTCTACTCAACAACGTGAGCAGTGTCGTATCGGTGGCCGGCAGCAAGCTGGGCCAAGCCATAACTTCCGGCTGGACTGGCGGCGACGGCATCATAGGTGGGATTCAGGGGGCTTTCACCAACGGCGCCGACTACATCGGATCGGTGATCACTGGCGCCTTCAGCACAGGCTCCGCCACCGCTGCGCAGGTCGCGGGTAATTTCGCCGCATCCACTACGCCGGCGACGGTTGACCTCATCAGCAACACGGTGAGCGTTGGCGGTCAGACGGTGGGCACCGCGTCAGGTATGACCGCATCGGCTGCAACGTCGAGCCTGGCATCGTTGAGCACCGTCCTGAGCTATGTCGGCGCTGTGTATTCGGTCATCCAGTCATTCCAGCAGTACGGGATCAAAGGCGGAGCGACCACGGCAGGTTTTGCGGCTGCTGGCGCAGCAATCGGAACATGGGTGTTCCCGGTGGTCGGTACGGCACTGGGGGCGGCCATCGGCGCCGTCGTGGGTTCGATCGCATCGAGCAAGCTGTTCAGCAGCGGTGAGAAATATCCTGATACCAGCACGTCCGGCCAGGTCGAGTACTCGAACGGGGCTTTGACCAACCTCGGCACGGTACAAGGCTGGCAGACCAAGGCGCCGAAATTCGGTGATGCTGCTGACGCTCAGATCGCGACGACTCTCGGGAAATTCACGTCCACCCTCGGCATGCTGTACGACACCTTGGGCAATGGCGCGGACGTCTATGCCTACAACACGCTTCAGGTTCGCAAGACTTCGGGCAAGTACTCCACGACGTTTGGCGCGACCCTGGACAACGGCACCGGCATCGGCCTGGATGATCGTCAGCAGTTCAACGCGGCAGACGCCGCTGCGGCGCTGACCGAAAACTACGACAACATCATGGGCACCTTCCTCGCGAAGGCGATCGTCAGTTCGGTGTCTCTGCCTGACTACTTCAAGGCACAGTTCACCGACTTCGCCAACAGCTGGGACACTACCGCTGACGAGGTGATCAAGGCGATCGAGGGCGTTTTCACCCGCTTCAACGGGGTGAACGATGCGCTGTCCCTGATCAACGTCAACAATCTGAAGCTCGACAACACCGGGCTGATGGCGTCTGACTCGATCCTGAACATGATCGGCGCGATGTCGGATCTCGACACCACGACCGCGACCGCGAAGGAGAAGGTCGACGCACTGAACACCGCTGTAAGCACGTACTACAAGGCGTTTTTCAGTGCCGATGAGCAGTTCGCCGACCTGACCAAGAGCTTGAAAGGGGCCTTTGCTGGATTCGGCCTGGAGCTGCCCGACACCCGCTCGGCATATCGAGCCATGGTCGAGGACATTGACGTCACGACCACTGCCGGCCAGGCGATGTTCGCCACGCTGGTTGGCCTGGCCACCAGTGCCGACTCCTACTACTCGACCCTGGGTCAGAAGGCCGCAGACGCGCAGCAGGCGGCGGCAGATGCCGCGCAGAAGATTACCGATGGTCTGATGCAGGGAGCAAACGACGCTTTCAACGCGCTTCAGCGATCGATTACCGCGCAGAAGGCGTCGCTCAATGATCTGTTGACGGCCGCGAATACGAACGTCAGCGATCTCACCGGAGTGAGCAATGACCTGAGCTCTGCTCTGAAGACGCTTCACGGGAATTCGGACACTGCTACGACCATGCTGCGCGCTCAGGCGCAGGCGACGCTACAAAGTGCGCTGGCAACGGCCCGGGCTGGTGGGTCGCTGGCGAATGTCACGGGCTTGAGCGATGCCCTTGACGCGGTGAGCAGCAACAACACCGACATGTATGCCTCGCTTGAGGACTTCAATCGTGATCAAGGCAGGGCGGCGGCGCTGATCGATGAGCTGAACACGCTCAACGGCAAGCAGCTAACAAACGCTGAGAAAACGGTGAAGGCTCTGCAGGATCAGCTCGATCGCCTCGACGACCAGTTGGAGTTCGCGCAGGCCCAGCTCGATGCATTGAACGGTGTGGACAACTCGGTAATGACCGTCACAGAAGCGGTCAACGCGATGAACGCCGCCGTGGTCGCAGCGCTTGGCAATATCAAGTCGGCTACGCCCGGGAACACCTCAACGCTGATCGATTCGGTTTACCAGGACGTGCTCGGCCATAACGCTGACACGGCCGGGAAAAACTACTGGCAGAACCAGGTTTCCAGCGGTTCTCTTGGGGTTGATCAGCTGGCTGAGGCAATCAAAAACGCCGCCGCGCAAGACGCCATCAAGAGCGCTTACAACTCGGTACTTCACCAAGAAGCCGACGCAGCAGGCGCGAAGTATTGGGCAGACCAGGTGTCATCTGGCGCCCTGACGGTTGCTCAACTGGCTGAAGCCATCAAGAACGCCGCCAAAGCCAACGGATCAATCCAGGCATTCGCTAAAGGGACAAACAGCTGGGACGGCATGCCGGCCTTGGTGGGCGAGTTCGGCCCGGAAATCGTCTCGCAGGACAGCCTGGGATCGAGAACGATTTATCCAGCCCAGAAGTCACGGGCGCTTCTGAATCCGGGTGATAGCGACGGACAAGACAGGGAAGACACGCAAAATTTCCGAGACAAGGTGGTCAAGAAAATGAACGAGATCGCCCGGAACACCGGATGGCTCGATGC
The DNA here is from genome assembly GCF_044900785.1 of Pseudomonas sp. NPDC087358. Classification (NCBI taxonomy): domain Bacteria; kingdom Pseudomonadati; phylum Pseudomonadota; class Gammaproteobacteria; order Pseudomonadales; family Pseudomonadaceae; genus Pseudomonas; species Pseudomonas sp. NPDC087358. The sequence continues at coordinate 144,889 of NZ_JBJDOA010000012.1, forward strand.
CTGGAACAACGACGGCATGCCGGCCGTGAGGGCTTGATATGCAGATCATCAGACCCAGAGACATCACGCCGGCAGTGCTTGCAAGCAGCAACGTTCCAGAAAACGACTATCCAGAGTGGGTCACAGGAACCTACAACCTTGGATCGAGGGTGATCATCGCCGCGCAGCACAAGATTTATGAGGTCGTGGCGCCGGTCAGCACTACCGACGCCCCTCTGGTCGGTATCGCAAAGGCCACTCCTACATGGATAGAGGTAGGGCCAACCAATCGCTGGAGGATGTTCGACGGCAGTGTCGGGACATTAACCACGAATCCCGGGTCGATCGTCGTGGTGTTCACGCCTGGGAAGGTGGTCAATTCGCTCGCCCTCTTCAATCTTGAAGGCCGGTCGGTCCGGGTAACGATGGTCGATCCCACGGATGGAATGGTCTACGACAACACGATCGCATTGGTGACCGGCGTTTCCACCTGGTACGACTACTTCTTCGCTGAGCTGGAAACGCGCAGCGATATCGTGCTGACCGACATGCCCGCATACGGCACGGCGTCAATCACCGTGACGATCACCTCTGGTACCGCAACTGCTGCGGTAGGGCACCTGGTCATAGGGCAGCTGACCGACATCGGCTGCACAGGATACGGCGCTTCGGTAGGTGCGATCAGTTACAGCCGCAAGGACAGAGACGCCTTCGGCAATCCAATCATCGTCAAGCGCTCCAACGCCAAGCGTGCGGGTTTTGACGTGTCGTTCGACACGGCCAGGCTGGCAACCATCCAGAGAATTTTCATCGATCTCGATGCCGTTCCGGTCGTCTGGATCGGTTCGCCGTTGCCGCAGTACGAGGGGACGGTGGTGTTCGGGTTCTATCGCGATTTTGATCTGAATTACGAGGGGCCGAAGATCTCGCGCGGCTCCATCAACATTGAGGGTGTCACCTAATGGCCGTACCAAACATTGCAACGCTGCCAGAAGCGCCGAACCGCGGCGACGCCCCGTCAGACTTCTCGGCCAAGGCCGATACGTTCGTGGCGGCGCTTCCACCGTTCGTAGCTCAAACAAACGCTGTCGTCGCCGCGATCAATGCCTACGCTCCGACCATTGACGGGGCAGCTGCTGCCGGTGCCCAGGCCTCCGCTGCTGCTGTAACTGCCACTGCTGCCGCTGCCGCCGCCGGCGCTGCAATTAACCTGGCACCATACGGCAACCCTGGCGACTCGTTGCAGGTCAATGCCACGCGTAACGGTCTTGCATTCGGCCCGAACGACGGCAATGTTGGCGACATTCGTTACGGTCTGAAGGCACCGGCTTCAACTTGGGTTCTAGCCAATGCTGGCATTCGTTCGCAAGTTTCGATGCCCACATTCTTTGCTGCGTTGGGGCTTCTTAGTCCGAACGTCGCGCAAGCTTGGGCCACCGTCACGCCTTCGCCTGCCATTACCGGCGCCACCGTCGATATTTCCAGTAACCAGAACAGCGGCGTTGTTATCGCCGTGTTGGCTGGTACGACTGGCGCTGCTATGCGTTCGACCGACTACGGGGCGACGTGGACAGCCATAACTTTATCGCTTCTTGTAGGAAACACTGCAACTTGCATAACTTGCGATGGCGCCGGTACATGGTACGTCGGTTCTAACGGAATGATCGTAAGCCGGGACGATGGCCTTACTTGGCAAGCTACCGGTGTGACGGGTATCGTATCCCGTGTTTCTGCCGCTCCTAACGGTGTAGTTATCGCTACGCTTGCGGCCACTTCTACCACACTTTGGCGTTCGGGTGATTACGGCTCAACTCTAAGCGCGCCAACCACCGGAGCAACAGCGGTTCATGCGTGTGTTGCGAACGACGGCAAAGGGACATGGATTGTAGGCGCAGGCACGCAGCTTCGTCGTTCGGTAGACGATGGCGTTACATGGTCGTTAGCCTTCACCGCAGCCGCCGCACCAACCGCTATTGCAACCGATAAGCAAGGCAACTGGATGACTTCGGGCGCAACTGCGGCGTCCGGTACATACAAGTCCCCTGATAACGGGTTGACTTGGAACCTTATTACGATGGCTACCGCCGCTGTAACCGATATTACATACGGAACAGGAATGTTTGTTTTCGTACGTAGTGTTTCGCCGCAGGTTGGGTTTTTGCCAACGGCTGGTGATTCGGTGGTAGTAACCTATCCGGCAACCGGTGTGCTTGCCAGTGCATCCCGTGTAACAAGTTCGGGTAAGGGAATCTTCAACGTCGCGGATACTGCCAACACGAACGTTCTTCGTTCTATCCCAACCTACGGCTATGACTATACCTCTCAATTCAAATTGCCTGATGCACCCGCGCCGAACGGGTTGCAGTCTTGGGTTAAAGCCGGGTTGCAATTTTTTGGTAGCGGTGCACTGTTTAAAGCAATCCCGGCGGCAAGCACCGGAATATTTGCTAACGATTCCGCAAGCGATGGGCAACAGGTGATGGTGGCGGTAGGTGCCGCCGGATTGATACGCCGAAGCATTGACGGCGGCAAAACTTGGGCTACCGTTGGCGCTGGCGTAACTACTAGGGTTTTAACATCTGTAGTTACCAATAAAAAAGGCGTTTGGATTATCGGTGGTGCGGGCGACTTAATTCTTCGTTCTACCGACAATGGTGCAACTTGGAGTGCACCTGCGTACGTCGGTAACGATGGAATTGCATCACTTGTTATAGGTCTAAATGATGTCGTCGTAGCGACTCGCGTGAATTCGATGATTCTTCGTTCGACCGATATGGGTCTTACGTGGCTCGCTACCAGTTTAACAACGACTGCTGCATCGCAGTTAATATGCACCGATAAGAAAGGCAATTGGCTGCATATCGCAGGCGCTACGGTTAGTAGAAGTACAGATAACGGATTAACTTTTCCGACGACATCTGCGCTCGGCGTATCTAATGCGACAGACATCGAAATGTTTCCAAATGGGACAGTTCTTGTCAGTGCAGCAATTTCGGGAAACGCAAGAAAATCAACCGATTTCGGTTTGACATGGGGTGCGCTTTCTGGGATTTCCGCTTCGGCAACTTTGGTAACTTCCTCGCAGCTTGGATACTTGATTCAGTACGTCAAGCAAAGCAGTGTTACCGCTATTCAATGGTCGGGCGACTCTGGCGCAACGTGGACCAACTGTGCGACAACCACGAACGGTACAATTATTAGTGCCTATTCTATATCCTACACAATAGAGAACGGCTATGTTGTTTTGCAAAACAATACTGGAGTTTTCGCTATTGCCCCTGACACATACATTTAAGGAATAGTTATGCAGACCGTTTACCTTTGGGGTGAATACGATATTTATTTTGCCAGCCGTGAGGTTGACGAATCGGGCGACTTGCCTGCGTGTTGCACCTTCACCGTTCCGCCTGAACTGACGGGCGAGCAAGTGGCCCGCTGGACGGGCGCGGGCTGGGAGTTACTGGAGAGCCGGCCGCAGCCGGTTGTGGTCGAACCCGCATGGCCAGACCTGATCGCCGCGCGTCGCTACGTGGCGGAAGTGGGCGGGACCACGGTGGAGGGCATGCCCATCGAAACGGATGACCGCAGTAAGCTGCTCATCAACGGCGCAGCGCTTCGGGCGAACCGAGATGTCGACTACGTGCTGCGCTGGAAGACGTCCGAGGGCTTCGTCGATCTGACGGCCGCGCAGGTTCTGGCTGTCGCTGATGCTGTGAGTGAGCATGTGCAGCTTTGCTTCGACCGTGAGGACGCGTTGCTCGGCTCCGTGGCTGACGGCTCGATCACCGCCGAACTGATCGAAGAGGGCTGGCCAGCATGACCGCGGCCGTCGGCAAGTTCGATATCAAACCCGCTGTGCGCTTTGTCAGCCGCTGGAATGTGCAGCTGCTGGAACCACTGACATTCCACGACCCGCTGTACGGGCTGTTGACGGTGCCCGCCGGGTTCACGAGCGACCTGGCCTCGATCCGCATCCTGCGCGAGGTCTGTCGCTGGGCCGCCCTGGCCGCGCTGGTCGGCTGGATTGTTGCGTGGGGGTGGCTGGCCACCGCGTTGCTGGTCCTGGCCATCGTCGCCTTGGCGCTGTATGGCCTGCTCGCCGGTTACGGCATGCGCGCCGCGATCCTGCATGACTGGCTGTACACCGTGGGCCTTCTGCCGCGCGGTCCATCCGACGCTGTGTTCTACCGGGCGAATACCACCGGTGACGGGACGGCGCGATGGCGTGCCGCCATTTTCTGGCAGGGCGTCAGGCTCGGCGGATCAACCTCATACACCTCAACCCCGACCAGTTCGGGGCTTGCAGGATAGAGAACTTCAATTCGTTTTTGGCCCGGCCACTGGGCGTGTAAGCGTAAGCGTTCGGAGATCGTCAGGGGGCGCGTTCAGTCGATCGAGACACTGAGCTATATGGTCCTTTGCAGAGCGGTCGTCCCCGGAATCCATGAGCCGTGAGATTTCTGCTATTGCGCTGGCGGTGGCCCAGATGCTGGAGCGCAGCTGCTCAACGAGCTCCTTCCCCGCGGCCTCGTCAATACTGTAGTCGGCGCGCAGCTGGCTCGCTAGAGAAGGGGAGGATGTTTCGGCAGGCAAGCCGGGCAGGTCAGCGGGGCGCCCGTTTCTTTCGCCGGTGAGCAGATACGGGATGTCTACACCGACGGCAGAAAGCTTAGCTAGATAATCGGCCCTTGGAATGCGCGTACCTCGCTCATAAGCGCCTTGGGCGTTTGCTCGGACGCCGCCAATGGCGGCTATTGTTGCTTGGTTGTAACCCAAGCGCTGTCTTTCAATCCTCAAGCGAAATCCCAATTTCTTCATCCCAACCTCCTGTTTGTGTACGGCCCGATGATCCACCTAAATAACTTTGCCCGCCACTGCGGGCTTTTTCTTGCCTGGAGAAAAGTGGATGGCTCGAATTTCTGAGAAGACGGCCGGCGGCCGCAATGTGTTGGCGTTCCTCGACATGCTGGCGTTCAGCGAAGGGACAGCGACCAGTCGCTACACCCGCGACGAAGGCTACGACGTCATCGTTGGCGGCATCGACAGCCCGAACGTGTTCACCGGCTATGGCGATCACCCGGGCGTGCTGGTCACTGTGAACAGCAAAGGCTTGAAGTCCACCGCGGCGGGGCGGTATCAGCTCCTACAGCGCTGGTGGATGCCGTATCGAAAGTCGCTGGCGCTGAAAGACTTCTCACCGGTCAGCCAGGACATGGTCGCCATCCAGCAGATACGCGAGCGCGGCGCGTTGCCTGACATCATGGTCGGACACATCGCCACCGCGATCGACAAGGTGTCGAACATCTGGGCGAGCCTGCCAGGCGCCGGATATGGCCAGCGTGAGCACAAGCTAGAGGATTTGCTCGCCCGGTACTACGCGGCGGGCGGGATCCTAGCGTAGGGTTAGAACATGTCGTCAAGGGGGGCAAGGGGAGCCAGCATCAACACCTCAGCGCGCTCGATTGCTGAATGGTGGCTTCCGCATAGTAAGCCGTTTAGCGCGATCCTTGAAAAAATGCGGAATTCATCCCAGCCGTCTCGACTCCTTGATATTGAACGCATCTCCTCTCCTCCGAAGAGCTAGGTGCGAGTTAGCCGTAGTTATTTCTCAATTTGCTCTAAGGAGAGCGCAGTAATGATGGAGCTTACTGGTGAGTCATTTTTACCAGACGACGTGCTCGAGGATGCGGCTGCGCTGCTGCGCATGTTACAGGACACACGGTCGGCGGCTATGGCGACCAAAAGCGGAATTGCTTGCGAGGACTACGTAAGGGACAGCGTCGCCAGTGGAAAGATTTCGGCCGCCGACGCCAAACGGCTTTACGCAGTTTTCGACGCAGCGCTAGAGATCAAAATCAGATCGTTTATAAATGACTGAGGTCGCCGTCAAGCGAGCCGCAGGGTGTCTATGCGGCCTCCGTAAGCGGCGGCAGTATTTAGCGCGCTGGGTTGATCACCCGCGTACCGATTCCTGCAGCCTTTTCTGAACCGCGTCGTCGAAGATGATGTAAAGCGCCTCTATCTCTGCCGGTTTGAGCCGTTTGGCGGTTTCGAGCCCCAGGATGAACGCGATCTGCATCGCTCCTTCGCGCTCGATGGCCTCCCTGTCGCTCGCAGCACTAAGAGCACGCACTGAATCATCGATCTTACCTTGTAGGCCTTTCGGGAGCCGAAGTTCTCCGATGCGTTCTTGTGGCATCGGACTGTCCTGAAAACCTTCAAAGGCGGGGACGATATCGGCACGTGGCAGTGGCGGCATCCTTTCTCGCTAAACTCTCCGACTCGATTCCCATCCGTTGAGCATCTTAAAACGGTGGGATGTGAACGCGGGGCTCGGCGAGCTTCACTACCATATCCTGCAAGTGCCGATTCTGCTCATATAACTGCTGATTGCTCTGGCTGAGGCTGGACATCTCGCCGATTCGCATCACCAGGGATGTCTGCCCCTTCGCTGCAATCTCCCTTCTCAACCGGTCCCGCTCGTTAGTGAGGTCGGTCAGCATGTCGACCAGTTGCGCCACATTTTGACGATGCCGGCTTACCTCTTCCCGCAGCGTTTCGTTATCCATTTCGATCAGTTGCACGTTTTCAGCGTCGTAGTCGATGCCCAAGGCGGTATCCTCAATACTGTTCGGATATACAGTAATTGATTCAGGCTGATCGATGCTAGCCGGGGTGACGAGATGCCCGCGGAATTGGTGGAGAGGTCGGCAGAACGCCGGGGATGGTTAGGCAGCCCGTACCAATTTTTGTACCAATGCATGTGTTTGAGGGGTTTTGGTGGGTAAGCCAAAGTATGGAAGCCCCTGATTTTACTGGTTTTCGCTACTTTGGCCGTCCCTGCAAAACCCCCAGAAAATATCCGTGTAGTTCTGTTCCAGTGTCACAGGGGTGTGTTCCGTGTGGGTTCAAAAAAACGCAGGGTCAATGGCCTGCAAAGGCGCACATAGTAGCCTAGCTCGGCGGGCAGGTGTATGGCGGGTGACCGACAAAGCTGCGGCAAGTCGACGCCCCGGCCGGCCCGCGGCACCTTTACCTAACCTTTACCGAGGGCTTATGTCGAAATGTGTCGGCCTGGTGTCTGAGTTAATGGGTGACAGATGCCCGGATGAAGAGAGTGTCTATGATGTTTAGCCGAATCGCGAAAATCGCACTGGTGATCGCTCTGACGTCGTCGGTTTCGGGATGTTTCTTTGGCCCTGGATGGGGGCGTCACGGCGGTTGGGATCACCGCCATTACGATGGTGGCCACTACGAGGAAGGGCGGGGCGGTTACGGCCCCGGACCCGGTTATTATCGCCGCTGATCTTCACTGACCCGATCAGGTGTGTATGCCCTGATCGCTGACAACCTGTCGAACCTGGGCCGCGACGTGAGTGCTCTCTCGTCGCGGCCTTTTTTGTTCGGGGTGGCGCCAGGTATCGGTTTCGGTACGCAATGGCTACCAAACGCTGACGTGGTTTGTCGCAGTTGTGCTGTCAGACTTTGCAGGTGATGAATGCCTGCCGTTGAGAGAGTAATGAAATGTTGAGTCGTATAGCGAAAGTCGCGATGGTCATCGCGGTGATGTCTGCCATGTCCGGCTGCTGGCCTTTCTGGGGCCCGGGCGGTGGTGGACATGGGGGTGGGCATGGAGGCGGTGGTGGCGGTCACTATGAAGGCGGCGGCCCTGGCGGCGGCGGTGGTGGCCAGGGCGGTGGCGGGCCGGGTGGGCGATAACCCTGTCGCTGAGGCCTGACCTGTAGCAGCCCGGCCCGCCGGCGCTGGCGGTTTCATACACGCCCGCCGGCAAGCCGTGCTGCTGCACGCGAACCGGGATCATCCGCCATTCTCAGACTGGACTGAACCCGGCTTTACTCGTCCCGCCCTTCCATCATCGTGCGCTTGAGCATGACGTACACCGCGCCCGCGCCGCCATGTTTGGCGATGCACGAGGTAAAGCCCAATACCTGCTGGTGCTGACGCAACCAAGTGTTGACGTGGCTCTTGATCATCGGCCGTTTGCCATCCAGGCGCACGGCCTTGCCATGGGTGATGCGCACGCAGCGGATTTCCAGCTTCGCCGCCTCGGCCAGAAACTCCCACATGGTTTCCCGCGCCATCTCCACGCTCATGCCGTGCAGGTCCAGACTGCCTTCAAAGCTGATCTGCCCCAGTTTGAGTTTGCGCATCTGGCCTTCCTGAACGCCGTCACGCGCCCAGTAAAGCAAGTCTTCGGGACCGACATCGATCACGAATTGATCGGACAGGCCGTCCACGGTAATCGTCGCATCAGAGCGCACGGTCGCCGCCTGCCGCAGCCGGGCCAGATTCTTGCGATCGGGTTTGGGTTTGCCCACGTCGGCGTGTTCAGTCTTGATCGGCTTTACGCCGCGAGTCTCACTTCTGAACAGGGAAAAGTCGTCGTCTTGCATGTTGGTCTCCGCGAAGGGCGCCAGTTTAACCAAGTCACGCCCTGATCGGCGCGACTAAAACGTGCAAATGGCTGCGGATGACACGGGGAAGGGGTCAGTCGTGTTTCTTCATCAGGTGAGGGGACATGTTCAGCTGGCCGGCACGACGACGACGCAGGCGGCTGCGACGCCAGAGCCAGACACCGATGTACAGCACCAACAGGCCGACGACAATCGTCACCACGGCACCGGCAGGGCTTGCATTGAGTTCACCCAGTGCCGCCGGATGGCCGATCAGGCTGGCGATGCCGGCCATGGCCAGCAGCACGCCGGCGGTGGCGAAAATTGCGGATATTGCGGCGCCCAGGCGCATCCGCCAGTTGCTCTGGCCTTTGGGGCGCAGGCGACGGGCATCGAAACCATCGGATATCTTCATTCCGACTTCCTCTATAGGTATCGGCGCTCTGACCAGCTTACGTCGGGGTGGTTCCCGTCTGGCCAGTGCTCAAAGGCAGACACGCGTGATTAACGGATAGGCGGTTGGCTGCGGTAGGTCACAACCTGTGATGCTTGCATTTGTACGCTTTTTCTTCAGGAACTGCCGGGAAATCATAGCCGGGCCTGGTCAGGGCCGTGCAATTACGGGTCAGTTCCTGATGAACAGGGTCAAATCAGATCAGATCCTTGGTCAAGGCAAGCGTGGCGAAGTTGTCGTTCATGATCGCCATTTCGGTCTGCTGCACGATTTCGGCCTTGATTACGCCGCTGGGCGTTGGCAAGTCGCGGGTGGCGCAAGCGTCTTCGACCAGGGTACAGCGGTAGCCGTAATCCTTGGCGGCACGAACCGTGGTGCTGATGCTCGAATGGCTCATGAAGCCGCAGACCACCAGATCCAGATGGCCGAAGCTCTGCAGCAGGTCATGCAGGCCGGTGCCATTGAACGCGTTGGGCAGGCGTTTCTCGACGACGGTCTCGTCACCCTGGGGCAACAGCTCGGGGACGAATTCGCCGCGCGGCCCTTGAGGGTCGAACATGCCGCCGACAGTGCCCAGATGGCGCACGTGGATGATCCGGCATTTGGCAGCGCGGGCACTGGCAACCAGTTTGACGATGTTATCGATGGCGTGTTGAACCCCGGTCAGGGCCAGCGGGCCGCTGAGGTACTCTTTCTGTGCGTCGATGATGATCAGCGTGGCATTGCTCAAGGTGGCCGCCGCGTAACCACGGCCACTGAGTTGAAACATGGTCTTTGGACCGGTGTTTGAAACAGACATCTGGGGCTCCTTCGAGTGGGGCTTTTGCCACATTGTCCACTGGCTGAGCGATTCTGTGAATCTCAATGCTCACAGGCGTCGCTTTTGCCGGGCTTGAGCCTGTCGAGCAGGTCGCGGTTACTGTCATATTGCCTGCAAAACGCAGGAAAGGCTGTGGAAACTTTTACGCCGCGCTTCGCCGCAGGGCGCAGGCATCGTTTGTTGCGGCGATGGCTGATAGAATCGCCCGTCGTTTTTTTCAAGGAGTTTGCCGTGATCACTTCCCGCCTGCGCACCCTGCGCGATCATATCCGTTGGGCGGTCAGCCGCTTTCACGGCGAAGATCTGTTTTACGGTCACGGCACCGACAACGCCTGGGACGAAGCCCGTCAACTGGTGCTGGGCGCTCTGCACCTGCCTTGGGAAATTTCGGACAACTACCTGGACTGCAACCTGGAAGACGACGAACTGGTCAACGTGCAGCGCCTGATCAAGCGCCGCATCGACGAGCGCGTCCCCACTGCCTATCTGCTGGGTGAGACCTGGTTCTGCGGAATGTCGTTCATCGTCGATGAGCGGGTACTGATTCCTCGCTCACCCATCGGCGAGCTGATCGAACACCGGTTCGAGCCCTGGCTTGCCCATACGCCTCTGCGCATTCTCGACCTGTGCACCGGTTCCGGTTGCATCGGTATCGCCTGTGCCGACGTTTTCCCTGGCGCCGAAGTGGTGCTGGCCGACCTGTCCTTCGAAGCGCTTGAAGTCGCCAACCAGAACATCGAACGCCATGGTGTGGACGAGCGCGTCTACACGGTGCAGGGCGATGGTTTCGATGGGTTGCCGGGGCAGCGCTTCGACTTGATCGTCTCCAATCCGCCTTATGTCGATGCCGAGGATTTCGCCGACATGCCGGACGAGTATCAGCACGAACCCGAGCTGGCGCTGGCGTGCGGTGACGACGGCTTGAATCTGGTACGGCGCATGCTCGCGCAGGCGGCCGATCACCTGAACGAGAAGGGGCTGTTGATTGTTGAAGTCGGTAACAGTCAGGTGCACGTCGAAGCGCTGTACCCGGAAGTGGATTTCGCCTGGCTGGAGTTTCAGCGCGGCGGCCACGGGGTGTTCATGCTGACCGCGGCGCAGTGTCGTGAGCATCAGGCGGTTTTTGCTGCGCGGGTTTGATCCATCAGCTGAACCTGCTGTAGGAGTGAGCGTGCTCGCGACGGTGTTCTTGCAGTCAACATAGCCGTGGCAGACAGACGTCGATCGCGAGCAGGCTCACTCCTACAGGTTTTTGCGTCGGGATCTACCGATGCGTCGCAATCCAGATCAACAGCCCGGCCTGGAACACCGCGAAGGTCACCAGGCAGGCAATGGTGAAGCGCAGGCCACTGTCATCCCGGCGATATTTACCGACCCTGTCCTCGGCTTTCTTGATCGTGACTTCCTGTTCCTGAATCTTCTGCTCGGCTTGCTGCAGCATGTGCGCGGCATCGAGGATTTCGACGATCTGCACCTTGTCGGTGTTCCAGCTGTTATTCAGGTTGCCGACCTTGGCTTCATTGACGCTGCCCTTCAGATGCTGAGGGTCGGCATAAGCCACCTCCAGGCCCTGGGTCTTGAGGAAGTGATCGCGCCGGGTGCGGGTGTCTTCGTTGAGCGCATCCTTGTTGGCCAGCGCCGTGCCCTCGACCTTGTACTCGGACCAGCGCTTCTGCGCCCAGTGGATGCCTTGAGCCAGCATGAAGCGGCCCAGCCCGCGGTTCCAGGGTTCGATCTGCAGGCCCGATTCCGGGCCGACGCGCACCGCGTGGCTGGCGTGGTCAACCCAGATATCCAGCTGATTCTGTTCTTTGCGGGTTTTTTGCCCGGGCAGGTGGTAGGTCATGCGCAGCAGGCTGAATTCCCTGCTGTGACGCTCGGCGCGGCCGAACTCGACGAAGCGCAGCGGACGGCCGCCGGTCGCGCGATCGGTCGGCAAGGGCGCCAGACGCAGCAGCGAAAACTGCTCGGCCTGCACCTCTTCCCATAATACCGGGGCGGCCACTTCACCTGCGTTGGCTTCACTCGGGGCGACCGCTTCGGCCTCAATCGTTGCTTGTGTCATCACGCCATCCTGTTCTCGACATTGCTCGGCAAACGCAATGCCAGCAACCCGCTATCGGCCGTTTTCGGCGAAGCTGAAGGGAGAACCGTGCAACAAAGGCCATGACAGGCCCTGTAGGCGTGAGCTTGCTCGCGATCGAGGCCAGCCACTGCCGAGGTAGCCGACCTGACGCTATCGCGAGCGTCATAACCGGCGATTGCTCTCACCGCTGTTGGCGTGTCAGAGAGGTCATGCCGCCGGTAGCGAACCGATGAATTTCATGATGCGATCGGACAGCTCACTGGCCAGTGGCAGTTGCGGATCCTTGTAGGACGCCAGCTGACGCTTCATGTCCATGGGCACGATGCGCAGCACGTGATTCATGCCGTCGATGATCGCCAGTTGCGAGTCCGGCTTGGCGTGATGCAACAATTGCGCATCGCCGACACCCACCTGCATGTCGTTGCGGCCCTGGAGAATCAGGGTCGGAATCTTCAGCTGGCCGAAAGCGGCTGCCGGGTTCTGCCGAAACAGGGAAATCAGATAGGGCTGCACACTGGGGCGGAACACCACCTGCAAGGCGTCGGGCACGTTGTCGTCGGTCTTGCCGGCCTTTATTTCCTCGATCAATTCCTCGCTGCGCGCCAGCAACGGAGGCGGCAGGCGGTATTGCAGCTGCTCGCGCACCACTTGATCGACCGGGCGCCCGGTGCCGGCCACGGAGATCAGTGCAGTGGCCCCCGCGCGCTGCGCCGCCAGCGAGGCGACCAGGGCGCCTTCGCTGTGGCCCATCAGGATCAACTGGCCCAGACGCGGATCGGCCTTGAGCTTTTCACTCCAGGCGACGGCGTCGTCGACGTATTGCTCGATGCTCAGGTTGCGTTCGTCAGGTGTCGCCGGTCGGCTGGCCGCCACGCCGCGCTTGTCGTAACGCACGCTGGCGATGTTGTGCCTGGCCAGAATCAGGGCCAAACGCTTCATGCTGTCGTTGCGCCCGCCGTCCGGGTTGTTACCGTCGCGATCAGTGGGGCCCGAACCGGCGATGATCAACACCACCGGCACCGGCGCAGTGGATTTGGGCAGCAGCAGGGTGCCGAACAGCTCGCCGCTGCCGGTATCCAGCGTGATCGGCCGTTGCAGCACCACCGGCGTGCCGGCATGGGCCATGGAGCTCAGAAGAGTCAGGGTCAAGGCGATTACTCGCAGCGGCAGCAAGCCGCGCATCAGGGACATACCACGTAGCATCGCAGGACCATCGTCAATAAAGTGTCAATTGGACGCAGACAATCGAATAAGGTTCGAGGTGATCTGGACGATCAGCCTGCGTATACTGGCGCGCTTGAGTTTTTGAACGATCTTTCGGAGCCTCCCGCATGTCCGGCAATACCTACGGCAAGCTGTTCTCTGTCACCACCGCTGGCGAAAGCCATGGCCCGGCGCTGGTTGCCATCGTCGACGGCTGCCCGCCGGGTGTCGAGTTGTCGCTGGAAGACCTGCAGCGTGACCTGGACCGCCGCAAGCCCGGCACCAGCCGTCACACCACGCAGCGTCAGGAAGCCGATGAGGTGGAAATCCTCTCGGGTGTGTTCGAAGGCAAGACCACCGGTGCGTCCATCGGCCTGCTGATTCGCAACACCGACCAGAAGTCCAAGGACTACTCGCAGATCAAGGACCTGTTCCGCCCGGCCCATGCCGACTACACCTATCACCACAAATACGGGATCCGCGACTACCGCGGCGGCGGTCGCAGTTCGGCGCGGGAAACCGCCATGCGCGTGGCAGCCGGCGCCATCGCCAAGAAGTACCTGCTCACCCAGGGCATCACCGTGCGCGGCTACATGAGTCAGCTGGGGCCGATCCAGATCCCGTTCAAGAGCTGGGAGTCGGTGGAGCAGAATGCATTTTTCAGCCCCGATCCGGACAAGGTGCCGGAACTGGAGGCCTACATGGACCAGCTGCGTCGCGATCAGGATTCGGTGGGTGCGAAAATCACCGTGGTTGCCGAAGGGGTGATGCCGGGACTGGGCGAGCCAATCTTCGACCGCCTGGACGCCGAACTCGCCCATGCGCTGATGAGCATCAACGCGGTCAAGGGCATCGAGATCGGCGCCGGTTTCGACAGTGTTGCCCAGCGCGGTACCGAACACCGCGATGAGATGACCCCGCAAGGTTTCGTCACCAACAACGCCGGCGGCATTCTCGGCGGTATTTCGTCGGGGCAACCGATCGTTGCGCATCTGGCGCTCAAGCCCACTTCGAGCATCACCACGCCAGGGCGTTCGATCGACGTCGATGGCAATCCGGTGGAAGTGATCACCAAGGGCCGTCACGATCCGTGCGTCGGTATTCGTGCCACGCCGATCGCCGAGGCGATGATGGCCATCGTGCTGCTCGACCACCTGCTGCGTCATCGTGGACAAAACCTGGACGTGAAGGTCAGCACCCCGGTCCTGGGTCAGCTGTAATGCCACCCTCCGGTACCGCTGCCACGGATGACTGACGTGGCAGTGCTTCCCTACTGGCGATTGTCCGGTTTCTATCTTTTCTATTTCGCCTTGCTGGGTGCCACTGCACCGTTTCTGGCGCTGTATCTCGATCATCTAGGTTTCCCCAGCGCACGCATCGGCGAGCTGGTGGCGATTCCGATGCTGATGCGCTGCGTGGCGCCGAATATCTGGGGCTGGCTCGGTGACTACACGGGGCGGCGGCTGGCCATCGTGCGCTTCGGCGCGGTCTGCACGCTGCTGAGTTTCTCGCTGATACTCGTCGACAAGTCCTACGCCTGGCTGGCCATGGTCATGGCCCTGCACGCTTTCTTCTGGCACGCGGTCCTGCCGCAGTTCGAGGTCATCACGCTCGCGCATCTGCAGGCTCAGACTGCACGCTACAGTCAGATTCGCCTGTGGGGTTCGATCGGCTTCATTCTGACGGTGGTCGGCATGGGACGTCTGTTCGAGTGGTTCAGCCTGGATCTTTACCCGCAGGCGCTGTTGATCATCATGGTTGGGATTGTGGCGAGCAGCTGGTGGGTGCCCAATGCCCAGCCAACTGCCTCGAGCATACGTGCGACGGCTGACGGATTCTGCAGGCAGTTGCTCAGCCCCGGCGTGCTGGCCTTTTACGTTGCCGTTGCGCTGATGCAGCTCAGCCACGGCCCGTACTACACCTTCCTCACCTTGCACCTGGAGCATCTGGGTTACAGTCGCGGGATCATCGGCATGCTGTGGGCGGTCGGGGTCGTCGCCGAGGTCCTGATGTTCCTGGCCATGAGCCGCATCCTGCAGCGATTCAGTGTCCGGCAGGTGCTGGTTGCAAGCTTTGCGCTGGCCTCGTTGCGCTGGCTTTTGCTGGGTAACCTCGCCGATCATCTGGGGGTGCTGGTCTTCGCCCAGCTATTGCACGCGGCCACGTTTGGCAGCTATCACGCCGCTGCCATACATTTCCTGCAACGTAGTTTCGGCCCGCGCCAGCAAGGTCAGGGGCAAGCACTGTATGCCGCGCTGTCCGGCACTGGCGGTGCGGTGGGCGCGTTGTACTCCGGCTACAGCTGGAACGCGCTGGGCCCGGGCTGGACATTTGCCATCGCCAGCCTGGCGGCACTGACTGCCGCCATGCTGGCTGCCACACGTATGAGAGAGGAGCGCGTATGAGTCGCGACACATTGGCCCAGCAGATTATCGACGCAGGACGTTTCCTGTATGGCCGCGGTTGGTCGCCTGCCACCAGCAGCAATTATTCGGTGCGCCTGTCGAGCAGCCAGGCCTTGCTGACCGTTTCGGGCAAGCACAAGGGCCAGTTGGGCATCGACGATGTGCTGGCGACGGACCTCGCCGGCAACAGTCTGGAGCCTGGCAAGAAACCCTCGGCCGAGACCCTGTTGCACACCCAGCTGTACAGCTGCAAACCCGAGGTCGGCGCGGTGCTGCATACCCATTCGGTCAACGCCACCGTGCTTTCGCGCCTGACCGAAGGTGACCGTCTGCTGTTCGAAGACTATGAATTGCAAAAGGCTTTCAGTGGCGTTGTCAGCCACGAGTCGCCAGTGCTGGTGCCGATCTTCGACAATGATCAAGACATCGCCCGGCTGGCGCGCAAGGTCCAGCCCTGGCTCGATCAGCATCCCGATTGTGCCGGTTATCTGATTCGCGGCCATGGCCTGTACACCTGGGGCGCCAGCATGAGTGATGCTTTGCGCCAGATCGAAGCATTCGAGTTTCTGTTCGAGTGTGAGCTTAAGACGATGGCGGTGCTGCACCGCTCCAGCGTCCCCGTTGTGTCGATTACCTGAACGACCCGCGCCTGACCGGACCGCAGAGCCGGCGAGCGCTGACCGAACCGAGGATCCACCGAAATGAGCAGTCTGTCCGTTTATCACGTGTCATCCCCAGAGTTGCCGAACAAGGTCCTGACCCATGTCGAGGACATCGCATCGACCCTGGCCGAGCACGGCGTGGCCTTCGATCGCTGGCAAGCGGCGACCCCGATCACCCCCGGCGCCAGCCAGCAAGAGGTGATCGGCGCCTACCGCGTGCAGATCGACAAGCTGATGACCGAGCGGGGTTACGTCACCGTCGATGTGATCAGCCTGAGCAGCGACCATCCGCAAAAAGCCGAACTGCGCGCCAAGTTCCTCGACGAGCACCAGCATGGCGAGGATGAGGTGCGTTTCTTCGTCGCCGGTCGGGGTCTGTTCACTTTGCACATCGGTGATTTCGTTTACGCCGTTCTGTGTGAAAAGAACGACCTGATTTCCGTGCCGGCCGGGACCCGGCACTGGTTCGACATGGGTGAAAATCCGCATTTCGTGGCCATTCGACTGTTCAACAACCCGCAAGGCTGGGTGGCGAAATTCACTGGCGAAAGCATCGCCAGCCAGTTTCCACGCCTGGAAGACTGAGACCATCATGGCAATCAAAGCGATTCTGACCGACATCGAGGGCACCACCAGCGCGGTGAGCTTTGTGTTCGATGTGTTGTTCCCCTATGCCGCGGCCCATCTGCCGGACTATGTGCGCCAGCACGCGACCGAAGCCGAAGTCGCTGTCCAGCTGCAGGCGGTCCGCGACGACAGCGGCGAGCCGCAAGCCGATGTGGAGCGGGTCATCGAAATCCTTCTTGGCTGGATCGCCGAAGACCGCAAGGCCACGCCGCTCAAGGCGCTGCAAGGGATGGTCTGGCAGCAGGGCTATCTGGCCGGGCAGCTCAAGGGGCACGTTTATCCCGATGCGGTCGAGGCGTTGCAGCGCTGGCATCGCCAGGGCTACGAACTGTACGTCTACTCCTCGGGTTCGATCCAGGCGCAGAAACTGATTTTCGGCCGTTCCGAGGCGGGGGATCTGTCCGGGCTGTTCCGTGGTTACTTCGATACCACCTCAGGTCCCAAGCGTGATGCGAACTCGTATCGCAGCATCGCCTCGGCCATCGGTCACCCTGCACAGCAGATCCTGTTCCTGTCCGACATTGTCCAAGAGCTCGATGCTGCGCAACACGCCGGCATGCCGACCTGCGCACTGGTGCGCGAGGGGGGCGAGCTTGAGGGCCACCTGAACGTCGCAAGCTTTGCAGTGATCGATCCTGCGACTTTCTGAAGTCACAGGATGACGGATTTGCCGGGCCGGCCGATGTCACCTGACATCGGTCGTTTTCGTTTGAGAATCATCAAAAATGTAAGCAGATTTTTGATGTTTTGTGGGAAGTTGCCGGTTTGGTAGTCAGGCATGCCTGTTTGTTTTCGCCCTTATGTTTAACCCCTCTGGACTGTGTAACCCTTCTCCTGTCGGACCCTGACGGCATTCGTGCGCACTTTGATCATGCATTTGATTGCAGGACTTGGTGCGTGTCGAACCGCTGCAACCCACTTAAAACTCTAAAGAGCACTCAGGGACGACACATGACGTTTTTTAAACGGAGGGGAAGATGAAAAACGTACCAACAGGGACGCTGAGTCCGCTGATCCAGCAGATGGTCAGCAGCATCACGGAACAGGATGCCGATGCAGCCATTGCCAACGCGCTGGACTGGCTGCGGGCAGAGTGTCGTTGTGAGCGGGCGATGCTTTACCAGTATCGCAGCGGGGTGCTGCTCAGCTGCATCACATCCAATGTCGACAGCTACTGGAAGGACCTCTATTGCCAGGGGAGGCTGATGATCGAAGACCCGGTCATTCGCTGTTTTCGACACACCACCGGTTTTCTCGAGTGGGAGGAGGCGTTCCAGACCTATCCGCCGTCATCCGCTTATCTGGCTGCGGTGGAGGATTGCCAGTTGCTGCCCGCGGTGTCCTATGGGTACAGCAGCCCGAACCGGGCCAATCACGGCGTCGTCACCATCTGCACCCTCAATGCCATGGAAGGTCCGCTGACGCATAACGACCGTTATCTGCTCGCCAGCCTGGTGCCGATGTTGCACGTCGCCGGTAAGGGACGACAACTGCAGACCCGTGCCCTGACGCCCAAGGAACTGGAGATTCTCAAATGGGCCAGGGAGGGCAAGACCGCCTGGGAAATCGGCCTGATCAAAGAGGTCTCGGAGGCCACCGTCAAGCACCACTTCAAGAGCATCTACGCCAAGCTGGGTGTCAGCAACCGGGCACAGGCGGTCGGCGAGGCGCTGTGTCGCGGCATCATCCGCTGAATCAGTAATCGGTCGGCTGCACGGGCAGACATAAAAAAACCGCAATGGCCTGAACGCCATCGCGGTTTTTTATCGGCAGCGTCAAAGGCGCTGTCGAAGAGCGTGATTACCGAGTGTGATAGGTCGGCAGATCGAAACGGTGCTGGCTTTGCAGCATCGAGATGGCCGGCAGGTCGCTGGCTTGACCCGCCAGGTCGCGGCGAATCGCGCTGATCACCCACTCCAGCTGAACCGGAGTG
Source organism: Pseudomonas sp. NPDC087358 (assembly GCF_044900785.1). Classification (NCBI taxonomy): domain Bacteria; kingdom Pseudomonadati; phylum Pseudomonadota; class Gammaproteobacteria; order Pseudomonadales; family Pseudomonadaceae; genus Pseudomonas; species Pseudomonas sp. NPDC087358. The sequence continues at coordinate 163,472 of NZ_JBJDOA010000012.1, forward strand.
TGCAGCTGAGCGTAGGACACCGAGCGACGGATTTGTTTGCCTTCGTGGTTGCGCAGTGCCAGCAGCACGCCACCGTCTGGGCGTGGTTGAGTAGTGACTTCGAAATCGGAAAATACGGATGCGAATTTTTCTTGGATGAAAGTCATGTCTAGCGGCTCCATTGCTCAGTGATAACAAGCTTGGTAGGACTAGTGCAGTGACTGTGCCAGCATTGAAATGAAAAGAAAGTCGTTATAAATCAGCAGCTTGCAAATAAGACGATTTTTTTATTTCGTGCATTTTGCATGAATGGCCATCGGGCATCCTGCATTTTGCCGGAGGAGGGGGATAAATGGAGGGGCAGAACGGGCGCTGTTAAAAATTCAGACAGCGATATCCGGGCTTTATTTCGTTGCCGTCTGTGGTTTTTCTCTCGTGACGACAGACGGCGTTTGCTAATCACCCTCATGCAAAAGGTTTGCTGGTCTTCAGCTACTCGGAGGTGCGATCTTCGCCGCCATCAGTGGGAACTTGACCGAGCGCGAGGTCTCTGAGATTTTCGCGACAGATTGATCGACGATGCGCGCCGCTGTGCAGCGCTACAGGAGCTATGAAATGTCTGACACACCGAAAACTGCCGAGTCTGCGCAACGCATGACCGATGAAGAAGCCCTGGAATTCGCCGAGCAAGTGTTTGACCGCGCACGCGCCGGTGATGCGCAAATGCTCGATCGACTGCTGGACAACGGCCTGACCCCCAACCTGCGCAATCACAAGGGCGATACGCTGTTGATGCTGGCCAGCTACCACGGGCACCAGGACGCAGTCAGGGTATTGCTCAAACACCAGGCCGATCCTGAAATCCGCAACGACAACGGCCAGAGCCCCATTGCCGGTGCCGCGTTCAAGGGTGACCTGGAGGTTGTGCGGATTCTGGTGGAAGGCGGTGCCGATGTCGAAGGCGCGTCGGCCGATGGCCGCACTGCCTTGATGATGGCCGCGATGTTCAACCGCACGGCCATCGTCGATTACCTGGTTTCCAAAGGCGCCAATCCACATGTTCAGGACGCCAAGGGTGTCACTCCCCTGATGGCCGCCCAGACCATGGGCGCCACCGATACGGCCGAACAACTCACCCGCCTTGGGGTGTGACAAATAACAGTGGCGCGATAGAGGCGCGGGGGATTTGCGGCTATCCTGCGCGCCTGTTTTTTTGCTCCCGGATCACACTTTCATGAAAGCCTCACTCATCGAATTCATCAGCAAGATCAGCTCCGGCTGCATGAGCGACGAAGAAATCGCCCGGATTGCCGACGAAGCCGCCCAGGCCTACGCCGATCCAGACGCTTTTCTGGCCGCCAACCCGGACATCAACTATGACGACAGTTTTCCCATCCCGCTGGGCGAGTGGATAGTCGTCGGCAGCCTGCCGGAAACCGTGATGTTCCAGGCCGATAGCTACATGGATCTGTTCACTGAAATTACCGCGTCCTTCGGCCCTGACGTGGCCTTCAATATCAAGCCCAGGCAACTGGCCAAGGTCGAGCCGCGGGTGGCACTCAACCGTATCCAGATCCAGCTCGGCAGCATGAACAGGGAAATGGGCGGATACGTGTTGATGAACCTCGGCGAGCCTCTGGACGATGAGCTCCAGACGGTGCTGGTGTACGGCAACGACCAGGCTCGGGTGATGGCGTTGGGTGTGGAGCTGGGAATCCTGATCGAGCCTGCGCTTGAGGCATTGAAAGCCCAGTCGTAGCGCCGCGTTGCAGCCTGCGACCGCTGCCGCGACAAATACCTCCCGACCAACGGAACCCTCGTCGTACGCCGCTACTCCTAACTGGGCAAGCCTTCAATAAGGAGCGACACCATGGGTTCCACCTTTAATGGTCTGGTTGGATTGATCATTCTGGCCCTCGATATCTGGGCCATCATCAATGTCTTGAAGAGCGGTGCCGAGACCGGGATGAAAATCCTCTGGGTGCTGTTGATCGTACTGCTGCCGGTCCTGGGCTTGATCATCTGGGCGATCGCAGGTCCACGGGGCAACGTGCGCATCTAGACTTCTGCACAAGGCTGCTGATTACCGACGCCTGATGGCTTGCCAGCCATCAGGCGTTTTTCATGGGCGCAGCGTAGCATTCGACCTGTCATGCCCGGCGACGTAGAATGCGCGCCTTTCTTGTGGGCGGCCCGCCGTCCTGTCATCAGTATTTATCGGGGACTCCATCCATGAGCGATTATCAGGAAACGTTGTACGAAGGTTACGGTCAGCGCTTTCGCATTGAAAAAATGCTCCACGAAGTGCGTACCGAACACCAGCATCTGGTGATCTTCCAGAACCCGCGCATGGGCCGCGTGATGGCGCTGGACGGCGTGATCCAGACCACTGAAGCCGACGAATTCATCTACCACGAGATGCTCACCCACGTGCCGATCCTGGCTCACGGCCTGGCCAAGCGTGTATTGATCATCGGCGGTGGCGACGGCGGCATGCTGCGCGAAGTGGCAAAACACGGCACGGTCGAGCACATCACCATGGTCGAGATCGACGGCACCGTCGTCGACATGTGCAAGGAGTACCTGCCCAATCACTCCAAAGGCGCCTTTGAAGACTCGCGTTTGAACCTGGTGATCGACGATGGCATGCGCTTCGTGGCGACCACCGAGGAAAAATTCGACGTTATCATCTCCGATTCCACCGACCCGATCGGCCCGGGTGAAGTGCTGTTCTCGGAGAACTTCTACCAGGCGTGCCATCGCTGCCTGAACGAAGGCGGCATCCTGGTGACCCAGAACGGCACGCCGTTCATGCAACTGAGCGAAGTCCAGACCACAGCCGGGCGCATGAACGGACTGTTTGCCGACTGGCACTTCTATCAGGCCGCCGTACCGACCTACATCGGCGGCGCCATGACCTTCGCCTGGGGCTCGACCAACACCCAGTATCGCAAGATCTCGCTCGATACCCTGCGCCAGCGCTTTGCCGGCAGCGGCATCGTGACGCGCTACTACAACCCGGAAGTCCACCTGGGTGCCTTCGCCCTGCCGCAGTACGTACTGCAGGCCGTGAGCAAGCCGAGCAACGACTGATCGTCCGCGAATGTCACGTACACATAACGCGATTCCACTGTTATGTATGGGTGACATTTTTTGTAGTCTTGCCCCTTGGACAACCCCGGCTGCTCGTCAAGCGTCAACTTGACCGGCAGGCGGCGTCGGCGGACGTTCGACGCCGAGTGGCGGATGCAGCTTTGTAAGAAGATATTAGAACCTCCTCAAATGAACGGAATTTTCACCGGTTTTTCGGGAAACTCCGCCTCGCTTCACGTCCGCACAGACAAAACCTACATCGGCCGCTGTTAAGTCGCGCATGAAGAATGCCGCGCTGCGGGTGGTAAACAGCGGGCGATCACGTAATATTTGCCACCCGCGATCGGCATGGCTTTCTACGGTCATCGAACGCACCGGCTTATTGAACTTAAACCTGAATCCAACGGATCCCACACCCCATGGCCAAAACGGACGCCCCGGCACGCGCGCCGCAACCTACCGTCAAATCGCACCTGGCCTACACGCTGTTGAGCGGCCTGGTGCTGATGGTCCTGTACACCCTGCTGCGAGTCGCGCTGCTGGTCTACAACCGCGAAGGAATCGGCGCCACGCCAGCCTCGACCTTTATCGAGGCGTTCGGCAACGGGCTGCGTTTCGATGTGCGTCTGGTGGTCTACATCCTGATCCCGCTGTTGCTGGCGCTGTTCAGCGCCCGGTTGATGGCGGCTCGTGGTGTGTTCCGTTTCTGGCTGACACTGGTCGCCAGCCTGACCACCTTCTTCGGCCTGATGGAGATGGATTTCTATCGTGAATTCCACCAGCGCCTGAACGGTCTGGTGTTCCAGTACGTCAAGGAAGATCCGAAAACCGTACTGAGCATGATCTGGTACGGCTACCCGGTGGTGCGCTACCTGTTGGCCTGGGCCTTGCTGACCTGGCTGCTGAGCCTGGTATTCAAAGGGGTGGACCGTGTGACCCGACCACGGGGCGGGTTCAACATCGCAAGCTCCAGCAACCGTGTCGTGGCTCCGTGGTACACCCGTGTCGTGGTGTTTGTGCTGTGCCTGGCGGTCGCGGTGATCGCCGCTCGCGGCACCTTGCGCCAAGGCCCGCCGCTGCGCTGGGGTGATGCCTACACCACCGATTCGAATTTCGCCAACACCCTGGGCCTCAATGGCACGCTGACGCTGATTGCGGCCGCCAAGAGCCGGATGTCCGAAGACCGCGACAACATCTGGAAAGCCACACTGCCGCAGCCGCAGGCTCAACAGACCGTGCGCGATATGCTGATGACGGCCAACGACAAGCTGGTCGACCCGGACAGCGCCGCGGTACGCCGCGAGTTCACACCGCCTGCGGCGAACACGCTGCCGATCAAGAACGTGGTGGTGATTCTGATGGAGAGCTTCGCTGGCCATTCGGTCGGTGCGCTGGGCGACGAATCCAATATCACGCCGTACTTCGACAAGCTGTCCGAAGAAGGTCTGTTGTTTGACCGATTCTTCTCCAACGGCACGCACACCCATCAGGGCATGTTCGCCACCATGGCCTGCTTCCCGAACCTGCCGGGTTTCGAATACCTGATGCAGACTCCGGAAGGCAGTCACAAACTGTCCGGTCTGCCGCAGTTACTCAGTGCGCGCAAGTACGACGATGTGTACGTCTACAACGGCGACTTTGCCTGGGATAACCAGTCCGGTTTCTTCAGCAACCAGGGGATGACCAACTTCATCGGCCGCAACGACTTCGTCAATCCGGTGTTTTCCGATCCGACCTGGGGCGTCTCCGACCAGGACATGTTCGACCGCGGCGCTCAGGAACTCAAAGCCCGTGAAGCCAAGGGCAAGCCGTTCTATGCCTTGCTGCAAACCTTGTCCAACCACACGCCGTACGCATTGCCGGCCAACCTGCCGGTCGAGCGTGTGACCGGTCATGGCACGCTGGACGAGCACCTGACCGCCATGCGTTATTCCGACTGGGCGCTGGGGCAGTTCTTCGAGAAGGCCAAGAAAGAGCCTTACTACAAGGACACGCTGTTCGTGGTGGTGGGCGACCACGGCTTCGGCAACAACGAACAGATCACCGAGATGGACCTGGGTCGCTTCAACGTGCCGATGCTGATGATCGCGCCGGGCCTGCAAGACAAGTTCGGCAAGCGCAGCAGCATCGTCGGTACGCAGATCGACATCGTACCGACCATCATGGGTCGTCTTGGCGGCGACACCGTGCACCAGTGCTGGGGCCGTGACCTGCTCAACCTGCCGGCGGGCGATCTGGGGTTCGGTGTGATCAAGCCCTCAGGCAGCGAGCAGACCGTGGCGCTGGTGACCGGCAATCGCATCCTGATCGAACCCAAGGATATGGAACCCAAGGTCTACAGCTATGAACTGGGCACCAAACCGCACGCCGAAGTGATGCCCGATGCGCCGGATATCGCCGAGCTGCGCAAGAAGCTCGACAGTTTCCTGCAGACCGCGACCAAAAGCCTGCTAGACAACACGGCCGGGGTCAAAGACGCCAAGCCGTAAATCCACTGATGGATAAAAAGAGGCCCATGTGGCCTCTTTTTTTTTGCGCGCAAAGGGCGCTGACCTTCGGCAAAACGTTGAACGAATAACAAAAAAACGCAGTCCGACCTTGATAGGCCGGCGTGCGGCCTGACTGAGGAGACATTGATGAAAGTCTGGACTATTTCGTTTCAGGATAAAGATGGTGTGCAGCAAAGCCACAATCTTGAACTCGAGCACCGTCCCAGTGAGGAGGAGGCGGCACAGCATCTGCGCCCGATTCTATTCCCGGTCGTCAATGAGCTTGATCTGAACGATCTGGATGGTCGATCGAAGGCGCCCACGGCGGAAATATTGAAGGAGCAGAACGCGGTACAGATCATTTCCATCGTAGAAGCGTCGGCAAAACGCGTATGACCGGCGTTATTTGCCAATTGGCAACGCGCCAATAATGCGCGTAATCTCCAAGCGAGGCCGGTGAAGCATCTACCTGAGCCCGCTCACGTACGGATGCCTGATTTGTAAAAGCAGCACCGGCCTTGTCAGCGACATGCTTGAGTCCCAGGCGACGGATGATCTGTCGCTTGGCGCCTTTCCAGAAGAGGCGCCTGGGGATCGTTGAAACTCTATCTATCGTTGCATAGGAGGACGTTTCATGAGCACGACCTATCAAGAAGACATCAGTAGCCACGTACTGCGCCGCATGAAAGAAGGCGGTTTCGACTTCGCACGCATACATCCCATCGAGTTCTATGCCGTTTTCCCGGACGAGGGGCGGGCGCGTCAGGCAGCAGACAAATTTCGCGGTGAATCCCTTAATACTCAGATCAACGCCCGAGAGGACGGCGCGTGGCACTTGCAGCTGAGCAAATTGATGTACGCCACTTATGATGGAATCGGCGACTTCGAACAGGATTTTCAGACCGCAATATTCGGGCTGGACGGCGAGGTCGAGGGCTGGGGCGTCAAGCAGGAAATCAAACGGCTGCATTGATTTAATCCAGGCGGTTAGCCGCCGTGGATCCCACCGCATGTTTCGACGCTGTAGCGATGCGGTCTGCCGCAGTGGCGATCTCAAAGGTCGTCACTGCCGGCCAGCCGGGTTGCTACCAGCGTCAACCCGGCATCCAGCCTGCCTACCAAAAACAGGGCAAAAAAAAGCCGCTCGGGTATGAGCGGCGTAAAGGGAATTTCGTTTCAGAGTTCGGTAACACAAGCATTGATCGCACAGTCTGCGGTGGGGTGTTTGCGTTGAGTGGCGCCATTATCTGAAAACAAAGTCCTGTCGGGAAATCAACTCTGGCTATGCTGGTAATAGATTTTTCAGTGGCGGGATGCTTCGCCATGAAGCGTTGGGGAATGGGGCAGGGCGCTTCTTGCACAGGATTGGTGCGGGCGCTTCGATGGCTTTATTCAACCCATTGATTCCTAAGCGTTTATGCCGCTGGCACGGGCCTTGCGAAGGCCCCTGTGTCCATGGTGACAAGGAGTACGGCATGATCCGCACCTTTTATGACGAGATGTACGATGTGGACGGCTCGGTCCGTACGCATTATCGGGAATTCGCCCGTTGGCTGGGTGAAGCGCCACCTGAGCTGCTGGCTCAGCGTCGGCGTGAGGCCGATCTTTTATTTCATCGCGCCGGGATCACCTTCACGCTGTACGGTGACGAGCAGGGAACCGAGCGTCTGATCCCCTTCGATACCATTCCTCGCAGCATCCCTGCCAGCGAATGGCGTGTGGTCGAGCGCGGCTGCATTCAGCGGGTCAAGGCACTGAACATGTTCCTTGCCGACCTGTATCACGACCAACGCATCATCAAGGCCGGAATCATTCCCGCCGAGCAGGTGCTGGCCAACGAGCAGTACCAGTTGGCGATGCAAGGGCTGAATCTGCACCGCGACCTGTATTCGCACATCTCCGGGGTCGATCTGGTTCGCGATGGCGACGGGACCTATTACGTTCTCGAAGACAATCTGCGCACTCCCAGCGGCGTGAGCTACATGCTCGAAGACCGCAAGATGATGATGCGCCTGTTCCCCGAGTTGTTCGCCGCCCAGCGCATCGCGCCGGTGGATCACTATCCGAACCTTCTGCTCGATACCCTGAAAAGCTCCAGCCCGCTGGACAATCCCAGTGTGGTGGTGCTGACCCCCGGGCGTTTCAACAGTGCGTTCTTCGAGCATGCATTCCTGGCTCGGGAAATGGGCGTCGAACTGGTCGAAGGTGCTGACTTGTTCGTGCGTGATGACCGGGTCTTCATGCGCACCACCGACGGCCCCAAGGCGGTGGACGTGATTTACCGTCGCCTGGACGACGCGTTTCTCGACCCGCTGGCGTTCAACCCGGACTCGATGCTTGGCGTGCCGGGCCTGCTGTCGGCCTATCGCTCGGGCAATGTGGTGCTGGCCAATGCCATCGGCACCGGCGTGGCGGACGACAAGTCGGTCTACCCGTTCGTGACCGACATGATCCGTTTCTACCTGGACGAAGAACCGATCCTGAAGAACGTACCGACCTGGCAGTGCCGCAAGCCCGAAGAGCTTTCCCACGTACTGGCCAATCTCGGTGACCTGGTGGTCAAGGAAACGCAAGGCTCCGGCGGCTACGGCATGCTGGTCGGTCCGGCTGCAACCGCCGCCGAAATCGAGTCCTTCCGTGCTCGTCTCAAAGCCAAGCCACATGCGTATATCGCGCAACCGACCTTGTCCCTGTCGACCTGTCCGACCTTCGTCGAGAACGGCATCGCCCCGCGGCACATTGACTTGCGCCCGTTCGTTCTGTCTGGCCGCGAAACCCGCGTCGTACCTGGCGGACTGACCCGCGTTGCGTTGCGCGAAGGGTCGCTGGTGGTCAACTCGTCGCAGGGCGGCGGAACCAAGGACACCTGGGTGGTCGAGGATTAAGGATGCCTGCCAATGCTAAGTAGAACTGCCTCGGATTTATATTGGATGTCGCGGTACCTGGAGCGGGCGGAAAACCTCGCGCGGATGCTCGACGTCAGTTACTCGTTGTCTTTGATGCCTCAGGACGGACGCGGTGATGGCCTCAATGAAATCGCCATGCCACTGCTGATTACCGGAACCCTGGACGATTATCTGGAGCGCCATGGCGAGTTGCACGCCGAGCGCTTGCTGCATTTCTTCGCCCTGGACGCCAGCAACCCGGCCAGCATTTTCAGCTGCCTGGGAGCGGCGCGAGCCAGTGCGCACGCAGTGCGTGGGCGCATTACCGCGGACATGTGGGAAAACATCAATGCCACGTATCTGGAGATTCGTGGCATCGCTGAGCAGGGCCTGAGCCGTTATGGCATGAGCCGGTTCTGCGAATGGGTCAAGGAACGTTCGCACCTGTTTCGTGGTGCGACCTACGGCACCATCATGCGTAACGATGCGTTTCGTTTCATTCGCCTGGGGACGTTCATCGAGCGCGCCGACAACACGCTGCGCATGCTCGATGCGCGTTACGAAATGCTTGAATTGCGCGGGCCTTCGGCCAACGCTGCGGCGGACAGCTCGGCCGCCGGCTATTACCAGTGGAGTGCGTTGCTGCGGGCGCTGTCGTCGTTCGAGGCCTACACCGAAGTCTACCGTGATGCGCCAGGGGCGCGGCAGGTCGCCGAGTTGTTGCTGTTGCGTGCCGACATTCCACGCTCCCTGCGCGCATGCCTTGAGGAGTTGGACATGATCCTTGCCAGCCTGCCCGGCGCCAATGGCCGCCCGGCGCAACGCCTGGCAGCCGAACTGGATGCGCGCCTGCGTTACACCGGTATCGACGAAATCCTCGAAGAGGGGCTGCACGAATGGTTGAACGAATTCATTCCGCTGCTGGCCCAATTGGGTAGCGTTATTCACACTTCTTACCTGGAGGCTGCATGAGACTCTCAATTAGCCACGAGACCACTTATCACTATGACGATCAGGTCCGCGCCAGCATCCAGTATTTGCGTCTGACCCCACACGACAGCGAGCGCCAGCAAGTGCTCAGCTGGCAACTGGACTTGCCGCGCCCGGTGCGCGCGCAGGTCGATCCGTTTGGCAACATCCTGCACGTGCTGACCATGGACGAGCCCCATGAGGCCATCGTGATCGGCGCGCGGGGTCAGGTTGAAATCGACGAGAAACGCGAAGCCGAACATGAAAGCCAGTCTCCACTGCCGTTTCTGCGCTTCACGCGTCTGACTGAAGCCGATGAGGCGATTCGCGCCTTCGCCGCCAAAGAAACCAAAAAGCGCACCAATCGCAACGCCTTGATCGATCTGATGCAGGCGCTGAATCAGCACATCACCTACACCCCGGGCACCACGGCTGTGGATACCAGCGCTGCCGAGGCGTTTGCCAGCCGCTCCGGCGTCTGCCAGGACCACACCCATGCGTTTCTGGCGTGTGCGCGCAGCCTCGGGGTGCCGGCGCGTTATGTCTCGGGGTACCTGTACAGCGACAGTAGCGAGCACCTGGCCAGTCATGCCTGGGCCGAGGCGTGGATCGACGACGCCTGGTACAGCTTTGACGTGACCAACCAGCTGGCAATTCCGGAGCGCCACTTGAAGCTGGCGGTCGGCCTGGATTACCTGGATGCCTGCCCGGTACGCGGCATGCGTCGAGGCGGAGGCTGCGAGCAGATGCACGCCAAGGTGGTGGTATCGCCGTCCGCGCCAGTGGCTGCGCCTGTGGTGCAGATGCAGGTGCAGCGCCAGTCGTAGTTGATTTGGCAGACACCCCCTTATTGTAGGAGTGAGCTCGCTCGCGATTGCTCTTGGCCGCTGATGGATATCAAGGACCTGAAGCAATCGCAAGCAAGCTCACTCATACACCGATGGGGCTACGGAGCGATCTTCCTTCCCGCCATGTGCTTCAAATACCCCAGCACCTGATTCAATTCCTCGTCCGACAACACTTGCTGGGTAATCGCTGGCATCTTCGCCTGTGGCCATTGCCGCAGGTTCTGCGGGTTGCGGATATAGAGCTTGAGGTAATCCGCGGCGAAGTATTCGGTGGGGTTGTGAGGAATATTCAGGTCCGGGCCCAATTGCGCATCGCCCGCGCCATTGAGGCGGTGGCAAGCCAGGCAGTTTTTCTGAAACAGGGCAAAGCCCTTGTTGACCGGGTCGTCGGTGGCCAGCTTCGGGTCGGGCAACAGCGCTGGAAAACGCTCGGCAACCGAAGCCAGCAGTCGAAATCTGGCGACGGCGTACGGCCATTGCTCGGGGCTGATGTGGCTGGCTGCAGGATTGGTCCAGACCAGATAGAACGGCCCGGCACCGGGTTTTCCCTTGCCGAGCCCCGGCCAGGGGTGTGCGGGGTCTTCCACCGCCAGCCACGCCTGCGCGCCCGTCGTTTGCAGCAATGAGCCGGCTGGCATCTGCGCAGCGAAACCGTCGCTGGCCTCCGCTTGTAGATGTGCATCGGCTGCTACACCTTCGAGCAGCGCCGCCATGGGGACAGCCCGGTAGTGCATGGCGCGCTTGTAGGAGACGTCGTCAGGTATGTCGATGTCCCTTGCTTGTGGGTGGTGCAGCAACTGCGCGGTGTCCCAGGTGCGCGAGCCCGTGCCGAGGTCGAAGGTCAGTTGGGCAGCCTGCACTGGCAGCGCCAGCAGGATTGCCGCGAGCATCGTCAGAGAGCGCAAGAGGGCGGTCACTCGGCAGGATCGTCGGTGACGTCGTACAGCGCATTGTGCAACTCGTCGTACGTGCCGCCATTGAGGATGCTGGTGTATCCGGCCTTGCGCAGCTTGTCCTGCGCGCTGCCTGCCCGCGCGTCGCTTGAGCTGAAGACCACCATCACCAGGTTGCGATCCGTCATCACCTGCCGCAGTTGAGGCACCAGGCGCCGCTCATCGACGCGCACGGCATTGAGTACCGTGCCGGCTTCGTACTCGCTCTGACTACGAACGTCGATGGCAAGCTTGCCCTCCTTGATCGCGATCACCGCTTCGGCCTGTTCGACCGGGCCTGCCTGAGCCGCTACGCTTAGACCCAGTGCGAAAACTGCCAGCCACTGACGCATGCACTCATCCTCCTGTTGAATGCGCAAAGAGTGGCACAAATACGCAGCCCCACAAGGCGAGCATGAAGCTTCAGCCGAACAAGCGTGTCAGGTTCGGCAAAATCAATAAAAGAGTGGTGGCGAAAACAATCAGTCCCGCTTGACGTACTTTCGAATGCTTGAACATAGCGCGTGCCTTTATTGTTATTCCTGAGCGACAAAAGCTCACTGCTTCGTCAATGAAAGAAGCGGCAGCTGGCAAAGGTGGAATCAAAGAGCAGGTGTCCCGATAAAACCATCGGTGACAATGGGCGCTTGGTGAATCGTTTTTCTAATGCGCCTCTGCTACTGACTTAACCTTAGAGGCGGCGTGCGGCGCGGCTTAGATCTGTTCACTATGAATAAGCGACCAATACTGCATGTTTCTGGAATAAGTCAGTTCGCCATCGCCCATCGGTTCCCTTGCTAGACGCCTTGGCGCATGTCGCGACTACTCCAATAAGTCACTACCGTTCGTCCGAGCCCGAAATTTCCTACAACCAGCTACCCTTCTTCACAGTCAAGCCACCTGAGCACTTTGATCATTGCAAGCATCCGTATGAGCGTTATGGTGGCGGCACAACGAGAAAATCCAGCAGGGCAGCGAGGGGTACGATGACCGAGGCTTTTATTTTTGATGCATTGCGCACTCCCCGGGGCAAGGGCAAGGCCGATGGTTCGCTTTACAGCGTCAAGCCAGTGACCCTGGTGGCCGGGCTTCTGAGCAAGTTGCAGATGCGTAACCAACTGGACACCAGCCAGGTCGATGACATTGTGCTCGGTTGCGTGACCCCGGTGGGGGATCAGGGCGCAGACATCGCCAAGACCGCTGCATTGGTTGCGGACTGGGCCATCAGTGTGGCCGGCGTGCAGATCAACCGCTTCTGCGCTTCGGGGCTTGAGGCGGTCAACCTGGGCGCCATGAAGATCGCCTCCGGCTTCGAAGATCTGGTGGTAGTCGGCGGCGTCGAGTCGATGTCGCGGGTGCCGATGGGCAGCGACGGCGGTGCCTGGGTGCTCGACCCGCAGACCAACCTGCACACGCATTTCACCCCGCAAGGCATCGGTGCCGACCTGATCGCCACCCTGGAAGGTTTCAGCCGCGACGATGTCGACCGCTACGCGCTGCACTCCCAACAGAAGGCGGCGCGGGCCCGAGACAACGGCGCGTTCGAGCGCTCACTGGTGGCGGTCAAGGATCAGAACGGCATGCTCTTGCTTGACCATGATGAGTTCATCCGCGCCGACTCCACGCTCGAAGGCCTGGGCAAGCTCAAGCCCAGCTTCCAGGCCATTGGCCAGATGGGCTATGACGCTACCGCGTTGCGGGTCTACAGCCGTGTCGAGCGCATCGAGCATGTGCATACGCCTGGCAACAGCTCCGGCATCGTCGATGGCGCCGCGTTGATGCTTGTGGGGTCCGCGCAAAAAGGTCAGGAACTGGGTCTGCAGCCGCGCGCCCGGATCGTCGCTACCGCGGTCACCAGCACCGATCCGACCATCATGTTGACCGGGCCGGCACCGGCTACACGCAAGGCGCTGGCGCGGGCGGGGCTGAAGATTCAGGACATCGACCTGTTCGAGGTCAACGAGGCGTTTGCCTCGGTGGTGCTCAAGTTCATCAAGGACATGGGCGTGGACCCGGACAAGGTCAACGTCAACGGGGGGTCGATCGCCTTGGGCCATCCACTCGGGGCCACCGGTTGCATGATCCTCGGCACTCTGCTTGACGAGCTGGAGGCCCGCCAGCTGCGCTATGGTCTGGCAACCCTGTGTGTCGGCGGCGGTATGGGGATTGCCACGATCATCGAGCGGGTGTAGCCGCACGGCTTCGGTGAGCGATGCGACGCTGGCAAATCCCTTCATAAAAACAGTTTCAGGAAGAACGACCGCATGACTGATGCCATCCATTACCACATCGGCCCCGATCAGATCGTCACGCTGACCCTGGACATGCCCGGTCAGCAGGCCAACACCATGAACGCGGTGTATCGCCAGGCCATGGCCGAAACCCTCGTCCGGCTGCAGGCAGACAAGGATGAAATCATCGGGGTGATTCTTCGTTCGGCGAAAAAGACCTTCTTTGCCGGCGGTGATCTCAATGAGCTGGTCCAGGTCGATGCCTCTGCAGCCCATTGGTTTTATCACATGACGCTGGAACTCAAGGCACAACTGCGGGCCCTGGAAACCTTTGGCAAACCGGTGGTGGCAGCGATCAATGGCGCGGCGTTGGGCGGCGGCTGGGAGTTATGCCTGGCCTGCCATCAGCGCATTGCCATCGATGACCGACAGGTGCGCCTGGGCTTGCCGGAAGTCACCCTGGGTCTGCTGCCCGGTGGCGGCGGCACGGTGCGTCTGGTGCGCATGCTGGGGCTGGAAAAGGCCCTGCCGTTGCTGATGGAGGGCCGGACCCTGAGCGCGCAACAGGCCTTGAAGGCAGGGCTGGTCGATCAACTGGCCAGCGATGCCGATGACCTGCTGGCCAAGGCGCGTCAGTGGATTGTGGCCAATCCCACGCCAAGCAAGGCCTGGGACCAGCCGGGTTTTCAGATCCCCGGGGGTGGGCCGTCGCATCCGAAGGTCGCGCAGATGCTGGCCATCGCACCGTCGATCCTGCGCAGCAAGACCCAGGGTTGTTATCCGGCGCCGGAGAAAATCCTCGCAGCGGCCGTCGAGGGCGCCCAGGTGGACTTTCATACCGCCGAGAAGATCGAGGCACGGTATTTCACCCAGCTCACCACCGGGCAGATCGCCAAGAACATGATCGGCACCTGGTTTGGGCTCAACGAACTCAATGCCGGCCAATCGCGGCCCAAGGCGCCGCCGGTGTACCACATGCGCAAGGTCGGCATACTCGGCGCCGGCATGATGGGCGGCGGGATCGCCTATGTGACGGCGCTGGCCGGTGTCGATGTGGTGCTCAAGGACGTCAACCTGGCCGCCGCACAGAAGGGCAAAGACTATTCGGTGAGGCTGCTGGACAAGCAAGTCGCCAGCGGCAGGATGGCCCCTGAAAAGCGTGACGCGGTGCTGGGGCGGATCAAGACCACTGGCCGCGACAGTGATCTGGAAGGCTGCGATCTGATCATCGAGGCAGTGTTCGAAGACCGCGAACTCAAGGCGCAGGTCAGCTCCGCGGCCGAGCAGGTGGTGGTGCCCTACGCGGTGATTGCATCCAATACCTCGACCTTGCCTATTACCGGGCTGGCCAAAGCGGTCAGTCGTCAGGAGCGGTTCGTCGGCATGCATTTTTTCAGTCCGGTGGAGAAGATGCGTCTGGTGGAAATCATCAAGGGCGCGCGGACCAACGACATGACCCTGGCGCGTGCCTTTGACTTCGTACAGCAGATCAACAAGACGCCGATCGTGGTCAACGACGCTCGCGGGTTTTTCACCTCGCGGGTTTTCGCCACCTACACCAACGAAGGCATCGCCATGCTGGGCGAGGGCGTGTGTGCGGTGATGATCGAAACCGAGGCGCGCAAGGCGGGGATGCCGGTGGGACCGCTGGCGGTGTCCGATGAAGTGTCGTTGAGCCTGATGAGCCACATCCGCGAACAGGCGCGCAAGGATCTGGCCGAGCAGGGCCAGACGCCGGCCGAGCATCCGGCCAGCGCCGTGATCGATCTGTTGGTCAACGAGTACAAGCGCGCCGGCAAGGCGGCCGGTGGTGGTTTCTACGATTACCCCGAAGGCGCGCCCAAGCGGCTGTGGCCCGAACTGGCGGCGCGATTCGAAAAGCCCGATGCGCAGATTGCAGGTCAGGAGATACGCGACCGCCTGCTGTTCATCCAGGCGATCGAAACCGTGCGCTGCGTCGAGGAGGGCGTGCTGCGCTCAACCATCGACGCCAACATCGGCTCGATATTCGGCATCGGCTTTCCGGCCTGGACCGGCGGCGCGCTGCAGTTCATCAATCAATACGGGCTCAAGGATTTCGTGGCCCGCGCGCAGTATCTGGCCGAACACTATGGCGAGCGCTTCGAGCCACCGGCGCTGCTGCTGGACAAGGCCCTGAACGGCCAGGTGTTCTGAGCAAGTCCGAAACGCTGGACTGGCAGATAAACACGACCCTGTAGCCGTCCGGCTGGCCGGCGAGAGCCGTCTTGCGCAGATCATCGCCGGCAAGCCGCGCGGCTACGGGAGTTTCGCCGCAAGGCAGCGATGCTTCCGACGACGGCTCAGCGGCATTCAGCGCTGTGGCACAAACGGCCCTTGCCTTGCCTCGGCCTTCAAGGCAGGCTTGGGCGTGCGCATTTTCGCCTTTGTCGCTTCAGGTATTTTTATGTCGTTACGCATCTGTATTCTGGAAACCGACGTCCTTCGCCCGGAACTGGTCGATCAGTATCAGGGTTATGGGCGCATGTTCCAGTCGCTGTTTTCCCGTCAGCCGATCCCGGCCGAATTCGTCGTCTATAACGTGATGCAGGGTGACTATCCCCCTGATGGCGAGCGCTTCGATGCGTACCTGATCACAGGTTCCAAGGCTGACTCCTTTGGCACCGACCCGTGGATTGAGACCCTGAGGACCTATCTGCTCGAGCGCTATAGCCGTGGCGACAAGTTGCTCGGCGTCTGCTTCGGCCATCAGTTGCTGGCGCTGTTGCTGGGCGGCAAGACCGAGCGGGCGACGCAGGGCTGGGGTGTGGGTATTCATCACTACGACCTGGCGCCGGCCCAGGCGTGGATGACCCCGGCGATGGACAAGCTGACCCTGCTGATCAGCCATCAGGATCAGGTCACCGCGTTGCCAGAAGGCGCAACGGTGATTGCCTCCAGCGAGTTCTGCCAGTTCGCCGCCTATCACATCAATGATCAAGTGCTGTGCTTCCAGGGCCATCCGGAGTTCATCCACGATTACTCGCGCACGCTGCTCGATATTCGACAGGATGCGCTGGGCGAGCAGGTCTATAGCAAAGGCATCGCCAGCCTTGAGCAAGAACATCACGGCACTACGGTCGCCGAGTGGATGATGCGATTTGTGGCAAACAAGCCGCAAGTCGCCTGATTTTCAGTGGCTGGCCTCAGCCCTGTAGCAGTACGGCTTGCCGGCGGTGGGATCCTCAGTAAGCCACCGCGGGCAAGCCGTGCTGCTACAGGGCTGTATCGGGTCAGAGAAACAGCGCATCGGCCGCAGGATCTACAACCATCCCGACCGCTTAAAGCTGGCAAACAAGATTGCGCAGCCACCCACGATCACCCCCAGCACGGCGAAATAACCGTAATGCCAGCTCAGCTCCGGCATGTTCTGGAAGTTCATCCCGTAGATCCCGGCAATGGCCGTTGGAAACGCCAGAATCGCGGCCCAGGCGGCGAATTTGCGCTGGGTCAGGCTTTGCCGTGAAGACTCCAGCAGCAGGCCGATCTCGATGGTCTGGCTGGCGATGTCGCGCAGGTTGGCAAGGTCCTCCATCTGCCGCTTGACGTGGATCTCGACGTCGCGAAAGTAGGGGCGCATGTTCTTGTCGATGAACGGGAAGCTGAGCTTTTGCAGCTCCTCGCCAATCTCGACCATGGGCGATACATAGCGCCGCAGGCGCAGCAGATCGCGGCGCAGGCTGTGGATGCGGTGGATGTCGGCCTCGTTGAGCTCGGTGCTCAGTACGCTGTGCTCAAGCTCCTCCAGCTCGCAATGAATGGCCTCGGTCACCGGCTGGTAGTTTTCGGTGACGAAGTCGAGCAGCGCGTAGAGCACGAAATCTTCGCCGTGCTCGAGCAGCAATGGCCGAGCCTCGCAGCGTTGGCGTACCAGTCCATAGGACTTCGAATCGCCATTGCGCGAGGTGATGATGTAGCCCTTGCCGGCGAAGATATGGGTTTCGATGAAGATCAGCTTGCCGTTCTCGCGGATGGGCGCGTAGGTGACGATAAACAGCGCGTCGCCGAAGGTTTCAAGCTTGGGCCGGCTGTGAATTTCCAGCGCATCCTCGATGGCCAGTTCGTGCAGGCAGAACTGCTTTTGCAGCGAGGCCAGTTCCTGGGCGTTGGGTTGCTCCAGGCCAATCCAGACGAAATGCCCAGGCTTTGCGGCCCAGGCGGCACCTTCGTCGAGGGTGATATTGGTGACTTTTTTTCCGGCGCTGTAAACCGCGGCAGCAACAACTCGACCCATGGTGATGTGCTTCTTCTTTTGAGGGTGACTGACACGCAGCTTAGCGTGCTCCACCTTCTCAGAGTCGGCGAAATTCAGCGAGTTCGAGGGTTTTGTGCAAGCTGTTCAGCCGCGGTTTGGGCAAGCGGTCCAGGCGTGCGCAATTGCGTGTCCATCTGCTCGATGCACTGCTGCATCTGGCCGTGGCAGCGTTCTATCAGCGCCGGGATGTCTTCGCAGGTGAGGCCGGCCGTGGGCAGGGCGGGCAGCGCGCGGATCATCACCTGGCCGCTGTCCCAGGCATTGAGGCGCATGTCGCGCACGTAGGTGCTGACGCACACCGGGACGATCGGCACGCCCGCCTCGATAGCCATCTGGAAGGCGCCACGCTTGAACGGCAACAGGCCCTTGCCAAGGTTGCGGGTGCCTTCAGGGAATACCCAGATCGAGGTGTCCTTGTGTTGCAGGGTCTCGGTGGTCTGCCTGATGGACAGGCGAGCCCTGAGGGGGTTGCCGCGGTCGATCAGCACATTGCCCGCCAGCCAGAACAACTGACCGAAGAACGGCACCCATTTCAGGCTTTTCTTGCCAATGCAGACGGTCCGCGGCGGCACGATGTTGCCCAGGATGAACAGATCGTAGTTGGACTGATGGTTGGCGACGATCACGCAAGGCCGACTGCCCTCGAACGACGGGCCCATCTGCGCGGTCAGGCGCAAACGCAGGATCCTCATGGCTGGCAGTGCATAAAGGCGGGCGCACAAGCGGCTGTTGTCAGGGTTGAACGGGCGGCACAGGCCGAGCAGCAGCCCTAGCATGCCCGCAACGATAAAGTGCAGTCCCATCAGCAACATACGCAAGAAAAACAGCATGCAGACCCCTCCGCGGATGAAAAGTGGCGAAGTGTACGGGTGTGCACTGAAGTCGGCAATCGGCGGGCTGACGGGTGGTTTCAGGGTGTTTGAGAAGATGTGTCAGAGGATTTGTTTCGGATAACAGCGCGGCTTGCCGGCGGTGACCTGTCCGAGGTGGTCACCGCCGGCGAGCCGCGCTGCTACAGAGGGTATCGTGTGGCTTAGAACTGATGCTGGCGATCCAGCTCGATAGCCTGGTCCAGGGTCTCGAGGAATGCCTTGCGGACCTTCAATTTGGTCTGTTTGTGCGCCTTCATGTTGATCTTCTTCAACTGCAGGGCCACGGTGCGAGCGGCGTCGGTGAGCTCTTCGGGGCTGACCACCTTGTCGAGGAATCCGGCTTGCAGCGCGCCCTTGGGGTCGTACATCTCGCCGTTGATCACCGAGCGGCCGAAGGCGCTTTTGCTCAGGCGGTCGCGGGCCAGTTCGATGCCGGCGTTGTGCATGGTCATGCCGATCTGCACTTCATTGAGGCCGATGCTGAACGGGCCTTCGACGCCGATCCGGTAATCGGCCGACAACAGCAGAAACGCCCCTTTTGCCACGGCATGACCGCTGCAGGCAACGACGATGGGGAAGGGGTGCGAGAGCATGCGCCGCGCTAGGGTCGAGCCTGCTGCCACCAGATCCATCGCTGCCTCGGGGCTCGACGTCATGATTTTCAAGTCATAACCGCCGGACAGGATGCCCGGCTGGCCGGTGACGATCACCACCGCGCGGTCCTTTTCTGCCTGATCCAGCGCCGCATTGAAGGCTGCGACGACGTCGTTGCTGATGGCATTGACCTTGCCATTGCTCAGGGTCAGCGTGGCAACGCCGTCGTCCAGCTGATAGGCGACCAAATCACTCATGGGGCGAGTCCTTTTTTGTTTTGAAGTGGCGCAGACGTTACCCACCCGCAGGGGCAAGGTAAAGCGCAAAGGGTGACCAGTGAGTCAGGAATCCGGGCCGCGTGAGGGCAGTAAAAGGGGCGACCCGGAGCAGCAGTGAAAGGCGGGTTAGCCCTCGAACTCGTTCAGCTCGCAGTATTCCTCCCAATCCATGTCCAGGGCCTCGGCAGCTTCCTTGTGAGCGGCCAGGCGCATTTGCTGATGCTGTTCCGGAGTTTCGGCAATGAATTGCAGCGCCAGGTCCCAGGTCGGGATGTTCTGCGCTTCGGCTTCGTCTTCAAATGCCCAGAGGATCTGCTTGTGCTGCTCCTGTGGGGGGAGATCGGCGATCTCGGCCTTCAACACCGGGTTGGTCACGATATATTTCGCCAGGGCAGCTTCGGTCCAGTCATTTGCGTTCATGCGAGGGTGATCTCCTGTGGGTCGAGCTGACGTTTTCTATTATAGGGATGCTGACGTGAGGCCCGATTGTGCGTGATGTCATCGCCTCATGCCAGCCAGAGCCGGTCCGTCGGTCGGTGCCGCAAACAAAAAGGGCCCGTCTGTTTGGCGGGCCCTTGATGCGATGGCAGCGTTGGATCAGCCGATGACCATCGGTTCTTTCACATTGCGGTGGGCATTGCTGCCCAGCAGCGGGTGCGGGCCATGTTCACCGTACACCCCGACAGGCTCGGGGAAGGTGCGCAGCAGCGTGATGTACAGCAACGCCGCCAGACCCAGGGTGATCGGCAGGCTGATGTCGATTCCGCCCGCCAGATTGCCCAGTGGCCCGACGAACTGCCCCGGCAGGTTGACGAAGCACAGGCCGATGGCCGCGCTCGGAATCCAGGCACCCAGCCCGCGCCAGTTCCAGCCGTTTTCGAACCAGTAATGGCCACCGCTCTGGCCGCGGGTGAACACTTGCAGGTCAGCCGGATGGTAGAAGCCACGGCGGATGATCAGGCCCAGCACCATGATCACGATCCATGGCGAGGTGCAGGTGACGATCAGCACGGCGAAGGTGGAGACGCTCTGCACCAGGTTGAAGGCGAAACGGCCGATGAAGATGAAGGCAATCGCCGCGATACCGATCAGAATCGTCGCCTGGGCACGGTTGAGCAGACGCGGGAACATGCTCGACATATCAAGGCCGGTGCCGTACAGCGAAGTGGTCCCGGTGGACATGCCGCCAATGATTGCGATCAGGCACACCGGCAGGAAGAACCAGCTCGGCGACACGGCCAGCAGGCCGCCGACGTAGTTGTTGTCGGTGATGTACTGCGGCGCCTGGGTGGCGACGATGGTGGCGGTGCACAGGCCGAACAGGAACGGAATCAAGGTGCAGATCTGCGCCAGGAACACCGAGGCCATGATGCGTTTCTTCGAGGTCTGGCGCGGGATATAGCGCGACCAGTCGCCGAGGAAGGCGCCGAACGAAACCGGGTTGCTCATGGCCAGCAGCGCCGCGCCGATGAACGCTGCCCAGAAACCTTCGCTGCCGTGGTTGACGGTGCCGGCAAAGCCCGCGTCGAAACTGCCGCTGAAGGCGAAGATACCAAGCAGAAACAGAGCGCTTGAGGCGAATACCGCGATCTTGTTGACCCACAGCATGAAGCGAAAGCCATAGATGCATACCACCAGCACCAGCACCGCGAACATGCCGTACGCGATCGCCAGCGTCAGGTCGTTTTCCGCCAGGCCGACCATGCGCTTGGCGCCACCGATCAACGCATCACCAGAGCTCCACACCGACAGCGAGAAGAACGCCACCGCCGTCAGCAGCGACAGGAACGAGCCTACGATTCGCCCGTGTACGCCGAAATGAGCCCCTGAAGAAACAGCGTTGTTGGTGCCGTTGAGCGCGCCGAAGAGCCCCATTGGCGCGAGAATGATCGAGCCCAGGACGATGCCCAGCAGGATCGACCAGACACCGGCCTGGAACGACAGGCCGAACAGCACCGGAAAGCTGCCGAGCACCGCCGTGGCGAAGGTGTTGGCACCGCCGAAAGTGAGGCGGAACAGGTCGATGGGCGATGCATCGCGTTGATCGTCGGGAATTTGTTCGACGCCGAAGGTTTCGATGCTGGTAGTGGGATGTGACATGACGGTTTCCTGCGCGCTGTCGTGTTGTTATGAGGCTGGCACCTGGGTGCCGCCCGTATTGTCGACCGGATCATGTCCGGCCGTGGCATTGGCAGTGGTCGGCAAGGCCGACCTTAAGGGTTGCGTGACGCGGGGCGTAATCAGTGTTCAAGGGTGCTGACGGCGGACTCTGATCGGTCGCTCGCCTGCCCGGAATATCAGGGTTGTGCCGACAAATGCTCGTGACAGGCCAACCAACGCTGGCCCTGATGACGAAAGACAATGGTCTCGCGTTCATTGAAGCGGCTTTCTTCGCTGCCGAAACGCACGTGGGTGGCCACCTCATGGATGAAAATCGCCACATCACCCTGCAGGCTGATCGTGACCTTGCTCGACTGGCAATCCAGCACGGCGAATCCGTCGGCTTGCCAGCCATTCCACACTTCGCGGTAGGCGGCGCGTGACAGCAGCGGGGCGGGCAAGGTGTAAAACAGGAAAGTGGCGTCTTCGCTGAAGGCTGCGAAGTAGGCATCGGTGTCGTTGCTGGCGAACGCGGCAATCAGCTCATTGGCTGCTTGCTGAACGTGTTCCTTGAGGTGCACGGTGGAGGTCATGGCCGTCTCGTTGTTGTGGTTCTGGCGATGGGGCATGACTGTAAGCAGCTCTCACATTCGGTAACATCGGCGCCGATAAATATTCAGTTCAGAAAAACCAGAAGTAAGCGGTGTTCGCGTGGGTGAGTCTTTAGCGAGTCGATCTCGTGCTTGTGCCGCAACACGGCTTGCCGGCGTGGCAGTGTCCAGTTCGTCGCCGCCGGCAAGGCGGACTGCTACAGGGGATGGACGTCAGTGAAACAGACTGCCCTTGACCGGCTGCCGGACCTTTCCACCCGAAGGGTCAAAACAGGCGCTGTCGTACATCGGCGCGACACAAGTGGACGGTACGCCGGGCGGAGGCGGGCGAATGCTTTGCAGGCGGTCGGAGATTTCCTTTTCATTGGTAATGATGATCTTCCTGCGCCGGCTGACCTGCAGGATTTCGGTGGCGTTCTTGTTGACCCGATGGGGGAAGTCGGCTTCTTCCCAGTCACTGGAAAGACGGGCGGCGGCAGGGCGGTGTAGCTGCGTCGTTTCACCGACATAGCTGGGGCAGGGCGTCGAGGCGAAGCTGACCTTGCCATCGCGGGTGATGCACTTGAACACCTCTGCATTGGCCGCGCCGCTAAGGCACAGCGCAGATGCCGCCAGTGCGACTGCAAACTGTTTCATTGAACCCCTCCCTGTGTGGCGCAAGGCTACCACTGGAGGAAGGGGGCTGTCAGCGCTGAGGTGCCGGGCTAATGGGTCTCGTGATCGACTTTTTGCACTTTGGCCAGCGCCAGGGCGGCGAACAGGTCGGCGTCTCCCTGCAAGACCCGCAAGTGATCCTCCATCGGGTTGCCGCTCAACTGCTGCTCACTGGCGTCGATCAGCCGCGTCACTTCGCACAGCGCATTGGCGGTGACCCACAGGCTCTGTCGTAACTGACCGATGATCCTCACCACACTCTGGGCGTTATCGCCATCTTCCGCTGTCTGCCCGGCCATCAGCGCCGTCAGTGCAGGCCCTTGCGTCCGGTTGCTCGAATCTACCCCGGTCACGACGCGGTTGATGTCGACACCCGCTGCCGCGACGCGGAACAGATAGTCGGCTCTGGGCAGACGTTGTCCGCTTTCATAGTGGCCTTGAGCGTTGGCTTCTACACCGCCTATGGCTCCCAAAGCGCTCTGCGTCAGATTCAAGCGTTTCCTTTCCTGTTTGAGACGTTTGCCAATACCGTTCATCAACCTACTCCTGCGAATTCGCGCCCTGTCTATGGTGCTGACAGGGCGCGCAATGGGGGCCGGAATACGGGCTGGGTGATCTTGCATGAAACTAGCCGCGTACTAAGTTGTCGCGTTAGAAAAGTCAGCAACGAATAGACCATAGCTGGTCAATTGAGTGGACGCGGGGCTTTCCGATGTTCTGCGGTTGTTAAAACAGCTCGGGGGGGAATACGCACGGGGGAATCTGTCGTATCGGATGGGTTGTTCACTCGAACGAGTGAAAGGTCACCCGCATGGGGTCATGGGGGCACGGCTTGCTGCGCGGACCCCGAAAACACAAAACCCCTGAGTTCTCGAGGAATCTCAGGGGTTTCGCTTACATCGAATGTGGCGGTGAAGGAGAGATTCGAACTCTCGATACAATTTCTTGTATACACACTTTCCAGGCGTGCTCCTTAAGCCACTCGGACACTTCACCGTATCTCTTCAGACGTTCAGTCTGTCGAGGCGCGCTAATGTAGTCGAAAGTTATTACGAAGGCAAAACTTTTTTTCAGAATTTTCATGCGCTTAAGCAGAAAAGCACCCGGCCCCGGTTCCTGTGAGGAGTCCGGGGCCGGGCGCGACGGGTGCAGGCCTGGTTCTCAGGCGCCGAAGCCGCCGTCGATGGTCAGGCTGGCGCCCGTGACGTAGCCCGCTTCCGGGCCTGCCAGGTAGGCAACCATGGCGGCGATTTCTTCAGCCCTGCCGTAACGGGGGATGGCCATCAGCCCCATGAGCGAGCTGGCGAAATCACTGTCGGCCGGGTTCATGTCGGTGTCCACCGGGCCTGGCTGAACATTGTTGATGGTGATACCGCGTGGGCCGAGGTCGCGGGCCAGGCCTTTGGTCAGACCCACCAGTGCCGATTTGCTCATGGCGTACACGCCGCCACCGCCGAAAGGCATGCGCTCGGCGTTGGTGCTGCCGATGTTGATGATGCGACCGCCTTCTTTCATATGGCGGGCGGCTTCCTGGCTTGCGATGAACACGCTGCGTACGTTGATCGCAAGTGTGCGGTCGAAATCTTCCAGGGTGAACTCTTCCAGTGGCGCGATGGCCAGTACGCCAGCGTTATTGACCAGGATGTCGACGCCGCCGAAGGCTTCCACGGTCTGGCTGACGGCGCTGCGAATCGCTTCGGCACTGGCGCTGTCGGCCTTGATCGCCAAGGCTTTGCCACGGCCGGAAGTGATGCTGTCCTGCAGTGCGCGGGCCTTGTCTTCGGAGCTGACGAAGGTGAAAGCAACCGCTGCGCCCTGTTCGGCCAGACGTTTGACAATCGCCGCGCCGATGCCGCGGGAGCCGCCTTGAACCAGTGCTACTTTACCGATGAGGTTGGTTGGGTGAGTCATGTTGATCTCCTGTAACCGTTGAGCAGTGAGTGGATGGACGTCAGTATCTGTGGTCGATTGCATCCTCGGTAGCCAGTAATCGCTATAGTCTGTGTAAACCAGAAGTTGTGAATGAGTACGATGGGAAACTTCAGCAGCATTGAATGCTTTGTGCGCAGCGCCGAAGTCGGCAGCTTCGCCGCGGCTGCCCGGCGGCTGAGCCTGACTCCCGCCGCCGTGGGCAAGAGCGTGGCAAAGCTGGAGGCCAGAATGGGCGTGCGGCTGTTCCAGCGTAGTACCCGGCGGCTGACCTTGACTGAAGCCGGTCAACGATTTCTCGAAGAGGTGCGCACCAGCTTCAACACCATCCAGAACGCCGTTGCCAATCTGGCCAGCGCCGAAGGCAGTCCGGCCGGCACCTTGAAGGTCAGCGTAGGCACTGTTTTCGGCTGTTTATATGTGGTGCCGCTGCTGGGCGAATTTTTGCGGCGCTATCCGGCGATCACCCCCGACTGGCACTTCGATAACCGCCAGGTGGACCTGATCGGTCAGGGTTTCGATGCGGCGATTGGTGGCGGCTTCGACCTGCCGCTGGGGGTTGTGGCACGCAGGCTGGCGCCGGCCCATCGCGTGCTGGTGGCATCACCGCAGTGGCTGCAGGCGCATCCGGGAATTGACCACCCCGATGATCTGAGTGAGTGCGACGCCATCGTGATTCGTTCTCCGCAGACCGGAAGGGTGCGCTCCTGGCCCCTGAGTCATCGCAGCCGGGAGCAGAGCCCTTTGCGCCTGAACGTGCGGATGACTTTGAGCGATTCCGACGCGGCGTGCCGCGCTGCCACACAGGACCTGGGGGTCGCGTTGGTGAGCATGCCATTCGCCTTGCCCTATCTGCGCAACGCTACGCTGCAGCGAGTGTTGCCCGACTGGTATGTCGAGGACGGCAATATCAGCATCTATTACAGTGAGCACAAACTGCTGCCGGGCAAGACCCGAGCGTTCGTCGACTTCGTGATCGAGCTGTTTGCCGAGCAGGATCTTGCCAGGCACTTCAGTGCGTTAAATAGCCAGTAACCGCATGGCTTGCCAGCGCTGGCGCAGGGAACATCGCGAGCGCCGGAAAACGGTGCTGCGACGGTAGCCGCAGTGCCTGTGTAGGTGAGCGATCAACAAGAGAGGAACAATGGACATCCACGACAAAGCCGCGCTGGTGATCATCGACATGCAGCAAGGCATCAATCACCCGAAACTGGGTCGGCGAAACAATCCTCAGGCAGAGCAACAGATGTTGGCGCTGCTTGCAGCGTGGCGGCAGAGCGGGCGCACGGTGATTCACGTCCGGCATTTTTCCCGTTCGCAGGATTCAGTGTTCTGGCCCCGGCAGTCGGGCGTCGAGTTCCAGCCTGCGTTCTTGCCGTTGGACGGCGAAGGGGAGTTGCACAAGCAGGTGCCGGACGCCTTCTGCCATTCGGCGCTCGAGGGATGGTTGCGGGCCGACGGGATCAATCAACTGGTGATCGTCGGAGTCGTGACCAACAACTCGGTGGAGTCCAGCGCACGCACGGGCGGCAATCTGGGCTTTGAGGTCATCGTGCCCCACGACGCCTGTTACACCTTCGACGGCGCAGACTATTTTGGTCATCCGCGCACAGCCGAGGACATCCATGCCATGTCCCTGGCCAACCTGCATGGCGAGTATGCGCAGGTGATGGCCACCGAGGAGATTCTGCGAAGCCTGGGATAGCGCCGTACCCGCGGCCTTTGTGGCTTTTCGATAGCGCTGGGCACACGGCCCTGTAGGAGTGAGCTTGCTCGCGATAGCGGCGGGTCATCTGCAGGTGATCGTTCCCGCGATCTGCCGGGCACCGGCAATAGAATGACGGCGCGGTGGGTCAGGGGTATGGCGTGTACAGGCTTGGCTGGCGCTTCGCGCCAGATCGTCGGCAAGGTGGAGCGCCACCCCGGCAGACTCCCACGCCCTCCGGGCAGAAGCGATCGACATCTGTTGCTGTGTGATTTGATTCTGGCCAGAGGCCGTGGGAGCTCGGCTTGCCAGCGATCTGCCGGGCACCGGCAGTGATATCAGGCGATGCGGTGGGTCAGGGGTATGGCGTGCACAGGGTTGCTTGGCGCTTCGCGCCAGATCGGCGGCAAGGTGGAGCGCCGCCCCGGCAGACTCCCACGCCCTCCGGGCAGAAGCGGTCGGCATCTGTTGCTGTGTGCTTTTGATTCTGGCCGTAGGCCGTGGGAGCTCGGCTTGCCAGCGATCTGCCGGGCACCGGCAGTGATATCAGGCGATGCGGTGGGTCAGGGGTATGGCGTGCACAGGGTTGGCTGGCGCTTCGCGCCAGATCGTCGGCAAGCCAGACTCCCACGCCCTCCGGGCAGAAGCGATCACCTCTCCTGCGCCGCCTGCTTTTGATTCTGGCCGAAGGCCGTGGGAGCTTGGCTTGCCAGCGATCTGCCGGGCACCGGCAGTAGAATCAGGCCACTCGGTGG